>JBKJTE010000107.1:0-12128 GCA_046590495.1 Gemmatimonas sp. | reverse complement strand
CCGGAAGCGCGCCGCTCAGCACGAGCCGGGTATCGGCGAGGGCGAGGCCGGCGACGATCGGCTCACCCAGCCCGCCTGCGCCGATGAAGGCCGCGAGCGTGGCTGCGCCGACGGTGATCACCGCGGCGGTGCGCACCCCGGCGAGAATGATCGGCGCAGCGAGCGGCAGCCGGACCCAGAGCAGCCGCTGCCGCGCCGTTGTACCTAGAGCCTCGCTCGCCTCGACCGCGTCGGGGTCTGCGTCTCGTACCCCGGAGTAGGTGTTGCGCACGATTGGATAGAGGGCGTAAAGCCAGAGCGCCACCAACGCCGGCCGCACCCCGACACCGAGGAGCGGAATCATGAAGGCGAGCAGCGCGATACTCGGAATGGTTTGAAGAACGCCAAGCGCGCCGATGACGATCTCTGCGGCGCGGCGCGCCCGTTCAAGTGCGAGCCCGAGCGGTACCGCGACGACAATCGCCGCAAAAAGCGCCACCACGACTAGCGCCAAGTGGCGGAGCGCGAGCGAGCCCGTTTCGGCGCGCCGCGCCCAAAGGAAGGCCCAGAACCCGGCCGTTGCTGACGGCGCCGCACTCGCTCCAGCGGAACCGGCCGTCGCCCCGACGAGCCCAAGCTCCGTCAACAGGCGCGTCGCCACCTGCGGAATCGGTTCCCCGTCGACCTCCACCCGCCGGTTGAGCGCGCGCATCCGTGGTTCGTCGAGCCGGTCGCTGAGCAGCGCCAGGGTTGCGATCACATCCGGGCGTGTCGCGGCGATCGAAGGCGAGACCAAGGCTGCGGCCTCGTACGGGGGGAAGAAATGCCGGTCGTCCTCGAGCGTCACGAGGTCGAACTTTGCCAGTAACCCGTCCGTGGAGTAGCCGTCGATCACGTCCACGGCGTTCCGCGCGAGCGCTTCGTATTTCACCGCGGGCGCGAGGGGCCGGACGGCGCGGAAGTGGAGTCCGTATGCGGCACTGAGGCCCGCGAGGCCGTCGGGCCGCCCGATGAAGTCCGCGGTCAGCCCAGCGGTGAGCGCTCCGCCCTCGCGCGCCAGATCCGAGATCGTGCGCAGCCGGAGGCGGTCAGCCGTCTCGCGCCGCACGGCGATCGCGTACGTGTTCTGGAAACCGAGCGGCGGGAGCCACCGCACGCCAAAGCGCGACGCCGACTCCCTGGCCACCCGTGCAAAGGTCGCCCTTGGGTCGGCACGGAGCGCTCCATCGATCGAGTCGTGCAGTACCACGAGCAGCCCGGTCCCGGTGTACTCGGGATAGACGCCTACCGCGTCAGTCCGCAGAGCGCCGAACGCGATCTCGGTCGCACCGAGTCCAGGCCGCCGGTCGACCGCGATGCCGCGAGACTCGAGGAGCTGCGCGAAAAGCTCGGCCAGGAGATACGACTCCCCAAAGGGCTTGGACGCGACGACGACCGCGGCGCTGGACGACGTGAGAATCGGAGGAGGCGTCTGAGCGCTCACGGCCCGCGACGCGATGACCAGCGACGTGATGACCAGCAACGCGCCGGACGCCGCCGCGCGGGCAGCACCGACTTGCCTCACGCGCGTGCCAGCGCGGCGTGCGCCGCGGCCGCGCGGGCGAAGAGCTCGGCCACGTAAGGCGTGGCTGGGGAACCGCGCAGCTCGCTCATCGTACCCGCTTGCTCGATCCGTCCGCGGTGCATCACGACCACGTGATCCGCGAGAAGCGCCGCCTCGGCGAGATCGTGCGTCACCAGAAGCGTTGTGAAACCACGCGCCGCCCGCACCCGAGAGAACGCCTCGTGCGCCTCGGCGCGCGAGATCGCGTCGAGCGCGCCGAACGGTTCGTCCAGCAGTACCGCCTCCTGTTCGGCCGCGAGGGCCCGGGCAAGCGCAACGCGTTGCCGCTGCCCACCCGAGAGCTCGTAGGGATAGCGGGTCCCGAACCTCGACGGCTCAAGCCCCACGAGTTCGAGTGCGTCGTCTATTGCCGCCGCGCTATCGCGCGTTCCGGTGAGACGCGGCACCAGAGCGACGTTCTGCCGGACGGTCCAGTGGGGGAGCAGCCCGCCGTGCTGCGGAACGTAGCCGAGTCGCCGCCGCAATATCTCGGGCGCGCTCGCACTTACCGGCGCTCCACCGACCAGCACGCGTCCGCTGTCACAGTTGACCATGCGATTGAACGCGCGCAAGAGAGTCGTCTTGCCTGAGCCACTCGCTCCCACCAACGCGACGGCACGACCAGCGGCGATCGCGAGCGAGACACCATCAAGCGCGACCGCGTCGCCGAAGCGGTGGCACAACTCCTGAGCTTCGAGCGCCAGCGGCAGCGGAACTCCGGCGTGACAGGACACAGCTTCATTACGCGGATGCTCCATTACCCGGCACCGGACGCAGCGCGATGGAAAAGTACACTCGCCGACAGCAGCGCAGATATGCTAGCGCACACTCGGCGTCGCTCTGCCCAATCGATCGGTCCGACCAGATTTATCTTACCCTAGCGATGCGGACTCGTCGCGCGGTAGCCGCCGGAGGCGAGATTCCGATCGGGCGCCAGGCGGTATAAGTCCCGCGTGGCGGCGAAGGGACGGTCATCAAATACGTGCACGAGGGCGCCTCGCCGCATGAGCACTTCGCCCACGAGCAGGGCGTCCCGTCGAGCAAGTCGAAACTGCGTCTCGATCCAGGCGATCAGGCGATCGCCGCGGCACACGTCGTCAAACCGCAGCAGCCCTTCCGAGGCGGCGCCGAACACTGGATGCGCGGCGCGGCGCAGGCGCTCAACAACCAGCGATGCGTCGGGAAGCCTGTCCATGTGCGCATCCTGATCGACCAACGACGGTCGAACATGAAAGAACAAGTACTCGTCCTTGAAGTCATGTTCCTCCATCACGTGCTCGATCTGTCCCATCGCAGTCAGCCGCTCGCCCACGCGCACTGCACGTTCGCGGGTGATGCCCAGATACGCCTGCAGCCAGCTCACCGCATCGGAGGCCACGAAGCAGTTTGGGTATCGACGCAAATGGTACCACCGGTTGCGAATCGCCATGCCGCCGGGGCCCTGCATGGCAAAGACGAGGCCATCCAGTGACACGGGCGTCGATACGTCGCTAACCACATCCGGGGGCGCGACCAACCGGGAGAATTCGTCCAGCGGCATGGGTCGGCCGTGCAGGAACCCCTGAATACACTGCACGCCGCGCTTTGCGAGGTAGCGATGCTGCGCCTCGGTCTCCACGCCTTCCGCAATCAATGGAAGGCCGATCCCATGTGCCATGGCAATGATCGCGTCCAGCACAGGGCGTGGTGTGTCGTCGTCCCCAATGCTCTGCACAAACGCACGATCGATCTTGAGCTTGTCCGCGGGAACACGCTCGAGCAATGACAAGCTGCTGTGCCCTGTGCCGAAATCGTCGATGGCAATGCGAAAGCCTGCCTCGCGCAGGGCGTGCAGGGTGTTGACGGCGGCGTCTTCCACCAAGTCACGCTCGGTCACCTCGATCAACACCTGTCGTCGCGGCAGCGACTCGTCGTCGAAGACGCGGATCAGCCGACCGAGTAGCCCGGGGTCGGCGAGCTCGCGTGGCGTGAGATTGAACGAGATGTACAAGTCGGGATGCTGCCGCGCCGTGGACGCGAGGCGATCGCGCGCCTTCGTCATCACAATATCCGACATCGTCCGGATGAGGTCCGTCGATTCGGCCAGCGCGATGAACTCCGACGGCGGCAGGATGCCCCTGGCGGGGTGCGCCCAGCGCATCAGCACTTCGCCGCCGACAATCTCGCGTGTGTCCGCCCGCACGATGGCCTGAATCCACGGCTCAAACCGCCGTTTGCGCACCGCACGCCGCATGCGATGCTCCGCGCTGACGCGGCGAAACACAGCCGTGTGCAGCGCCAAACGCGCGATCAACAGGCCGATAACCGCGATCAGCAGAAGCCACGCCCAGTCCCGTTGCAGGCCGAGAGGTATGGACATGACATTCAGTTGGGTTGTCCACAGCATCCCGTCGGCAAGCCTCGTCTGCAACCCCAGCCTTCCCAGGTGAGGTGGGGAGGACGCTGGAACGATGGCGTGAGTCCATTTGAAGCGACTGCTCGGTACCGGCGCGTCCAGTACGCTGACGACGTCGCCACCCAGCTCGGCGATCACGTCATACCCGTCTGCAGGGTACAGCGCGTACATCGTACGGGCCGAGCCAAACCCAGCAACAGCGAGCGGCATCAGATGCGACAGAGTCACTGCAGGCAACAACGCGTCGGAGCCCAAAGGGCCGCACACCCGTTCGTCACCGCGAAACCGCACGAAGAACCGTCGGGCGTCATGCGCTGAGAGGCTGTGTCTCACCAGCGCGCGCACCGTGGTACTGTCGCACCGCATCGTGATCTGCGTCCGCAGCGCGGCGACCTCGGCGCGCGTGCCCATCAGCGCCAGCGAGAGGTGCGCGCGTCGCTGTGCGTGATCCCGGACGGCGGTACTCCACTCGACCGGGATGCGAACGATGGCCCAGATTAGCGCAGACCCCAGCAACACGGCTGCGACCAGTCCAACGCGTGCTCGCCGGCGGGGGCGCGCCTGAAGATCGGACCAGATGTCGGCGACGTGACCAGCGGCGAGCAGCGGCATAATCCGGAGTATCGGTCAGCACGCCGCCATGCTGTAGCGCGGTCTGACCGATGGCTGCAGCCGTTTCCTGGTTCGTAGTACACTTCACCGCATGGACGATCTCATCACCGCAGCCGAAGCTGCAAAACTGTTGCACCTGCACGTCAAGCGCGTGCAGCATCTCGCTCGTACCGGTGAGTTGCCGGCCACTCGCTTCGGTCGAAAATGGCTTTTCTCGCGGGCACGGTTGTTGACCGCGCGTGCATCCACCCCTGCGGTAGACAACTCGCCAAGCGCGTTCGAGATCAGTGCACGCAACCGCCTTCGCGGACGTCTGACGTCGATCGTGTCCGACGGCATCATGGCCGAAGTGCATGTAGCGATCGGTGATCAGGACATCGTGTCGATCATCACTCGTTCGTCGGCCGAGCGTCTGGGACTGACCGTAGGCGATGAAGTATTCGCCGTTATTAAGTCCACCGAAATCATGATTGCCAAAGCACGAGGCTAGTCGCGACAATCGGCGAAAAATAAGGTCTCTATGTTCCCTTAAATATCTCTGCATGCTAAAATGAGGCGTCTGTTTCACCTGAACAATGGACTCCTCGCATGCTTGTTCGTCAGACGACCCGCCACCGCGTGGTCGCGACGCTTGTTGGCCTACTGCTTGTCGCCCTTCCGCACCCCCGCGTTGCCGCACAGGGCACCGACGCCATCATCGATGGGCGCGTCCTAGGGCCCGCGGGCGACCCGATCGCCGCCGCGACGCTTACCATTCGCAACGAAGCCACGGGATTCGTCACCTCGACACGGTCGTCGACCACCGGGCAGTTCGTCTTCGCGCAGCTGCCACTCGGTGGCGCGTATCGACTGACCGCGCGTTTCGCCGGCTACGTTCCGGCTGAACGGGCACGTATTCAGGTGACACTCGGCGCGCGCGTGACCGTCAACATCACGCTGACGCCCATCGCGACGACGCTCAACACCCTACTGGTGCGGGGCGATTCGACGACACACACACGGGTACGAATTGGCGCCAGCACGCGCATCGATGCGCAGGTGATTCAAAACGTACCGACGCTTGGACGCAATTTCACCGATCTCGCCAGTCTCGCGCCAACGGTGGGAGCAGATCTGTCGATCGGGGGAGCGCGACCAACCTCCACCGACGTGCGCATCGACGGCATGCAAGCACGCAATATGCTCCGCGGCGGTGAACTCGGTCGTGGTCCTTACACACTCTCGATGGAAGCGATTCGCGAGTTCGAAGTCATCACCAACGTCTACGATGTAACGCAGGGACGGCAGGGTGGCGGTACCATAAGTGCCGTGACCCGTTCGGGTACCAACGATGCAACCGCGTCACTCTTTGCCTATCATCGCGACGATGCACTCGGCGCTTCGTTCGACTATCTCGGGCGCGGTCGCCAGTTGCGTCGACTCAACCTGTGGCAACTTGGTGGAGCCGCCGGAGGCGCACTGGTTCGCGACAAGTTGCACTACTTCCTTGCGTTCGATCGCCAACAGTCAAGCGTGCCGCTGGCCATCGCCGATCTCCGCACCACGCGCGATGAAATCATCGCCCAGGTCAACAAGGATTCGCTCGCGCGCTTCATCGACATTCTCCAGCGTAAGTATGGCGTTGGCGCGTCGATGAAACAGGTTGGTGTATTCAGTCGCCGCCCCGAGGCAAACACTCTGTTTGCTCGTCTCGATTGGCAAATCGGCGAGCAACATCATCTCACACTGCGCAACAACTTCAGCAACTCGGACAGTCCGGACGACGGCGTTGGTGATCAGATCATCGCTCTTGTCGAGTCGCGTTCGAGCAGCCGTTCGGTCGACAATCAAACATTGCTGTCACTTCGGTCAACGCTGGGTGCGACGGTGCAGAATGAATTCAAACTCGGCTTCTCCCTCGCCGATCGCAGGTTGACGCCAACCACGTATGTACCGCGCGGATTCGTACGCGTGCGCTCCGCACTCCCCGACCGAACCACCGGCGACGTGATGCTGCAATTCGGCGGAAACCGCCTCGCCCCGGAGCGCTCCGGCGAACGCCAGTATCAGTTGGCGAATGTCGTGTACTGGCAGACTGGCAACGCGCTCATCACGTTCGGCACCGACAACTCGTTGACCTATCTGCGCACTTTCGTCCCGATCGATGAAAGAGGTCTCTTTGCCTTCGATTCGCTCGGTGCACTCGACAATCTCAATGCGTCCAGATACACGCGTCAGGTTCCGTACGGTGCGCAACCCGAATCGCGTCAGTGGGTGCTCGACGCGGCGCTCTTTGCCCAGGCCGAATGGCATCCGACGTCATCGCTCCTTGCCACCATCGGCGCGCGATGGGACGTGACAAACTTTCGCACTGCGGCCGACCCGAACGCGCTCGTGCAGCAGACGCTTGGTCTCCGCACCGATCACACCCCCACGGACTGGACCAAGGTGCAGCCCAGAGTGCAGTTGGCGTGGGATCCGCGAGGCGATGGTGGCGATGTGGTGCGGGTCGGAGCGGGCGCGTTTGCCGCGCAACCACAGTACTATCTGCAAGCCAACAACATGTTCTTCAACGGGACACAGCTTGCGGACCTGACGCTCACCGGATCACAGGTGCCGACTCCGAATTTCGCGTCGTATCGCAGTGACCTTTCGACGGTTCCTGGTGTGCCTGCCGGGACGAAGGCGCCGTCGTATGTGAACCTGATGAGTTCCAGTTTCCGCGCGCCGGTCTCGTGGAAGACGAGCGCCAGTTACGCGCGTCGCATCACGCGGGCGTTCAGCGTGACGGCCACCGTGCTTGGAGTGGAAACGTTTCAGAACTACCAGTACTTCGATCGCAACCTCGGCACGGCGGCGTTTGCGCTCGGCGCCGAGGAGAATCGTCCGGTGTTCGTACCGGCAAACACCATCACGGCAGCAGGAAAGACGGCTGCGGTGAATGCGTTCATGCATCGGGAGTTCACCCATGTGCTCGAACTCGTATCGACCGGACGTGCGCGCGAACGGAGCGCGATTCTCGAGGGCGTTTATGCACTCCCCCAAGGCGCGAGTGTGCGCGCGTCGTTCACGTGGAATGATTCACGCGACAATTCCACCTTCAACTGCTGCATTGCGCGCACCGCCTCGCTCTTCACACCGGTCAAAGGCGATCCGCGCGACATCTCGGGATCATGGGGGCCGTCGGACTACGACTTCCGCCACAAAATCACTGCACTTGTCGCGCTCCCGGCGTGGCATGGATTCGTTGCGAGTGCGCGCTATGTCGGGACCACCGGACGCCCATTCTCACTCGTGGTGAATGGCGATATCAACGGCGACGATTACACCGGCAACGATCTCGCGTTTATTTTCGACCCCGATGATTCACGCACGCCGTCTGATGTCGCCGCAGCCATGCGCCGCGTGCTCGCCAACACACAGAGCGTCGCGCGCGACTACATCGCCAGAAGTCTCGGGCGCGTTGCCGATCGCAATGGCGGCCACGCTCCGTGGTCCGAGCGCATCGACATGCGACTCGCCAAGTCGTTTGCCATTGTCGCGGGCCAACAAGCGGAGCTGACGATCGACGTGTACAACGTTGCGAACCTGCTCAATGCAAACTGGGGGGCGCAGTACTTGCTTCCGCAGGGGATTTCGGCGAGCAATCCGCTCTCGCAACAACTCGCGCTACTCAACGTGGTCGGCTTCGATCAGACCACGCGAACGTACCGCTACACCGTGAACGAGAAGATCGGTGTGCTCGCCAAGCGCGGCGATCCGTACCAGCTCCAAATTGGCGTGCGGTATCGGTTCTAATTCGACCGGATCGCCCGTTACGCAACGCGCCTTGCTGCTCGCAGGTGTGCACACCGATTCACCTCAGCAGCGCGTCGCCGCCGTCTACGATTTCGCGCAGTAGCCAAGTAGTCTGGCTTGGGCGGTGTTCCTACCTATGCGCATCGAAATCCGGTTGAGGGCTGGTGAAACCGCGCTGCACCCACGAGGATGCAAGAATGCTCAAGCGTTTGATCATCGCACTCCTGCTCGTTGCGCCCGTCGCGGCGGCGCGTGGCCAGACTAGCGCAGCGCCGACGCCAGTCCGGCCATCGGCACCGACGGTGCTCTTTGTTTGCGAACACGGCACCGTCAAGAGTTTGATCGCAAAGCTGCTCTTTGAGCGCTACGCCGCCGAGGTCGGGCTTGCAATGCGGGCGCTCTCGCGCGGCTCCGCCGCAGATCCCACGGTGCCGACATGGATGCAAGCAAAGCTCGTCGCCGACAGTTTTCAGCTTGCCGGATTCGAGCCACGAATGCTTGCGGCCACCGACCTCGTGCAGGCGAGCTACGTCGTTTCGTTCGATCTCGCGCCAAGTCTGACGGCGGCCGCGCCAGCCCCACGCGCCCAGTGGGATGCGCTGCCCGCCGCGAGCGAGAACTACGCCGCCAGCCGCGATGCCATCGCGGTTCGGGTCCGTCGTCTGGTGGATTCGCTGAAGACTGCCAGTACGACGATTGTGCCATCCACGAAGGCGACCGTCGGCGCGAAGTCCGCACAGCACTTCACCAATGCGCGCTGGTTTGACGGGACCACTTTCAAACTCGGCGATCGCTACGTCGTCGACGGTGTCTTCACGTCACGCCGCCCGCCGCGCATCGACAAGACAACCGATTTGAAGGGCGCGTTTGTCGTGCCCCCATTCGCCGAAGCACACTCGCACAATGTGGAGTCGACGCGGTTTGACGCAGTCGCGGCAATGCATCTCAAGGCCGGCGTCTTTTACGTCAAGAATCCCAACAGTCTCAGACGATTCACGACACCGATACTCGGCCGCATCAATCTGCCGACCGGGATCGATGTCACGTTTGCGAACGGCGGGCTCACTGGCCCGGGTGGGCATCCGGTCGCGATTGCACAGCGACAGATCACGCGCGGTGCGTGGACTGACGCAGACGGTGAAGGCGGCTTCTACTGGATCATTGACGACATCGCGATGCTCGACGCCAAGTGGCCGCGCATCATCGCCGGGCAACCAGATTTCATCAAGACGTACCTCCTCTATTCGGAAGAGTACGAGAAGCGTCGCACCGATTCCACCTATCGCGATTGGCGTGGGCTGAACCCGGCACTGCTTCCGGAGATCGTTCGCCGTGCGCACACGGCTGGGAAGCGCGTGAGCACGCACGTTGAGACCGCGCAGGACTTTCGCAACGCCGTGGCCGCGGGCGTCGACGAAATCAATCATCTACCCGGATTCCGCCCCGATCGTAACGACACACAAAGCTACGGGCAGATTTCACGCTATCAGCTCACTGATGATGACGCCCGACGCGCCGCACGCGCGCGTACTACCGTCGTCACGACTGTCGGCGGTGTTGTCGAATTGCTGGCACGCGTCCCCGCGACGAGCGAACAGGCACCACTCGCCGAACAAACGCGCGCGATGCTGCGTGAAAATCTGCGTGTGTTGCAACGGTCCGGCGTGCGTATTGCCGTCGGCAGCGATGAGTATTCCCGCACCGCAGACTTCGAAACTGAGCAACTCGCCGCGCTCCATGCGGTGGACAATTTGACGCTGCTGAAATGGTGGGGCGAGAATTCGCCGGCGACAATTTTTCCGAAGCGTAAACTCGGGAAGCTCGCGAATGGTTTTGAGGCGAGCTTTCTCGTGCTCGGCGGCAATCCGCTGGATGACTTCGCGAACACGCGCAAGATCACCATGCGCGTGAAGCAGGGAGTGGTGATACCGTAGCGTGTACGCGGAGCTTCGCGCCGCAGAATGCCGCACCATCCATTTCGCCACGACAGCGCTGATCGTCCTCGAGCCGAGTCTCAAGTCCATGTCCCCGTCTGACCGCCCGATCGCACTGCTCCGCGCTGCAACACGATCCGACGCAATTGCAATCGGCGAGCTCGGTGGGGTGCTTGTTCGATTGCATCACGAGTTCGATCCGGCGCGATTCATTCCGCCCACCGAAGAGACGGCCCGCGGCTACGGTGAGTATGTGCGGCGGCAAGTGGGGAAGCCCAATGTCGTGGTCGTCGTCGCTGAGCGAGACGGTGTCGTTGTCGGCTACGCGTGGGGGAGCGCAGATGGTTACGACTACATGTCGTTGCGCGGACCGGCGGGCGTAATCATCGATATCGTGGTCGACGCGGCGCATCGGGGGCAGGGCGTCGGCCGCATGTTGCTCGAAGGGCTGACAGACCGTCTCGCGGCGCTCGGCGCGCGTCAGTTTGTGCTTTCGACCGCGGCCAGGAACGCGCCGGCGCAGCAACTGTTTGAGCGCGCGGGTTTCCGTCGCACAATGATCGAGATGACGCGGGATCTGGACGCCAAAACGGACCACTGAAACCTTGCGCGGTGTGTCCTCGTACTTTACGATACAAAGTACTTGGCAAGCCGTCCGAGGCCACAGACCCGGACGGTCCACCTGCACACGGCTGCGGAGCAGAACGGTATGCTGCAGAGCGATCTGACCACGCGCGGGCTGCACGTCGCGATCATCATGGACGGCAATGGACGCTGGGCGCAGGCACGCGGCCTGCCTCGCACCGCCGGCCACCTCGCCGGCCTTTCGGCGGTCCGGCGCATCGTTGAGGCCTCGCCGGCGCACCGGATCGGCGTGCTTACGCTGTATGCGTTCTCCTCCGACAATTGGAAGCGCCCCGGTCCCGAGGTCGCCGCGCTGATGCGACTCCTCGAACGCTATCTGCGTACCGAGCTGACGTCGTGTATCCGCCAGGGCGTGTGCATCGAAGTGCTGGGACGGCGCGACCGTCTCCCGCCGCCGGTGTTGGGTGCGATCGTGCGTGCCGAACGGGCGACAGCCGCAGGCACGCGTCTGCGACTGCGGCTGGCCATCGACTATTCGTCGCGAGATGAGATAGTGCGTGCTGCCGGGCATGTGGCGCGCAGCCGCGAATCACTTGCCCGTCGACTCGATCCGTCACCCGATCATCCTGTGTCAGATGTTGACCTTTTGATTCGCACCGGCGGCGAGCAACGGCTCAGCGACTTCCTGTTGTGGGAGAGCGCGTACGCGGAGCTGTATTTCACTGAGGTCGCGTGGCCCGACTTTGATGGCTGCGCGCTGGCCTCAGCGGTCGCCGAGTTCGGGCGGCGTCAGCGACGATACGGCGGTCTGCCGAGTGTCGCGCGAATCGCAGCGGTGGCGTCATGAGCGCGAGCGTGGACGAACGAATGGAAGCGCGTCTGGCTCTGAGAATGCCGGCGTTAGTGTGCGCGATAGTGCTTGGTGTGTTGGCAGACCTGCTCGTGCGCGGCTCTGGCCGACCGGGGCTGGGCGTCACGCTCTGGGCGTCTGCCGGCGTGGTCGCGCTTGCAGTGTTGCTGCGAGGTCGCGCAGGTGCAGCGTCGGTGGAGACACGCTGGATGGTTGGGGGCGCACTCGCTTTCGCCTGCACACTCGTCCTACGGGATGCGGACGCGTTGGCGGCATTCAGTCTTCTTGCCGCCGTCGCACTCCTTTCGCTTGCTGCAGGTCGCGCAACCGCTGCGTGGGTAACACGCGGGCACTTGAGCGACGTCGTCTTCGCCGCGCTGCGCGTCGGCGTGT
>JBKJTE010000046.1:0-4210 GCA_046590495.1 Gemmatimonas sp. | reverse complement strand
CCGCCGGCGAGAATCTGACCGGTGCCACTGATGCCTGCCCGATTGTTGAACGCGTTGCCGACGCCGCTACCAGCGTTCGTATAGTCTGCGTTGATCGTAATGTTCTGATTGGCCGTGTTGAGTGCGGCGCCGGTGTTGCCGATCTCGAGACGATTCTGTGTGTTGGCGCCGCCGCTACTCATGTTCAATACGCCGGTCGCATCGACGCGCAGCGTGCCGGTACCGGACACGGAGCGTGCGAGGTTGAGCGTACCATTTTCGGCGCGGAGGGTGCCGTTGTTGGTGAAGGTGCCAACCGGCGAGGCGGCGACCGTGATGACACCGCCGCCGTCAGAGTTGATCGTGCCGTTGTTGATCAACACCGTGCCGTTGGATCCGATGAAGTGTTGGGGCCCGACTGTGCCGTTGATCCCGTGCACGAGAATGCCGGCACCGATCGTCAGCTGTGATCCGGAGCCATCGATCGCGATCTCGTTGCTCGATCCGGTGTTGCCGAAGCGTATCTCGCCCGTTCCACTCAACGCTTGCGTGCCCTGGAACGAGACGACGCTATTGCTGTTGATGTTGATCAAGCCGCCTGACTGCATTGCGAGGCCGGTTGACCCGTTGACGCGGATCACTCCGGTTCCCGTTGCGAGATCGACCGTACCGGCAATCGTTGCGTCGTTGAGGAAATTGCCGCCATTGTTGGTTGCAACAAAACGGCCGCCGCCCGACGTGTTGATGGTGCCGCCAGTGATGGTCGTCCCGTTGAGCAGTGCAACACCATTGCTGCTCGCGTTGATCTGTCCGGACGCACTGTTGTTGACGGCGCTGTTGATGCGCAACGTGCCGCCGTTTTTGGCTTCCAGAATATTGTTGTTCTGGAACGTGGCCTGCGAAAGATCGATCACTCCGCCCGACACGTCGGCGGCGATGCGTCCATTGTTGATGAGCGATGTACCGTTGCTACCAATGAATCGCTGTGCACCGACCGTACCATTCTCGCCGTGAATGACGATGCCCGAGCCGACGGTGAGTGCCGTGTTGGAGCCATCGATCGCGAGTTGATTGCTTGAACCCGTGTTACCGAAGAGAATGAAGCCGTTGCCTGTGAGCGACTGGCTCCCCTGGAACGCGAGGGCGCTATTGCTGTTCACGGCGACCGTGCCGTTGAGTGCCATGCCCCCCACCACGCGATCGACCGCAGTGGCGGTCGCGAGATCCAGATTGCCGTTGAGCGTCACCCCATTCAGGAAGTTGGCGCCATTGTTGGTGGCGGTGAACGTACCGCTTCCGCTGGTGTTGATGATCCCGGAAAGCGTGACACCATTTTGCAGCACCGTGCTTCCCGCGCCCGCGAGAATCTGACCATTCGCGGTGCCTGCAACATCGCTGCTCAGTACCAGTCGCCCGCCGTTGCGCGCTTCGAGGGTGCCGTTGTTGGTGACGGTTGCTTGCGCGATGGTGATTGTACCACCGCTCACGTCTGCCGAAATGCGGCCGTTGTTGATGATCGACGTGCCGTTACTGCCGAGGAATCGCTGCGCGCCGACGGTGCCGTTCTCGCCATGAATGACGATGCCAGAGCCGACGGTAAGCGCCGTGCCGCTGCCATCGATCGCGAGCTGATTGCCGCTGCCCGTGTTACCGAACAGTAGGAAGCCGTTGCCGGTCAGCGATTGCGTCCCCTGAAAGGCCAGCGCGCTATTGCTGTTGACTCTGACGGTGCCGTTGAGCGCCAACCCACCCACCACGCGGTCGACCCCGGTCCCTGACGCGAGATCCATGTTGCCATTGAGCGTGACACCGCTCAGGAAGTTGTTCGCGTTGTTGCTGGCGGTGAACGTGCCCGATCCACTCGTGTTGATGATTCCCGAGAGCGTGACACCGTTCTGCAGCACGGTGCTTCCGGCACCGGCGAGGATCTGCCCGTTCGCGGTGCCGGCAACATCGCTGCTCAAGACGAGTCGACCACCATTCAGCGCTTCGAGCACACCGTTGTTGGTGACGGTCGCCTGCGTGATGTTGATCGTACCGCCGTTGACGTCGGCCGAGATCCGGCCGTTGTTGACGATCGTCGTGCCGTTGCTGCCGATGTACGCCTGTGTCCCGATGGTGCCGTTCTCGCCGCGAATCTTTGCGTTGGCGCCGATCGTCAGCTGCGACCCGGAGCCGTCGACGGCAACGCGATTGCTGGACCCTGTGCCTCCAAAGACAACAGTGCCGCTGCCGTCGAGTGACTGCGCGCCCTGAAACGCGAGCACGCTGTTGCTGTTGATGTTGAAGAGCGAACCGGCGCCGAGTGTCAGTCCGGTCGAACCATTTACGCGCACGGACCCAGTCGCAGTGGCGAGATCAGCGACGCCGTTGATCGTGACATCGTTCATGAAGTTGTTGCCGTTGTTCGAGGCAACGAACTTGCCGCCGGTCGTGGTGTTGATCGTTCCGCCCGTCAACGTCACACCATTCAGCAGCACGACACCGTTGTTGGCCGCGTTCAGCTGGCCATTGCTGCCGTTGGTGAACGCGGTATTGATGTGGATGGTACCGCCGTTCAACGCTTCAACGACATTGTTATTGGTGACCGCGGCCTGCTGGAAAAGCAGTTGCCCGCCCGAGACATCGGCGGAGATGCGGCCGTTGTTGACGAGTGCTGTGCTGCCACTGCCAAGGAATGCTTGCGCACCGATCGTTCCGTTTTCACCGCGCAGCTGAATGCCGGAACCAATGGTCAGGACCGAGTTGCTGGCGTCGATCGCGAGGCGATTGTTGCCGCCGGTGTTCCCGAAGACCACCGTGCCGGTACCGCCAAGCGACTGCGTCCCCTGAAATGCGAGTACGCTGTTGCTGTTGATCGACGCGGTGCCGTTGAGGGTCAGGTCGTTCAGGATGCGCAGCGTGCCAACGTTACTCGCCAGATCGAGCGCGCCGTTCAACGTTACGCCGGTGGCGAAGTTGTTCCCGTTGTTGGTGGCAACCAGTTGGCCGGACCCGTTGGTGTTCACGGTTCCGCCGATCAAGTTCGTGCCATTGATGACGACAACGCCCTGATTACCCGCAACCAGACTGCCACCGGTGTTCGTGAAATTGCCGCCGTTGAGCGACACCGTCCCGATGCCTGATACGCCCAACGCGAGTACCAGACCTGTGTTGACCGAATTTGCGCCAAACGAGAAGACTGAGCTCTCGCTGACGCTGACGATCCCCGCGTTCTGGAAGCCGGCGACCGTGCTGTGATTGAAGCCGTTTCTGATATCGAACTCGCCCTGATTTACACTGAAGTTCGTCAGCGCGTTGGCGTTATTCGCCTGATTCAAAATGCTGGCCGCTGCGCCATTGAAGACCAGCGTCGTGCCGGTTGCCAGCGTCTGAATGTTGGCGCCGTTGAATCGCAACGTGCCGTCGAGGAAGTAGCGTCCACCTGACAACGTCGACCCCGAGAAGTTCGCCAGCGACCCCGCATTCAAGAGCGTGCCGGGGCCAAGCACTAACTCGGCGGCGGGTATCCCCGCGGCGTTGAGCACCGGCGTCAGATTCAGACCACTTATAGTGATCGTGTTACCGGCGGCGCCGGTGGTCTGATCGAAGACGACGCTGGTCAGACCGACCTGCCCGGCGCTCGCGCCAATCGTGACGGTGTAGCTTCGCGCACCGTTCTGCGGGAAAAGGTCGCCACCCTGCAGGCCCGTCCAACTGGCCGTTTGATTCCAGTTTCCCGAAACTCCCTGAGTCCAGGTGACGGGGAGCTGTGCGTCGGCGATCGTGGCGCGTGTAAGAAGCGCCGCGGTGACACCAATCAGCGTACGTGCGAACCGAACAGACATACCGACTTCCTCGTTGGGGGCGATCGCGGCGAGGTCCGGTGAGCAGGTTGGCGGCGCGTCCACAGGCGCACCACTCTCCGGTGAGATTCCTCACGCACTCAAGCGCACACCCAGCCCGCCAAGGCTCACGAGCTCAGCCGTAAGCGCAGATGGGTTTGAGAGCTGTTCATCAGCGGCGAATATTTGCTCGGTCAGGACACCGCGTCATTCGACCGATCGGGATCGAATCGGACTGAGGTGAGGCCAATCGCGCCGCTTCGCCCCCTCCCCGCGTCGGTCGTCGACGGGTAGTTTACGCCCGTGCGCACGCTCTCCGCGAAGGCGCTCGTGCTCCTCGCGTGCGGCTTTGCCGGCGGCTGTGCCGATAGCTCGTCCCGCCCTTCTGGAGCCGGCGCCCCTCCCAG
>JBKJTE010000162.1:0-6446 GCA_046590495.1 Gemmatimonas sp. | reverse complement strand
GATGATCAGCGTCGAAGGGGATCGCTCCGACATCATCCTCAAAACCCTCCGCGGCTACCCCGAAGTGCGCGCCCTGCACACCACCAATGGGCGCTGGGACATCATCGCGGAACTCGGTACCAATAGCCTCGAGACCTTCGACGAGGCGCTGCGAGGGATCCGGACCATCAAGGGGATCTCGAATTCGGAGACGAGTCTGCTGCTCTCCACCCACAAGGTGTGAACGCCGCCCACCAGCCATTCAAGTCGACCGACACGTGCGTCGATAACCAGTGACAGCAGGTGGCGTAAACGTGACGGCTGGCCTCCTCGCGCGCCGCTCTCACATACCCCCACAGACCCTCGCGCATGTCCGACGATTCTGCACCACCTGCCCGGCGACTCCGAGTCGCGACTCGAGTTCGGGCATGGTCGGATTTGACGATCATCGTCGTACTCATGGTCTGCCTCGGCGCTGGCGCGCAGCGTTTCGCGGAGCTGGTGCGCCTGCCGCAGCACAACCTCCGCGCCGTCATTGCGGCATTTGCCTCAGCGCTGTTCATCGCGCCGCTCATAGCGTGGTCGATTGATCGCCGCCGGATTGAAGCCGCACTGCCAGCTGCGCACGGAGCAGCACCGGGGAGCCCTCACCAGCGCGTGCGCATCGCCTTTCATGGTGCACTCGCCGTGCTCGCCGTCGTGCTGGGGTTGTCACTTGTCGCACGCACCCGCGCGATCGCGCTCACCTCCCGCACCCCGCAGCTGATCAACCTCGCCGGAAGGCAGCGCATGCTCACGCAAGCGATTGCCCGGCGTGCACTCGTCGTCGTATACGACACCTCGAACACCGACAATCGCGCGCAGCTTACACAGGCGATCGAGCGCGTGGAGTCAGATGCCCGGACGATCCTGGCGCTCACCGATTCGATGATCGTGGGAGGGGATAGCCAGCTTGTCAGTGCGCGCGAGGTATTTGAACGACTCGCGCCGTCGCGACGTCAACTACTGGCCACAGCACGGGAACTGGCCGCAGACGCTACCCCTCGTCAATCGGTCGCGTTGCAACTCGGCGACCTTGCCGATGCGTATCTGCCGTCGATCGACGGCGTGGTCACACTCCTGCAGTCGGTCGGCGAAATGGAAAGCCACGACGCGGTTGAACGTGTCGCCGTCGTCGGCATAACGTTTCTGCTCGTGCTGTTGTCGATCTCGCTGCTGATCGTCGAGCCTGTGGTCCGACTTGTCCGGCGACAGCACTTGGTCGCAACGCAACGCGCGACAGAATTCGAGTACCTGTCCATGGCAGCACAGCGCACCAACAACTCGGTCATCTTCATGGACGCCGAGTGCCGGACGACGTGGGTGAACGAAGGCTTTGTGCGCATGTCGGGCTATTCGCCGGAAGAAGCGGCCGGACAGGTGCCCGGCATTCTCCTCCACAGCGATCGCACAGATCCGAACGTGCTGATCGCACTGCGTGCGGCACTTGCCGCTGGCGAAGGTTTTCGCGCCGATCTGCTGCACCGCGCCAAGGACGGTCACACCTTCTGGGTTGATGTCGATATTCAACCGCTGCGCGATGGCGATGGGACACTCACCGGCTTCATGTCAATGGAGGCCGACATCTCCTTGTTGGTCGAACAGCGGGAAGATCTGTCGTCGATTTTCGAGACGATCAGCGAAGGGCTGGTGGTGATTGGAAGCGACGGGACGCTGACCGAATGCAATCCTGCCGCTGAGTCAATTCTGGGTGTGACCGCCGATCAATTGCTTGGTCGCACCGCACTCGATGCGCGGTGGGGCCATCTGCGCGTCGATGGCACGCCAATGCCTAGAAGTGAGCTACCGGCCGCGGTCACGCTCAAAACAGGCGATGCGGTTCGCGACTTCGTGCATGGCATTCAGCACACCGACGGCACGCGTCGCTGGATCTCCGTCAGCACAACGCCAGTCCGCGGCGCGCTCGGCAAGATCAGTTCTGTCATTGCAACTCTCAGCGACGTCACCGAGCGTGTCGAGCAGGCGCGGCGCCTTGAGCTTGCCGTTGACGGCGCCGGCCTGGCCACTTGGGACTGGCACGTCCCGAGCGGGCAGATCACCTACAACGCACGATTTGCCGAAACGCTCGGCTACGACCCGGCGCACTTTGCGAGCAACGTCAGTGAGGCTGCCCTCTTGTTGCATCCGGACGAGAAAGCCGACGTGATGCGCGCGGCGAGTGCGCACCTGGGAGGCGAATCGACGGAATACGTCTCTGAGCATCGCCTGCGGCGTGCCGACGGTTCGTGGGCGTGGGTGTTGGCAACCGGCAAGGTCACCGAACGTGGACCCGATGGCACGGCACTCCGTGTCTCCGGCGTGCAGCAGGATGTGTCCGACCGCAAAGTCGCCGAGTTGCGCGCAGAGGTGGCACAGTCGCGGTACGACGCGGCAATCGCCGGCGCCAGTGATGGACTCTGGGACTGGACCGTCGAGTCGGACGAAATCTGGTTCTCGCCCCGCTGCTGGGCGTTGATGGGATTTGCCGACGACGCCCCGCGTCCGCGCATCACGCTGACGACCTTTCGGGAGGGTCTCCACGACGACGATCGTGCACCAATCCTCGAGGCAATGGGTCAGCTGCTCCGCAACAATACCCCCGTCGACGCGCAACTTCGGATGCGGCGGCTTGATGGATCGTTCAATTGGTTCCGCCTCCGCTGCAAGGCGCAGCGCGGCGCCGATGGCCGAGCCATTCGTGTGGCTGGTTCAATGCAGGACATCGATGCGCTCATGCACGCGCAGCTCGAGGCCTCGGAAGCGCGCAACGAGGCCGAAAGCGCGCTGCGTGAAGTTACCGCGCTCCAGAGTGCGCTTGATGAGCACTCGATTCTTTCGGTTGCGGATCGGCGCGGGCGAATCATCGACGCAAACACCGGCTTCTGTCGCATCAGCGGATACCCGCGCGAAGAACTGTTGGGCATGGATCATCGGATTCTGAACTCGGGCACGCACGATCGCTCGTTCTGGATCGAGGTGTGGCGCACCATTGGAAGCGGTCAGTCCTGGCGCGGTGAGGTGTGCAACCGTCGGAAGGACGGGTCGCTGTATTGGGTGGATAGCACCATCGTGCCCCACCGCGGACCCGACGGCCGTATCGAAAAGTATGTGTCGCTGCGGCTCGATATCACCGCGCAAAAGGAAGCGGAGTTGCGACTGCAGGCGGCGACCGCTTCCCTCGAGGAAGCGCAGGCCCTCACCCGGATGGGAAGCTGGTCATTCGACCTCACCAGCGGGCGCATCGAATGGTCAAAGCAACTCTTCGCGCTGTTCGAGTGTGATGAATCGCTGGGCGCGCCCGACTTCGATACCGCGATGAGCTTTTACGCCGACGAGGATGCCGCTCGTCTGCGGATAATTGTTGCCAGAGCCGCGGAGACGGGTGAGCCGTACTCACTGGTGCTGCGACTGCGGGCATCGACCGACGGTGTGCGCTACGTGCGCGCCGCCGGGCATGCAAAGCGGGATGAGCACGGCACCGTGACCGGTCTGTTCGGTACGGCCGGCGATGTCACTGCCGAAATTGAGCGCGAGATCGCACTCGGCGAAGCGCGGGCAGAGACGGAAACCGCACACAATCGACTGCTCGACATCAACCAGAGTCTGGAGAACGCGACGGCGCGGGCCAACGATATGGCGGCGCAGGCAGAGATGGCGAGTCAGTCAAAGAGCGAATTCCTGGCCAACATGAGTCACGAGATTCGGACGCCGCTGACGGCCATTCTCGGCTACTCGGACATCCTCCGTGACGAACTCGCCTCATCTGGGGAGAACACGCGATTGGTCGGCACGGCAGACACGGTTCGTCGGGCCGGCGCGCATCTCCTCTCCGTCATCAACGACATTCTTGACCTCTCGAAGATCGAGGCAGGCAAGATGCAGATCGAAGCAATTGAAACACCGTTGCCGCGACTGCTGCTTGACGTGGACAGTCTGATGCGGGCTCGGGCCGCCGAAAAGGGCGTCACGCTTCGTACAGTGCTGCTCACGCCGATCCCGGAGCGGATCAACTGCGATCCGACTCGACTGCGCCAGATTCTGCTCAATCTGGTCGGCAACGCGGCAAAGTTCACCGAACGCGGACACATTGTCGTCCGCGCCGGGATTGTCGACGACACGGGCAGGCAGCTCGTCCGCATCGAGGTCGAAGACACCGGTCCCGGAATGACGAAGGCGCAGGGAGACACGCTGTTCGAACCGTTCATGCAAGCCGACGCATCCGTTACGCGCCGCTACGGTGGCACGGGGCTCGGGCTCACGATTTGTCGACGTCTTGCCTCGTTGATGGGCGGCGATGTGAAACTCGATTACTCCGAACCGGGTCGCGGCTCCCGCTTTGTGCTTACCCTTCCTGTGACGTCCGTTCCGGGAACGGCGATCATCGACGATCTCGCGACGCCTTCGCCGACGCTCGCGTCGCGCCGTGCCATGACCGATGAGACGATGCCTTCGCTACACGGCAGAATCCTGTTGGCGGAAGACGGGGAGGACAATCAACGCCTCATCGCATATCACCTGCGTAATGCGGGCGCCGACGTCACGATCGCCGCCAACGGGCGGATCGCGTACGACCTGATTGCACAGAGCGCGCGCGAAGGTGCCTCGTACGACTTGCTGGTCACCGACATGCAGATGCCTGAGATGGATGGGTACACACTTGCACGCACGTTGCGCGCAAGGCAGGCCACGATTCCCATCATCGCGCTGACGGCGCACGCCATGGCGGAAGACCGGCAGAAATGCATTACCGCGGGCTGCGACGACTATGTGTCCAAGCCCATCGAAAAGAGCTTGTTGATCCGCACCTGTGCGCGCTGGCTTGATGCCGAGCGAGCTACGGGCGAAGACCAAGGTTTGTTCGGCCCCGGATCGTACGTTACGACGGAACACGGCGTGAGTAATCTCGCGGACGGTGCGGTGACCGGCCGGCTCGAACTCGATGACGTGCTCGTAAGTGACCTGGCCGACGATCCTGACATGGTCGAACTCATTGAGCAATTTCTGTCGCATCTGACGCACTCCATCACCCGGCTCGAGAGCTATCACGCCAGCAACGATTCCGCTGCGCTGATCTCCCTCGCACACCAACTCAAGGGTGCCGCCGGTGGCTACGGATTTGCACCGATCAGTGATGCCGCTCGCCGCGTGGAGCTGCTTGCCGCAGCGGGGACACCATCGCCGCACAACGATGCGATCGTCGCAGCATTGATCGACCGATGCCGAGCAGCGGTCCGGGGCAGTGTGTCACGCACGGAGACCTGGTAATGACTACGCCATCGGCGCCAACCCATCTGTCCGAAGAACGGCCTCGTCGCGTCGTCCTTGTCGACGACGACCCAATTATTCACCAGCTCGTCATCGCGATGCTCAAGCCACTCGGCTTGAACATCGCCTGCGCGACGACTGGCGACGAAGGTCTCACACTAGCGCGCTCGCTGATCCCCGACCTGATCCTGCTCGATCATGACATGCCGTCGGGGAACGGACTCGATGTGCTGCACACGATCAAGGCGGATTCAGAACTTGGCGCAGTGCCCGTGATCATGGTCACCGGCAGCGAGAGCAACAAGACGCTCGCTGCCTGCTTCGCGGCCGGTGCCGTCGACTACGTACGAAAGCCGTTCACGCCAGTCGAACTCCGCGCCCGCGTCGGCTCTGTGCTCGAACGTCAGCAGATGGTGAACCAGCTCACCCACGCGGCGCTCTTTGACAAACTCACGGGCCTCGCAAATCGCGCGCTGCTCACCGCGCGACTGACTCGCGCACTTGAGCGCGCGCACGAGAATCCGGCGCTCGGCTTCACTTTGATGTTTCTGGACTTCGATCGATTCAAGTTCGTCAACGACACCTTGGGTCACGATGTCGGCGACCTGCTGCTCAAGGCTATCGCAGGGCGTCTGCGCAGCAATCTGCGCGCCACTGAAAGCAGCGCCCGCGATGCCTCCGGCAACACGGTCGCCCGGCTCGGCGGAGACGAATTCGTCGTGCTGCTCGACGGGGTGAACTCCCCGGATGTCGTAACCATCGTCGCCGACCGGCTCCTCGACGCACTGGCCACACCGTACCAGCTCGACGGCCATATCGTCCGTTCGTCGGCCAGCATCGGCGCGGTCATCAACATGGCAGAACATCTGACCGCTGATCACATGCTCCGCGATGCGGATATCGCCATGTATGAAGCGAAAGCGCGCGGGCGGGCGTGTCACGTCAGCTTCACGCACGAAATGGGCGATTCGGTGCGTACGCGCGTCGAGACCGAGAACGAATTGCAGGCGGCGCTCGGCACGTCGCAGCTGCACCTCGCCTATCAACCGATCTTCTCACTCGACGATCACACCGTGCGCGGTGCGGAAGCGTTGGCGCGTTGGACGCATCCTGTTCGCGGCGCGATCCCACCGTCGACGTTCATACCGATCGCAGAAGACTCG
>JBKJTE010000158.1:0-15464 GCA_046590495.1 Gemmatimonas sp. | reverse complement strand
AAGGCGCCGTAGCCAAGTGGTAAGGCAGTGGACTGCAAATCCGCCATGCGTCGGTTCGACTCCGACCGGCGCCTCTTCGTGAAAAAGGCCGTCCTGTTCAGGGCGGCCTTTTCTCGTGGCGTCGTCCATTACGGTTTTCACGTCGATGTGCGGCAGCGGCGTCCACCGATCACATCAGCCGGCCTGTGTCGACAGCGCGGGTTTCGGCTACGAAGGCCTTGCTCCGAATCTTGCACACTACGATTTTACGCCGGGTAAAGGTCTGCGGTTACCTTATAAAGTCGACCTCCCTTGTCATTCGAGCAACCGTGCCAAAAGCCCCCGTGCCACGACCTCGCTCTGCAAGCACTTCCACCGCGCCCACCCCACGCCTCCAGGACACGGTGCGCCTATCGGCGGATGGCGTCGCCAAGGTATTGGGCGACCTGGAGGCGCGCGTGCTCCAGACCATGTGGGCAATCGGCACGCCGGCGTCGGCGCGAGTAGTCCATGCGGCAGTCTTGGAGCGGCATACGGTGTCGCCACTGACCACGATTACGGTGCTGAATAAGCTGGTCGACAAGCGAATCCTGACGCGACGCAAGGTCGATGACCTGTACCACTATGAACCCACGATGGACGAAGCCGCGTTCCGAACCTTGGTGTCGCGACGCGTGGTCGAAGGCATCCTGTCTTTCGGCCCGGAAGCCGTTTCGGCGTCACTCGTGGACGTACTTGCCGAACGCGATCCGGCGCAGCTCGAAGAACTCGGTCGCCTCATTCGTCGCCGCCTGGGCGAACAGGGCTGAGGTATCGTGCTATGACGCGGCGTGACTCCTTCCTGACTGTGCCGATGCGCGAGCGTGAGCAGACGCATCGTCGCCTCGTCTTGTGGGGCATCGGAGCGTTGCTGCTGCTGAGTCTGAGCCCCGTGATCGGCCATCACCTTTCATCGCAGGTCGACGCTGCGCTGATGGGACAGGACCACCTCTGGGACATCTGTCTGATCGCGGTGCACACGCTACTCGCGCCGGTGCATGGATTGTTTCACGTTCTCTTGATCGCCGGGCTGCTGTACGCCACAGCGGATCGCGCACGGGCCGTGTGGCGGCTTCGTCGGACACTTGCCATGTTGACGCCCTCCGTGGGCGCTCCCGGCAGTCGTATCGATGCCGCCATGCGGCAATTGGGACTCGGCGGCGGCACGGTATACGTCGTCGACGGCGTACCGAATCCGGCGTTCACGGCGGGCTGGTGGGCGCCCCGCATTTACCTCGCGCGGGAAATCGGCGAGTTGCTGTCACCAGAGCAGTTGATCGCCGTGCTTGCGCACGAAGCCGAACATGTGCGCCGACGGGACCCGCTTCGTCTGTCACTGCTCCGATTCCTCGGCTGCACGCTGTTTTGGAACCCAGCCTTCCGCCGCTTGGCGTCCGACATGGCTGACGAGGCGGAAATCTCCGCCGACGACGTCGCCGCTCGCGGCGCTCCGCTCGTGCTGGCATCGGCGATCCTGTTGTTGGCAGCATGGCGCAGTCCTGCAGCGAGTGAGGGTGGCCCGCACGCCATCCCCGCCGGCGCGGTCGTCGGGCTCGTGGAGAACGGCTCACGGCGCAAAGCGCGGTTTGATGCGTTGCTGGACCGACGCGTGCGTCGCTTGGCCGGACAAACCGTGGTCGTCTCGACCCACCTGACGCGTCGCTCGATCCTCGCCGCGGCAGCGATGCTCGCTCTCGTCTGGATCTCCGGTGTCGCCGTCGCGCATCCGATGCCCACTGCCGGCGCGCACGCCGATGCGGCCCACTGTGACCATCCGGGCGAGGGCGCACTGTCTCATCTCTTTTGTCGGGGCACGCCCTTCTCTCGAGCGACTTCAGTTGTGGGTGCGTCGCGTTGCCCACACGCCCATCCGGCGAGCTAGTGAAAGTTCGTGGCAGCGGTACGCCTTGCTTCAACGATCATCGAACGGCCGCTCACGCCCCGCACTCCATTTCATCTTCAGGCTCAGAAAAATGTCAACGTTCCGCAGACGTCTTTTGTGGCTCCCGGCTCGACCAAGACGGTCGGCACTGTTCCTTGCGACGACCTTGGCCTTGGCGGCCATGCGGCCGTCGATGGCGCACGCGCAGACGGACTACTACAACACGGACGCCGGGCGTCCCGTGCGAATCGAGGACGCGTACGCTTTGGAGCGCCGCGGCTTCGAGCTGCAGGTCGCACCGCTCCGGCTCGAGCGCAGCACTCGGGGGCAATACCGTTGGGGCTTCGAGCCGGAGCTGGCCTACGGCATCCTCCCGCGTACGCAACTGGAAGTCGGCTTGCCGCTCGCGTGGATCGACGCGGGCATCAGTGGCCGGACCAGTGGCCTCGCCGGGGTCGACATCTCGCTGCTGCACAACCTGAACGTCGAGACGCGCATTCCGGCCCTCGCCGTTGTGGCGGAAGTCCTCCTGCCCGCCGGCAAGCTTGGCCCCGACCGTGCTTATCCCTCACTCAAGGGCATCGCCACCAAGACGCTCTCGTGGGCGCGGTTCCACCTCAACGGCCAATACACCTTCGGCGACGCGCCCGGTGAACCAGCAGGCGGAACGTCCACGATTGTGGGCGCACAGGTCGTCGAAGTATCCCGTTGGCTGGGCGGCGTGGCGGTCGATCGCACGTTTCCGCTCCGCTCCATGCTGCTGACGGGAGAGATCTACGCCCAGGCAGGCTTGGACGACGACGCGACGACGGAATGGAACGCCGCCGTTGGAAGTCGCTATCAACTCTCACCGCGTTGGGCGCTGGACGCGGGTATCGGACGTCGCCTCAACGGCGCCGACCGTGTTTGGTCACTTACGGTGGGCGGCGCCGTCGCGTTCGGCCTGCCCTGGAGCCGCTGATCATGTCTGCATGCATCAAATACACGTGTCGACGCAGTCGCGCGATGCTGTTCGCCGTCTGTACCGCGCTCGGCGCGACCGTCGTGCCGGATGTGGCGCACGCGCAGTGGTCGACGACGTACGAAACGTTCTATCTGCAGGCTCCGCACAATTGGGTCTTCCGCAACGACTACCAGGCGGCCGACCGTCTCTTCAACGCCTTCGACTACGGCCACGCCATCCTGTACGAAACGTTGTGGACGAAGCCGGATGCGTCGGTATCGGAGCTGGAGGACAAGATCTACAACAAGCTGACGCGGAAAGTGCTTGTACGGCCGCCTCGCGTGCCGCTCGAGGAGTCGGCGATCGAGATCAAGTACGCGCAGCTTGCACCGGAAGCGAAAGTGATGTTCGACTGGTCGCACATCCTCCACCGGCAGATCTACGATGTGCTGGCCGACGAACGCATCGGGCAGGTGGGAAAGGACCGCGAGGTGCAGCGCCTCATCGACTACTACAAGACGCGGCGGGACGTCGCGTTCAGCTCGAAGCCAAAAAGCATGAAGTTGATGCAAGAGCAGCCGTACTCGCTCGCGTTCCGCGAGAAGTATCCCAAGTTCAATGGGTTGATCTGGGGTTACCACTGGTTGCAGGTGGGTCTGTACGAGCCGCTCATGGTCGGCACGACCGCCGAAGCCCGGCAGGCCGGCGTCCGCGCGACGGTTGCCCGCTTCTGGCAAATGCTCGAACGCCCGCCGACATCGCTGCCCTACCAGATGCCGATGACGGCCGCCATCGCGCCCGCGTTTGCGGCGCGCTATCCGGAAGCGGCGATCATCTTCGACAATCTGCATTCCATGCACGACGTCGTCAGCGATATCCTGGCGAACCCCAACGTCCCGCGCTCTCGGAAACGGGCCGAGATCATGCTTGCGGCGGCGCGCTTCCGCGACGACACGTCGTATGTGATGCCGGTTGCGGCATGGCGCACGATGGCCGTAGCGATGGGCGTCGAGAACATGGGTGGTCCCGCCGTGAACTTCCTGAGCGCGCTGCCGACGCCGTCGGTGACGCGTGGCGCCGTGATGCAGCACGACGACGCAACGGGCAAGATGATCGGCATGAAAACCGGGGCGATGACCGGCGCGATGGCCGGGATGGATCACGCTGGAATGGATACGGGCAACACACCGCCCGTCGTACCGCCTGCGGCGGCAAATACGACGCCGCCGGTCGATCATGCCGCGATGGGACATGGCGCCCCGCCTGCCGTTGCCGCGCGCGACACGGCGCATACGGAAGCAAAAAGCATGGGCGGTGCCCATGGCATGCCGGGCATGATGGATCTGCACATGCGCATGCTGCACGATCCCGTTATTCGTCGTCGCGTGATGGTCGATACCGCGATGCGTCGATTGATGACGGAGAGCATGGCGAGCATGCCGGTCGAGCACAAAGCGATGATGGCCGACATGCTACGCGCCGATAGCGTCGCCAGTGGGCGCGCGGCGCCAGCGAAGACTGCCACGAAAAAGAAGGCTGCGGCGAAGAGAGCAGCGCCAAAGAAGGATCCGATGGCCGGAATGGACCATAGCAAGATGAAGATGCCGCCACACGAGAAGTAGGAGGTCGTGGTGATGGCGCCGGCAGCGAACCGGCTGATTCAGGTGAAGGCGAGCGGGATGATGTGCAGCTTCTGCACGATGTCGGTGGAGACGTCGCTCGGGCGCGTGCCCGGGATACGCAGCGTGCAAGTGAACCTGGTGCACGGGATCATCCTGGTCGACGCGGATCGTGCTCAGGTCTCCGAGGAGCAGGTGGCGCAGCAGGTCGAGGCGTTGGGCTACACGGTAGTCGCCACCGAAGCACAGCAGATCGAGACCGACGATGCGATCTTCGCCACGATCCGACGCCGTGGCACACTCGCCATGGGCCTGGCGGTGGCGGACCTGGTGTTCGATCCGCTTGACCTGTTTGCGCTGCCGGAGCGAACGCGGGCCATCGTCAGCGGACTGCTGGCGGTCGTGGTACTGACGTGGATCGGCTACCCGATTCTGCGCAAGACACTCATGGCGCTCGGCCAGCGGGTGATTAATGCGAACGTACTGTTGTCCACGGGTGCGTGGGGCGGGTTCGCGATCGGCGTCGGTCATCTCGTCGCACCATCCGCGTGGCCGAACTTCTTTCCCGTCGCCACGTGGTTGATGGCGTTGCATCTGTTCTTCGGCGCCTTCAAGCTCGGTACACGAAAGCGCGCGGCCGAATCGGTGCGGCGCTTGTTGTCATTGCAGGCCCAGAGCGCGCGGGTGCTGCGTGATGGCACTGAAATCGAGATTCCGGTCGCTGAAGTGCGTATCGGCGACGTCGTCGCGATCCGGCCGGGTGAACGAGTACCGCTCGACGGCACCGTGCGCGATGGCGCATCGAGCTTTGACCTCTCCGCCGTGACGGGTGAGAGCGCACCCGTCTACCGTGAGGCCGGCGGTGAGGTCGTAGGGGGCACCATGAATCTCGATGGCTTCGTGCGTATCGAGGTCACCCGTCCGGCGTCGGAGAGCTTCGTTGCGCAGGTGGTGCGCCTGATGCGGCAGATCGAGGAGCGCAAGCCGCCCATTCAGCTGTTGATGGACCGCTTGATGAACTACTACGGCCCCGTGGTTTACGCGGTCGCCGCCGTCGCTTTCGTGGGCTGGCTGCTATACGCGGGCAGTGTTCAGCAGGCGACACTCATCGCGCTGACCGTCATCATCATGGGCTATCCGTGTGCGCTTGGCATCACGACGCCGATGGTTCTCGCGATCGGCGGGGGGCACGGCATCGCGCGCGGGCTGCTCGTGCGCGCCGGGGAATTCTTTCAGGCGCTCGCCGAGACTGACACGGTGGTTTTCGACAAGACCGGCACGTTGACGTACGGTCGGCCCACGGTGCGCGAGGTCATTCGCATCGGCGATGGCAATCCCGACGACGTGACCGATGTGCTGGCGCTGATCGCGGCCGCGGAGACCGGGAGCGAACATCCGCTGGCGGGCGCCATCGTGCGCTATGCGCAGTTTCAGGAGGTGCGGCTACCCGACGCCACTGATTTTCGTGCGGTGGCCGGTAAAGGCGTTGTTGCCACCGTGGCGGGCCGTCACCTGGTCGTGGGTCGGCCGTCCTTCATTGCCTCGCACGGCATCGATGCACGCGTGCCGGCGACGATTCAGGAGCGGCTCCACGAGCTCCAACTGAGTCACACCGTGGTCTACGCCGCAGCGGACGCACAGTTGATCGGCGCCATCGCGCTACAGGACACGCCGCGGCCTGGCACTGCGCGCGTGATGCGGCGCCTGCGCGATCTGGGACTGCGCACCGTCATGCTCACCGGCGACAGCCGCGGCGTCGCCCAGGCAGTGGCGCGCGATGTGGGTATCGACGAGGTGTATGCTGAGTTGCTGCCGCAAGAGAAGGTCGACGTCATCGTGCGGCTGCAGCAGGAAGGGCGTACGGTGGCGATGGTGGGAGACGGCATCAATGACGCTCCGGCGCTCGTGCAAAGCGATGTGGGCATTGCATTGGGCGCAGGGACCGACGTGGCGATGGAGTCCGCGGGCGTTGTACTGGTGAGCGACAAGATCGACAAAGTGGCGAGCGCCATCGTGCTCGGCCGCGCGTCGCACCGAAAGATGGCGCACAACATCGCGATCGCCGTGACCGCGAACGTCGTCGGCATCACGCTCGCCATCGTCGGCGTGATCACCGCGCCGCTGGCGATTGCGATCATGGCCGTCTCGGTGATCGCGGTGCTGCTGTCCACCCTCATGCTCGTGCGCCTGCAACTCGACGTGGACGTGACCGACGACATCGCCAGTGCGTCGGACGTCGCGGAGACCGTAATTCCGGCGCGTCGCATGCACTGCGAATCGTGCGCGCGGCGCATCCGCCTCAAGCTGGCCAAAGTCGCCGGTGTGCGATCCGTCGAGGCTGATGCCGTGCGCAAGGAGGTTTTCGTGGCCTACGAGCCGGCGCGAGTGAGCGAGGCCCAGCTGCGCGACGAGCTCGAGGCGATGGGCTTCCGGTAACGACCGCGTGAATCCAACCGCGTTCATCGACGGACTCTCGCTGTCGGTTGCTCAGTACCCGCTGGCAGCGTTTGGCGTGGCCGTGGTGGGCGGAATGCTTTCGACCAGCGTGTGTCCGTGCACGTTGCCGACGAGCGTCGGCATCGTGAGCTACGCAAGCGGGGCGCTGAGTGCGCCAAGTCTGCAGTCTGCCCGGGTTGGGAAGGCGCATGGCACGGCGAGCGATATGAGCGGCGCGCACGCGACGACGCTGTCATTCGCATTCTTCATCGGACTCATCGTCGCACTGACCGCACTCGGCACTGGTGCGGCGGCGGCGGGCCGTTTGCTCATTCGCTACGACGCGCTGTTCTCGCTACTCGCGGCGATCGTGACTGGAACCGTCGGCATAGTGGCTCTCGCCGGTCCGTGGGTGCGCCAACATGTACCTGATCCACTCATCCGCCAGCGAAGTGACGTTACAGGTGCCTTTACCTACGGGATCGCGTACAGCGTCGCGACGATCACATCGTCGGCTGCGCCGCTGGTGCTGATTCTGACAGTCGCCGCTGCGATGGGACGGCCGTTCTACGGCGCGCTGCTGTCGCTGGCATTTGCCGTCGGGCGAGGGCTGCCGTTTCTTGCACTTGGCTTGGCCACCGGTCAGGCGAGTCGACGCATGCGACCATGGCTCGACCGGCTGGACAGTGGAAGACGTACGCTCGAAATCATGAGCGGTATCGCATTGGTGGGCCTGGCAGCGTACTTCATCTCGCTGGCTGCAGTGTTGCGGTGAGGTCCAAACGACGCTGCGGCGTGCGCGTCGGCAGTCCCTACGCGCCGGCCATGCGTCGACATTCCTCAGCGCATTTGCGACACGCCTCGGCGCAGAGGCGGCAATGCTCGTGATGGGACGCATGCTTTTCGCATTCATCCGCGCATGCGTCACAAGCTGCCGCGCACAGGTTGCACGCCTCGGCGGCGAGCGGTCCGCCGCGCGCCATGACCCGCACCGCCGTCGCGCAGGCGTCTGCACAATCACGGTCGAGCCGGATGCACGTCACCATCATCGCTACATCCTTCTCGTCCAGACAGGCATTGGCACACATCTCACAGGCGACCAAACACTCGACGCACGCTTCAAGACACGCGTGATTTGCCACACCCGCTCCAGTCAGGTACTTCCCAAGTTCGATCGCGGCCATCGAATTCTCCGGCAAAGGTGAGCGTCGCGGGAGATTGCAGCACATACTCTCGCCGTTACGTGCCCGGGAGGGGCTGCACTTTGTATGCCGAGTAAAATGACGTAGACGAGGACGGGCCGGCGTTCAGCTATCGCTCGTGCGCAGCTCCCACGTTGAACACATATGTCGTCCGGGAGACATCCCACTCGTTGGCGGAACCGCCGCTCTTCTTGCTCGCATACGCCGATCGCAGCATCCACGGTCCCGCCTTGGTAAGCGGCACGTGCACGACGCCGTTCGCGTCAGCGGTGAACGGTGTTCTGCCAAGTGTGGCGGGCGGAGTTGCGGTGGTATCGAGCGCGGTCGCCGCATCGATGCCGATGTGTGGTACGGCCGTGCCGTTTCCGAGCACTCGCACATGCAACGTATCGCCCACGTGCAGATGTCCGGGATCATTCAGCGGCACGAACTCAAGGCGGATTCCGGCGGACTTACCGAACGCACGCGGCCCCTCCGACCCAACCTGCGCAATCGTTGCAGCATACGAGGCGGCCGTGAAGATCACACTATCGAGACCAGCGAAGGCATTCGCGCGTTCGAGGCGATCGGCCTCGAGTGTACCGCCCTCAGCGCGAAGGAAGCGGATGGTACCGGCAGGTGTTTCACGAAAGACTCTCGGCGCCAGCCCCACCACGATGAGATACTGACCGGCGGACGTCGGCTTCTGGTGCAGGCGAAGCGCCGTCCCCTCCACCGTCATCTCCGTGATCCTGGTCGTGGAGCTGGCACTGATAAGCCGGGCGTCGACGACTCGCTCCACCGGCACTGCGCTTCCTGCCGGAAACCGTGTGCCCTGACGACCGATGATGTGCCAGGCGCTGCGCTCGGCGACATCGAACATGTGCGGCATCAGCCAGAAGTCATGCGCCGCGGCGGTAGATGCAAGCGCCAAGGTCGCCACCGCCGCGACCGCCGAGCGAATCCGCCGGAGGCGGCCCTGCATCACGTGAACGTCGGGCATGGAAACTCCATTGCGCGAGGATGAGAGGCCACCGCCGGGCGGTGCTGGCAGCGGCAGAGATTTGCCGTGGGCATCGATGTTGAGCGAGACCGGCAACGGTACGTTTGATGCAGCATAAAGTCTCGGCGTACGCTACGCCATCGCACGCGAGCAACATCACCTGACACGAGATCTCCATCCTATGCATAGGTCGTCCACTTCCCAAATTCGTTGCGCCATCCTGGCCGCGGGCATTCTTACCGCGAGTGCCTGCACCGCCGACTCCGGCGACAAGGCCATGGCCGACAGCGCCGCCGCAGCGGGCGGCGCCGGAATGGCAGGACAAAGCATGCGGTCGGACAGCGCTGGCGGTATGGCGGGCATGAACCACGACAGCACCGGCGCCATGAATCACGCCGGAATGGGAAACATGACCGGCGACCCGGACCGCGACTTTCTCCGCATGATGATCGACCACCACAAGGGGATGATCATGATGGCGCACTTGGCGATGGAGGGCGCGAGGAAAGGCTCGGTAGTGCTCCACGCTGACGCCAAGAGAGTCGATGCCAAGCAGGATGCCGAAGTCGATGAAATGATCACCAAGCTAGAGAAGCAGTACAAGGATCCATACGACCCAAAGGTCTCGTCAGACGATCAGATGATGGTTGACCAGCTTAAGGCGCAGTCCGGCGAGGGTTACGATCGCATGTTCTACCAGCACGCCATCAAGCACCACCAGCAGGCGGTGCAGATGATCGACCAAGCGCTACCAACGCTGAAGGACCCGCAGATCAAGGCGATGGCTGAGCGCATGAAGCGCGACCAGACGCGTGAAATTTCAGAGTTTCAGCGGAAGGCATCGAAAAACTGATCACCGACCCATCGTCTTTTCCGCCATCTGCGCCATTCCGGTGGGAGTGGCGACGAGGACCGCGGTCACGAAGAGCACCAGCACACCAACCGCCACTTCGATCGTCGCAGAGCGGCGGAGACGGACGGCGCTCTTCTCATCGCCGAGCGTGGGCTTGATGCGGCGCCAGTTGTATGCGCCCGTTGCTGCGACAATGGATAGAATCGCGAGCTTGAGCAGGAGCGTTTTGCCGTAGGATGTCTGCCAGAGCGCGCTCACCGCACCGACGTGCAGCGTGGCAGCGAATACGCCCGTCGCCGCCGTCAGGCCAGCGAACGCAAGTGCGGTCGGGGAGAATGCGTTGACGAGGTCGGCCACGCCGGGCCCGCGCTCGCGGTCGTCCAGACGCAACGCAGCGGGTATCCCGACCAGCAGCACCACCAGCAGACTACCGAGCCATCCACCGGCGCCAACGACGTGCAACGCATCAGCCAGGATCGCGAGTGTGGTAAGCGTCGGCGCCGACGCCGCGTGCCCGGAGAGTGCCGGAGTGAATGCCAGTCCCACCGTACCGATGGCGGCAAGCCCCCAGGCCGCCCGCGCGCCACGCCGCGCGAACCAGAACCCTGCGAGGACGGCAACGACGGACACGACCTGCAGGAGCCAACCGTGACCCCACGTTGTGGTGGTCAGCATCGCCACAACGAGCGGGCGATCGAACGCCCGCGCAGCGCCATGCATGGCGAAGGATTGCGCATACAGGCGAAGCACCACCGCCCCTCCCACTAACGCCGCGCCCGCCAGCCCGATTGAGGCGGCTCGGTCCCCGATCATCGAGCCGACAGGGGAGCCGCGCCCTCGCATCCGTTGCAGGAACCCGAGCACGACAAACTGAAAGGCAACCGTGCCGATCACGGTCAGCATACCGGCGTACAGCAGCCAGCGCACCGCGACGTACAAAGGTGACTCCGCATCAAATCCCGTATCGCGGGAGGGTAGCGCGGTGGGGTCCTCATGAGGCATGGGGGCCAGCACTGGCCCACCCTCGCTCGCAGGCGCGGCCGACGCCACACCGAGACCCTGTGCACCGGGCGCGATGGTGAAGTCGAAACGGCCCGTCACCGGATGTCCATCCGCGCCGGCGGTCTTCCACTCAACCGCATACGTCCCCGCAACCAGCGGTCCTTGCACCGCGACGATGACCGCGCGGCGGGAATCACGCGCGATCTGGAGCGGTCCGAGCGAAACGGCTGACCCATCCGGCGCTCGCAGCGTGATCGTCGTGAACGTCAGCTCGGGCGACTCTGTGAACGTCAAGCGCAGCGTGGTGGGAGCGACGCCCAGGTGAGCGCCGGCGGCTGGCACGGAGCTCTTGAGCGTCCCGTGTGCTCGCGCCCACGCGGGCGTGAGCAGGATCAGACAGCAGGTCAGCAGCGCGACAACTCGTCGCCGCGCAGCGATGCGACGCGAAGCTATCTCTCCGACCGCATCAGCGGCGTCGAGACATCGGCGGTGGGTGACTGGTGGCAAAGCGGTACCGGCGTTGTCCATGCGTGATGCGGCGGCATCCGTGAGAACAGGGGTGATGGACGAGGGGTCCGAAATTCGACAAGTCGGGTTGATCGATTTATTATGCATAAAATGCGTGCCGGCATCCGACAACCGGTGCCGAAGCGACCTTGCCACGCTGAATCCGCCGGACGACCGTGGTAGCGCCGCTGTCGTGGAAGGCGCCGGGATCACCGCGGGTGGACCAGCTCGTCTACTTTTATGACCGGAGTTCAGTATGCCACGAAGCTTTTTCCCCATCGTTGTTGCCGCCGCGCTGTGCGTCGCGCAGATGCGCGCCTCGGCCCAAAGCACGGGCACTGATTCCAGTGCCGCTGTCGCTGCGGTGGAGGGGTTCCACTCCGCGCTAGCAGCCCGCGATTCCGTGCGCGCTATCGCCTTGCTGGCGAACGACGCGCTGATCTTGGAGAGCGGCGCGATACAGTCCCGTGCCGAGTACCTCAGTCACCATCTAGGTGCGGATATGGCGGCGATGCAGGGGTCGAAGGGAGTGCGTAAGGTGGTCGCGGTGCGCGTCGTCGCCGACGCCGCGTACATCGTCTCGAAGACTCTCACGCCCGCGTCCGGAGCCGAGGGATCGACCCCCTCGGAGTCGGCGGAGCTCATGGTACTGTCCAAGACGGCATTGGGCTGGTCCATCCGCGCCGTGCACTGGTCATCGCGGCGGCGCCGGTAACGATGGCAGGCGACGCCGCGCGGAGGCAGCGACTGTACCGTTGGAACGCTGCGTATGACGCTCGTGGAGGAGATCCGCGTCGTCTCGCTGGTCGAATCGTGTGTCGTCTAGAACCTTGAACAGGCCCGGCCGATCGTCGCGTCGCCAATGGATCAAGCGGGTCGCGGCGGGCGTCGGCGTCGCGGTTGCAGGCGTTGCAGCACTGGCGGTGTTCGATGCCGACCGATCCGATACGGGGCGACCACTATTTCAGCGGCAGCTTGGCGAGAACGGGCCGCTGTTGGTATTTCTGCCCGGCATCGGCGCGACCACCCGATATTGGGAGCTGGTGGTCAGTTCGCTGGCCAGCCGCATGCGCCTGGTACTCGTCGACCTGCTTGGGTTCGGTCGCTCGCCCAAACCATGGACCACCTACTCGGTCGACCGGCATGTCGCCGAGCTGTACCGAGTGCTCGCGCCAATGGCATTGCATCAGCCTTTCACGCTGGTCGGGCACTCACTTGGCGCGCGGCTCGCGGTCGCGTACGCGGCTCGATATCCCGAACAAGTCGAAGGGCTCGTGCTCGTCAGCATGCCGTACTTCGGCGGCGAAGAACGAGCAAAACGTTTTATGCGACAACGAAACAGCAGCGGTTGGCTCTGGACGCACATGATTCCGTTCGCGCTGACGTGCCTGCTCGGCCGTCGATTGCTAGGATGGGCGGCGCCGCGGCTTGCTGGCGATGTTCCGCGTGCAGTCGCCGAGGATCTCAATCAGATGACGTGGCGCTCATCGACCTCGACGATGTGGGAGGTCATTTACCGACACGATCTCGCCAATGACATTGTGCGCCTACCAGCGCGCGTGCCGCTCCTGTGTCTGCATGGCGATCGTGATGAGAGTGCGCCACTCGAGCGGATGCGCGACCTTCAGCAGTTGCATCCCAACTGTGAAATTCGTGTGCTGGCGGGTGCGGATCATCAGCTGCCTTTGAGACACTCGGAATGGTTGCGCGACCAGCTGGCAGCGCTTCGTCGCTAGTTGTTGCCGACCGATTCGTGTAGTTCGGGAACTTTGCTGCGCGGCTTCGCTACCTTAGGCATGCTCAGTGCCCTCCGTTTGCTGACGCTCTTCGTGAGCTTCGCCTCGCTCCAGCTGTCGCTGGCCAGCGGTGGTGCCGGCTGTCCGATGCCATGGGGCCAAGCGGCAGCGGAGCTGAGCGGTATGGAGATGGCCGGTATGGACATGGCCGGTATGGAAATGTCGGGCGCGCCGGGCGCACAGCGACAGGCGACGAATCCCGAAGCACCGTGGGACGAATCGGCCGCGCCGAATGACTGCACAAGCATGACGCCGTGTGTATTCGCGGCAGTTCCTCAAGGCGGGCAGCTGCAGCGTCCCGATGCTAGTGAGCCATCGCGGGCCGTCGGGCTGATCGTGACGATGCCGCTCTCCGTCGTGCTGAGTCCCGAACTCCCCCCTCCGCGAGCCTAGTTCCGACCGGTTGCGCCTCACGCTGTACGCGTCGGCGCTGATGGTCCGTTGTTTGTCACCCAGTCGGGTGTCAACGACGGGATCGGTGCGCGTTCCACACCGCATATGCGGGTGGTCAATGCGCCCGTCCGAGACACTGCCCGAGGGCTCATGCACTCCATATTCCGTTCAGCTGCGCGCGGCACCGCCGCCGCGTTAGCTGCCTACCGCCGTGCACCACGGTTGGCGTTCGTCGCGTCCGCGCTGCTCAGTGTTCCGTCGGTCGCAATTGGACAGGCGAACCCGGCGCCGCTTCCGCTTTCCGATCAGCGCTCGGCCGCGCGCCAGTCCGGGCTGGACTCGCTCGTCCGGCTGGCGGAAGTCGCGAGTCCAGAAATCCGCGCGGCCCAGGCACGCCTCGCGGCGGCGCGCGCGAGAATACAACCGGCAGGGACTCGCCGCGATCCGATGCTCATGGCAGGCATCGTGAATCTGCCGGTCAGTCGGCCCAGTTTCACGGCGGACGAGATGACCATGCGCATGGTCGGTCTCGCGCAGACCATCCCGTATCCGGGCAAGCTTGGCCTCCAACGTCGTGCGGCTTCACAGGAGGCAACGGCGGCCGACGCCGCGTTGGCAGCCGTCCGCCTCGACGTCGCGCGATCGGTTCGGGACGCGTACTACGACATGGCGTACGCAGCGCGCGCGCTCGCGCTGCTCGATCTCAATCGGCAGATCCTGGCCGAGGTCGCGCGCATTGCAGAAGCGCGCTATGCGAGCGGCATCGGCGGTCAGCAGGACGTACTCCGGGCGCGCGTGGACGCGACGCGCGTGGCGGAAACGGCGAGTATGCTGCTCGAGCAGCAGCGGGCCAGTCTCGCGCAGCTCAACGCGGTGCTTGATCGGGCAAGCGATACGCCCGTAGAGAATGCGGTCATTCCGGATCGCGTCGCGCGCGCTGCCGTTGCCATCGATGCGGGCCAGGTCCACTTCACCTCGGCCGTGCTCGGAGCACGCGCCGCCGCGTCGCCGCTCCCGCCATTGTCTGCGCTGCAAGTGCTCGCGGTCGAACAGAGTCCTGTGTTGCGCCAGCACGAAGCGATGATCGCGGCGCAAGCGGCGCGCGTCGAGTTCGCGCGCAAGGAATACAAGCCGGACTTCGACGTGTCGCTGCAGTACGGCCAACGCCAAGGCCGGCCCGACATGGTCACGGCACAAGTCTCCATTCCGCTCCGGCTCCAGAAGTCCATGCGGCAAGATCCGCAGCTCGCAGAAGCGCATGCAGAGCTGGCGGCTCTGCATGCGGAGCACGGGGCGCGCCGCAACGCACTGAACGCCGACGTTGCACGCCTAGTCGGACTGGCCGAGCAAAGCCGGACGCAGCTCGCGTTGTACATGGTCGCGATCCTGCCGCAGGCGCGGGCAGCTGTTGACGCCGTACTCGCAAGCTATCGAACCGGTCGCGCCGACCTGTCGACCGCGCTGGCCGCACAGTCCGCGCTGTTCGCGTCCGAGCTGACCTATGCGCGCTCCATGACCGACTTCGCGAAGGCGATCGCTGCGCTCGAGCAAGTCACAGGGTCCAGCGTGCTTCGGGAGGAACGGCCATGACACGCGGACGGGGGGTGCTGCTCGTGGTATTCGCGCTGGCTGTCGCGGCACTGGCGTGGTGGCGGTGGGAACGCCGCAGTGCGACTGGTGGTGATGCCTTGGCGGGCGCAGCGTCCGCAATGTCCGGCATGCAAGGCATGACGGGAATGCAGGGTATGTCTGTGAGCACCGACGGCTCGGTCGAACTCACAGCGGCACAGCTCCGCCAATTCGGTGTGCTGTTCGGATCCGTCGAGCAACG
>JBKJTE010000121.1:0-3299 GCA_046590495.1 Gemmatimonas sp. | reverse complement strand
TCTGCTGGGCCTCTCGATGCTGGGTGGCCTGATGCTGATTGTCGACCTGCGCATGCTGGGCATCGCATTGCGCGACCAGCCCATTGCCACCTTGGCGCGCGGCGTGCAGCCCTGGCTGGTGCGAAGTGTTGTGCTGATGCTCGCGACCGGGTTCCTTCTGTTCGTATCCGAAGCAGTCAAGTGCTATCACAACCCGGCGTTCTGGGTGAAGATGACCACGCTGCCTGTCGCCATCGCGTTCACCTTCGTGGTGCGTCAGCGGTTCGCATCGCGCGATGGCGTCACAACCGGTTGGCGAAGCCGCGCCATTGCCATCACGTCCATCGGACTGTGGTGCACGGTTTCAGTCGGCGGACGCTGGATCGGCTTCTCGTCGTGACTACTACGGCCTGAGCGCGAACACAAAGATCGTTGGCGCGCCGGGATTCTGGTCGGTCCAGTACGGAGAGGGGCTTCCCGACACCGCGGCCACGTACTGCGTTCCGCCAAGCGAATACGTCGCGATCCCGCCACCCATCGAGCCGCCGGTATTGAACCGATAGAGTTCACGGCCGTTCGCGGCGTCGAACACCAGAAAGTCACCAGTGAGTTCCCCGGTCATCACTACACCACCTGCCGTGGTTGTCACAGCGCCGATCATCGGTCGCGCCGACTTGTACTTCCACTTCACGGCCCCCGTGACGGCGTCGACCGCGGTGAGCCAGCCCTTCGCCATCGCGGGGGGATCGAGAGCAACATCACCGCCCATGTAGTTCTTGCCGGGCACGTTCCGTATCTCGTCATCGAGGGTGAACTTCGTGCACCAATCGACTGCAGGAGTGTAAAGCAGCTTTGTCAGCGGGTTGTAGGCCGGTCCGCTCCACTCGACGCCACCCAGCACGCCGGGGCAGGCGTGGGTGCCCTTCGTCGTGATTGGCGCGTCGACGTTCTCGCGCGTGGTCACCGCTGTTTCGAACAGCGCTTGATGCGTGTCGCGATCGAGCACGCGAAGCATGCCGTCCTTCCCCGCCGTGGCCATGAGACGTCGCGTCGCGTTGCCCGTGGTGACGTCGTACAATGGGCCGGCCTGTGTGACATCCCAGTCGTGCGTGTCGTGCGGAACCAGTTGACGGTACCACGCGAGCTTGCCGGTGCGTACCTCGAGCGCGACGATGCTGTTGGTGTAGAGGTTGTCCCCCTCGCGCACATCGCCCGCGAGGTCCGGTGACGGGTTGGTGGTCGCCGCATAAACGAGTCCGGCCTTCTGGTCGAGCGTCATCGCGGTCCAGACAGCGCCACCACCGACGGCAACGCCCGGCCGCACACGCCAACTCTCCGAGCCCGGCGCTCCCTTGGGCGGAATGACACGGAAGCGCCACACCGAGTCGCCAGACGCAAGCTTGAATGCGCCGATCCATCCGCCGACGTTGTTCTCCGAACCGGCGGGCCCGATGATCACGAGGTCGTCGTAAATCATCGGCGGCATGGTGAGCGTTTCGCCGATTTCGGGTTTGGCAATCTGCTTGGTCCAGACCACCTTGCCGCTGGCCAGATCGAGCGCGAGGAGGTAGCCGTCGGAGGTGCCGCGCACGGCCAGACCATCCTTCACGGCGACGCCCCTGTTCTGGGGCCACACATCTGCGCCGCGTGGCTTCCAGGTGTGGCGCCACTTCGGGCGACAGGTGCGCGCATCGATCGCCACAGTGACATGCATCGTCGTCACGATCATCACGCCATCGACGATGATAGGGTTCGTCTGGAAGGTGCTGACGTCACCGACCTGAAACGCGCATACGGGTGCAAGGCGACCGGCGTTCGCGGGGGTGATCTGCCGGATAGCCGCGTAGCGCGCGCCGGTGTAGTCGTGCGTGGCGTAGAGCCAGTTCGCCGTGTCGCTGGCAGCGGCGAGGAGTTGTGCTTGAGTCGGACTCCCCCCCGGTGCGCTCTGGGCGGGCAGTAGCCCCGGTGCGGAGCAAAGTACAAACGCTGCAACGATGTGCAGCGGTGCGAATGACAGTGGCACAAATCTCATGATGCGGGCTCTCGGAGATGACCGCGGCATTCGTCTGCCTCGCGGAGGTTGGGCTTCAGCGAGCGGGGGGCACTGCGGGTCCGAATCGCACTGTCTTCAGTAGCGTGTCGCCCGGCGTCAGTTCGCGGTTTCCCTCCGGGAACCCGTTGCGCTGCAGCACGTACGCGACGACGTCCATGTACTGCTCCCGAGTGAGACTTCCCGCTGCATCCTTCGGCATCGTTTTCCGCACGATGTAGAAGAAATCGTCGAGCGTCAGCTCTGGCCGGCTCCAGCCGGCGATGAAATTGGGACCCGCCAGCGGTGTCGAGGTCTGCCCCTCAAGCTGTGCACCATGACACTCGGCGCACTGCACGTCATAGAGCTTGTGGCCACGCTCTGCCTGCTCCTTGGTGTAGATGCCATCAGCGACCGTGGGCGCGGCCGCGATGGCCGTCATCGCCAAGGCTGGTGCCCAAGCATGCCGAAGCCGGTTGGCCAGTAGAGAGAGTCGCGCCGAATGCATGGCCAACAATGCGGGCTACTTGCCCGAACCGCCAGCATTTGTGTGCGGCCGGCTGACTGTGGCGGCCGCTATTCGCGAATAGAGGCTCTGGTAGCAGGGTGCCGTGTTGCGTCTGCGCCGGGCAGCGCCAGTATTCCCCGTTCGCTCTTCGCCGCCTCGCCCTGCGCACCTCCGACATGCCCAAATTCATCGCGCGACTCGCCCGACTTCTCGTTTTCGCGGCCCCAGCGCTCGCGTCGGCGCAGCGTGTCGCCAACACACCACGCACGGCATCCGCGTCCGCATCGGCACCACCGACGCTTGATACTGCGTTCGTGAAAGTGCCGGCCTGGCGCTTCGTCGGCCCGGATGGCAACCGCGTCATCGCCGTGGCCGGCGTACCCGGCGAGTACAAGACCTATTACGCCGGCGCCGCGAGCGGCGGTCTCTTCAAGAGTACGAACGGCGGCATCCGCTGGGTGCCGATCACCGATTCGCTGCGTGTCTCGTCGGTAAGTGCGATTGCGGTCGCGCCGAGTGATCCGAATGTCGTGTGGTTCGGCACCGGCGAAACGTTCCTGCGCAGCAACGTGTCGATCGGCGATGGTATCTATCGCAGCACCGATGCAGGTCAGCACTGGCGCCACATGGGACTCGAGAACACGGGTCGCATCGGTCGCGTGATCGTGCATCCGTCTGCGGGCCGTAGCCGTGACCCTGCGCGGCCGCGTACACGATGTCGGGGTTGGACGGATGCACGATCACGCGACCGATGCGACCCGTGTTCTCGAGTCCCATGTGGCG
>JBKJTE010000043.1:0-4993 GCA_046590495.1 Gemmatimonas sp. | reverse complement strand
GTACTCGCGCCCCGTGACCGCACGAACCTCGCTGGCACGAGCCGCACAGTCTTCGCGGCAAATAACCTTGTGGTCCGATCGCTGCAGGTAACGGGCGGCGAAGTTGGCAGAATACTCGTTGGCGACTCGGCGATTCTTGTGCGCGAAGCCGCGTCGGTGCGCATTCAACTTGTTTCCAGCGATGGAAGCGTTCCGCGCGGCGACGCGATCATTACGCTGCGCGGCACGAATGTAAACGTCGCGACCGGTCCTGACGGAACGGCGCAAATCGGTCCGCTGCCCGCTGGTCGATACGCCGCACGCGTGGTCGTTCCGCAGCTCGACTCACTTGGCGCATCACCTGTGCACTACGAGGTAGTCGCGCAACTCGACGCGCGTGTCGACTCGCTGCCGCTCCCACGTGCGCCTGAACTGCTGAAACAACTCTGTCCGCGAGAGGCAACCGACGCCGGCACCGCCATGCTGCGCGGCACTGTTCGCGACAAGAGCGGGGCCGTGGTGTCGAACGCTCCCGTGACCGTGGAGTTTCAGCGTGTCGATGCGCGGGGGCTGAAAATTGGGATTATAACGTGGGCGTACACAACGGTGAAAGACAGCACCGACGAACGCGGGCGTTGGCAGCTTTGCGGGATTCCTCACGAATCCGATCTGGTGGTCTCGGCCGAAACTGAAGTAGGGTTGGACCGTCGACGTTATCGCATCGCGGATGCAAAGATGTTTGGTGTTGTCGACTTGCAGCTAAGGCCGGACAGCAGTGCACTTCGCGCAGTCGATACGTTGGCGCGGGCGGCGGTAGAGTTTGTCGTCACTTCAGACAGTGGAGCTTCACTGCCTGGCGTCACGCTCGACGTCACCATGCCGGATGGTGTAGAACGCACCTTTGTCACGGTTCAATCGGGCCGGGTATTACTTCCAAAGAGTCAGACAGGTCGCGTGATCGTGCTTGCGAGAGCCGTTGGGTTTACCTCAGGGCTCGTGTCGTTCGTGATCGCCGAAGGACGCAACACGGCGCCGATTGTGTTGAGCAGAGTTGCCGCGCCGTCGCTGGACACAGTGCGCGTTGTGGGCGGACGTAGCGTCTCTGCTCGCCTCGACGGATTTGAAACTCGTCGACTCAACAGAGAGGCGTCGCGCAGCATTGGGCGCGAAGAGATCGAGCGCCGCGGGCCTATGCACGCGGCGCAAATGCTGATGGACGTTCCATCGGTACGGGTGCTGCCCTTCGGCAGCGGCAACTACGCAATCAGCGGTCGCGGTAAACTCCCGACACTGCTGGATCCGGGCGCGCCGTGTCCGATGCAGGTTGCCGTCGACGGAACGTTACTTGTTCCGCGCGACGAGCACGGCGTCAATCTGAATGACCTTCCTCCGCCGATTCAGATTCACGGTATCGAAGTGTTTGCCGGAGCCGCCCGAATTCCGCTGCTGTTCGGTGGCTCCAGCAAGAACAAATGGTGTGGACTGATTCTAATCTGGACGCGGGATCGCTAACGCACGCGTTACAGCTACCGCGACGACGCCTTACGGTTGTGGCGGCAAATCGATCGCCGGATTGCGCTTGAAGAACCCGACCGGCCGGATCTCAAAGCTGTGCCAGGCAACCGGCATCACAGGCCAATCTTCAGGACGCGGCACGTGATGGAAGCCCAACGTCAGCCACGCGACGACATCGGTGTTGGCGACCGCGCGATTTGGTGCCGTCCATTTCGGAAGCCCGTCACCCGCTGTGCTGACGGTCGGATAGTCACCCGCCGCATACATTTCGTCCGCCTTGTACGGCGTCACCCACAGTGTGTGATTCGTGAATCCCGCACGACGCTGCATGTAGTCATCCGGTGTGAGCATCGTCATCGAGCCCATCGCTTCGATTTCGTAGCCGACAAAGCCGCTGTACGCGCTCTTCACGCCCGGATTGACGATACGCCAGATCTCGGGTGCGCTCATCATCGACATGCGCTGGGCGTCCGACTCGGTCTTCGCTTCGGTTGTCACCACGTTCCAGATGCTTTTGCGCGGATTGTCAGCCGGCAACTTCTGGGTCTGCAGTTTGTCGACCAATAACGAGTTTGACGGACCATCGACATCCATGTCGAGACGGAACGAAAAAAAGTGACTGTGATTCACGCCTACGAGTTTTGGAGCAATCAGTCGACCGTAGGCCTCGTCGTTGGCCGTGCCGGCAGCACCCTTCACCTGATCCATTCCCGTCGCGCCGAGATTCACTTTCAACGTGCCGTCCTGCTGAAAAACCCAGTCGAACAGGTAGTCGTAGTTGCCAGCGTTCATGTACATGCGCAACACGAGATCGCGCTTCACACGGGACTCGTTGTTTAATCCACCGTCGCGCGTGTGTCGCCACGCAACATCACCCGCGCTGCGCTCAAAAATGCACGACGTACGCGCGCGTTCACGCGGACGACCCTTGTCGGTGACAACGATCGAATTGAAATACACGCCGTTGCTCGGGCATTCGATGCCGGGATTGAGTGAACTTGCAATCCCGCCAAACGATGACGGATATGTGCCGAGGTCGAAGTAGCCCTGATAGTTCCATGGGTCGGTCGGGTCCATGTACGGCACGAACAGTTCCGACAACGATCCCTGATACATGATCGAGCGATCTTTCCCACCGTCGGTGTAGCGCACCTGCGAAAGCACGATGCCGCGTCGTGGATCGACACGGTACTGAAACTTCCAATTCTGCCAACTGATCTCCTGGCCGTTGACCGTGAACGACGGCCCCATCGGTTGCACCATCGCCACTGGATTGCGTGTCTCGCGCGTCGGACCGACGGCCTCGACGTCATGATCTCCGTGCGGTTGGTTCGAACCTTGAACACCCGTGTCCACAACGCGCAGAATCTTCTTGTCGGTGAGATCCGCGACGATGACAAGACCGTCGAAATTGCCGCCGTAGCCGGAGAAGCGACGACGATCGTCGCCGCATGTGAGATGGACCACACGATGCCCGCGCTCTTCAGGCAAATCGAAGTAGCCGTGATTCGCCGGGCTGCACCCGACGTGCGTGAGGTCGGTGATGCCGCGCTTTGCGATCGCGGCTTTCACCCGCGGGTCCTTCATCGCGAGTTCGTCAGCTGCGTCGGCTTCCATCCGACTCGTCATGTACTGACGACCGGGCACCTCAGTCCACGAAAGCACCTTCTTCGAGGTGATATCGACAATCGCTTCGTAGCCCCGAAGCTGCTGAATGAGATGCACGATTGCTTCACGCCGAAACGACTGCCCTGACTTCCACGAGAGCACTTCCGCCTTGGGCGGTTCGTGCAATCCTTCGTAGAGATAGCGCGTGGTGCTGTCGGTCTTTCCCGATGCGATCAACGCATCGTAGACGTCCCAATGCTCCCGGGCCGAGAGCCCGTCGAGCGGGTGGGTGGGCACCTGCGCGTGGGCCGCGCGCGAGACGGCAACGGCGAAGAGCAGCAGCAAAGCGGGAACGCAACGTCGTGCAGACACAGGACACCTTCGCAGAATATGGGATGGAGCGCCGAATCGAACCCCTCATCCCTATCTCGCACCGGAAAGGCGTCCTGTCCAGCTTCAAAAACACACGCTCGCTAGTTCGCCCCGTTCGGGCGACATTTCGCGCCAACGTGGTCCCCCGATTCAATCCATTCAGGAGCTCGATATGCAGGCATACGGCGCGAAGCACATGGCCGACAGCTGGCGGACAGTGCGCAAGAACACGATCCAGATCGCCGAAGACATTCCCGCCGATCGGTACGGCTTCCAGGCGACGCCGGACACGATGACGGTCGCGCAGATGCTGGGTCACGTGGCCACCGGAACGCACTGGGCCGAGCAGGTCCATTTCATTGAGAAGAAGCACACGCTCGAAGGCCCCGACTTCGGTCGCTACTTCGGCGCTGCAGGCGCGATGGCAGCAGCGCTCACAACAAAGGACGCGATCGTCGACGCGCTGATCGCGCGCGGTGAATCCTTTGCGTTGCAGCTCGAAGTGCTCAGCGATGACGAGCTGGGCGAAATCGTCACGCTCCCCAACGGCAGCAAGTCGCGCTTCGAGATGCTACTCGGCGTCAAAGAACACGAGATGCATCACCGCGCGCAGTTGATGATCATCGAGCGTTTGCTGGGCATCGTGCCGCATCTGACGCGGGCGCGACAGGGTCGCTGAGCAACACTGAAAGAGTTCGCCGAAAAAGCTGGAGCAGAGCATACGGCAAGACCCGTATCGCGGCGACCTCGAAGGTGCAGTAGAATCTGCCAAATGGAACTCCCCCAAGCGCCCCGTGGCTTCGGCCTGCACCCCGTAACGCTCGTCGTGATCTCGGCCAACCAGCTCGCCGCATCGAGCACCTTCTACTCGACGGTGTTCGGCTGGCAGATGATGAAAATGTCGGCTGAGTTGATGGCCGCCGGTGCGACGGCGGGTCCCTCGATTGCGCTACGCGCGAAAGTGCCGGATGGCTTTCCGGGCGTGGTGCCATACATCGGCGTCGGTGACGTCGACGCGATGATGAAGCGCGTCGTGGCCGAAGGCGCCACGCTGGAGCGCGCCAGTTGGAAGATTCCCATGATGGGTACGTTGGCACGCTTTGCTGATGTGAGCGGCACCATCTACGGGCTGACAAATGCGATCGCGCCAACGGGCTCGCCGCACGTGCCGATGCCATTCGGCACGAACCCCAGGCCGCCAGCCAACTCGATCTGCAGTCTCGAGATGTACGCGAAGGACGAGGCGACGCCAAAGTTTTTTGCGGAGCTCTTTGGTTGGGGCACGCTGCCGACCATGCCCGCGTACGTCGCGTTTGACGCCGGCGCGGGCATCGGCGGGGTCTTTCAGTCGCATACACCTGCGCTCACGGCGGTGGCATACATCTACGTCGCGGATGTCGCGGCAACGCTTGTCACAATTGAAGCGGCCGGAGGCAAGCGACTGGGTGATGCGATGAGCATGCCGGGGATGGGCACGTTCGGGTACTTCACCGACCCGTCTTCGACGACGATGGCGCTG
>JBKJTE010000257.1:0-4571 GCA_046590495.1 Gemmatimonas sp. | reverse complement strand
CTACTATCGCGAGCAGAAGCTCCGGTACGGTTCGGTGGTGCCGGGCGGCTCGGGCGCGCCGACCGATCCGGGCTATCCGCTTGGCCTTGAAATGCGCGTCGACAGCTGGCAGTTTGCAGCGCCGGCTACGCGCAACACGCAGTTCTATCAAGTGCAGATCGTCAACAAGTCGGCCGATGTCTATGGCACCGGTATCGACTACGACTCGCTGTACTTCGGCCTTGGCCCGGGCTTCCTGTTCAACGGACAGGTTGTCTCGACGTATCTCGATTTTTCGAGCAACACGCTGTTCGCCACTGGCGGCGGCGTCAGCGGTCAGTGCTCGACGACGTATCCGAAGCGTTTCGTGAATGCCAGCCAGGACGGATGTCTGGGCAACGGTTTCGCGACCGGTGTGTACGCGATGACGTGGCTCAAGTCGCCGTTGGGCGATTTGCGCAACAAGCTGTTCACCAATGTGAACAGCCCGTACTACAACCCGACGAGCAACCTCGCTGACGATACCATCACGTTCAATCACCTGAAGCGCAACTCGTTCGGTCAGACGTCGCAGAACATCAACCGTTCGATGCGCTCCGGGTTCGGCATGATCTCGTCGACGGAAGCGAACTATTTCGACGGTCGCAATCCGTCGGACTTCACGCTGGTGAACTACACGCAGCTGGTTTCGCCGGAAGACTGGAGCGGTACGTATCCGGCGATCGAGCAGGCGAAGTTCAACAAGTTCGTGCCGGGGTCGACCACCAATCCGAATACGGGACAGCCGTTCGGTAAGTGGGACTATAACAACGACGGAATTCAGGACACGATCTCGACGCCACAGTGCGGCCGCTCAGGCTGCGCCGCGCTCTGGAGCGACACCATTGCGGGCGGTTACTCGACGCGCATGGGCAATATCCTGAACACGGTGTCGGCCGGCCCGTTCAAGCTCAAGTCGAACGATACGACGCAGTTTCTGTTCGCGTTCTCGTGGGCCAGCGACTCGGCGACGATCCGTCAGACCATCGAAGGCGTCACGACGAGCTACCTCACCAACTATGCCGGTCCGCAGCCGTTCGCGTTCCCGCAGCAGGTGGCGGGCAAGACGTACACGATCCAGTCGGCTGAACTGATCGACTCGACGACGTTCGGCGCCGCATCGGCCAGCGTCGGTACACAGATCACCGTGCGTCTGCCGCAGATCAGCCCGATCGATCCGTTCATGGTCGCGCTGGTCAACAAGACGCGCGCAGACTCGGTCGCGGGCAACGCAACGGTACGACGTATTCTGCGGCTCAACCCCGGACTGCTCGCGCGTCTGTCTGCCCGTGCGAATGACAACCTCGCGTCGGTGATGATCTTCAAGTCGTGCGACGGTGGCAGCACGTTCACCACGACGTCCGGCAACTCGGGCACGTGCACGACGGCGCCGACACGCACGATCGACCAGGGCGTGAATGCATTCCCGTGGCGTCCGTGGAGCACGGTGCTTTACACCGGCGGTATTCCGGCAACAGGTGCGATCACGGAAGCGGTGCAGGCCGGTCGTCCGTATCTGTATTCGTTCGTGACGCGCTCGCGCGGCTTCTCTGACTTCCGTATCGTCGACTCAACGACGGCGGGACTCGTGGTGACGGACGTGCAGAACACGCTCGGATTCCCGAACGACACGATCAACTCCAGCCTCTCGACCGCTGGTCCATCGGTGATCAATCTGTACGCACCGATCACCAACGTTGCAGGGCGTTCGTTCGCATCGGTCGACACGGCAACGCTGTCGGGCAATGCAACGCAGGCGCTCGTGTACGGCTCGGTTTCCAATGACGTGACCGGCACCTCGCGTCTTGTCTACGGTAATCAGTTCATCATCCGCAAGACGATCGACACGGTCACCAGTGCGGCAACGACGACGGTGAACGTGCGCTACGTGATTCCTGCCGCAGCGACATCGGCGGTCGGGCCGGCGACGACAAACTTTATCGCACGCGAGCAGGCATTCACGACCAACGCAAACATTCCAGTACGCGTTGGCGCGACGTTCCTCACCGGCACGTTCCGCAGCACGTCCGGCTCTTCCCGTGTGTTCATCGACACGTTGAATTCGCCGGCGACGTATCCTGGTTATGCGTGGGTGACCGGTGACAACCGTCCGATCTTTGTCATCAACGATCAGTACGCAGCCAACCGTGAACGTGACCAGCAGGCGTCGCCGCTGTACCCCGGCTTTACCGTGGTGCCGCGCGACTCGGCCAACAACGCAAACGGTTTCCGTCAGGAGTTGACGCCGTTTGGTGCACTGCGCGATCGCAACTTCGTAATCCGCGGTCCCGGCGACACGCTGTCAGCACAGGCTCGCACGTTCATTCCGCAGGTGCAGCCGGTGAACATCGCCGGCAGCAAGCGTATCAAGGGTGGTTCGTACGAGTTGACGTGGCTGACAGACCCGTGGGGTTCAAAGGCACCCTTCAACCTTGACCCGGTCGCAAACCTGCAGGCCACCGTTGCCTCGTCTCTCGCTGACGCAGCTGCGAAGGCGACGACAGTAACTGAAACGTCAGCAGCAACAGCGGCACTCGTCGGTGCGACAGCGGCTCGTCCGCTGCAGCGCGTGCGCATTCCGTTCACGATGACGTTCAAGGATGTGGACGGTCGCACTGAGAATGTGCGCTTCGCGATGCTGGCACGCGCCAGCAATTCCCGTCTACTCGGCTCAGGCAACGACACGGTACGTGTGACGATTCCCGACTCGATCTGGACGCCCGGTGATACGCTCATCGCGTTGCAGAAGGTCGAGCGTGACAGCTCTGTCGGTGTCGGCGCTGCGCGCTTCGTGGTCGTGGGCGCGGACGGTCCGAACGCCTTCCGCCCGATTCCAGTGCTGGTGGACTCCATCGGCCTGAATCGCTTTCTCGTTTCGTGCAACGGTGGCGCAACGGCATCGGGCACGCGTCCGACCGCTGACGCGCTGACCTGTAACCCGCTGACGATTCTGTCACGCGGCTCGTCGGTGTCCGGCGGTTACCTCGCGGTGCAGCCGGGTTGGAAGCAGACGTTCGAGTTGACGCGCACGTTTGACAACCGCTCGGTGGTGCAGCTTGTCGCCAAGCCGTTCTCGACGAAGGCCTCACTGACCAAGGCCGATCTTGCCCGCGTGTCAGTAGTGCCGAACCCGTACATCGTACGCGCCGACATCGACAACATTCCGTCGAGCAAGACGGCGACCTCGCGTATCTACTTCACGGGCGTGCCGGAGGAGGGCACGCTCCGCATCTACTCGGTTTCCGGGCAGTTTCTGCAGGAGCTGACGTGGACGAAGGCTGACCTCACCTATCAGGGCAACAACGCCCCGACTGGTGACTTGCCCTTCAACTTGCGCACTCGTGAAGGACTCGACATGGGTTCTGGTCTCTACTTCTACTTGCTTACCGCCACTGGTCCTGCAGGCAAGGATCAGGTTCAGCGCGGCAAGTTCGTGATCATTCGCTAACGGAGCCGCGATGCATATTTTTCGCACGCTCGGCGCCTTGAGCGCCGCAACCGTCCTTCTGAGCGCATCAGCAAGCGCTCAGGGGCCGGGGGGAATTCTTCCAACGCCGCAGGACACTCCCAATCGACAGGGGACGCGCGGCGCCAACTTCCTGCACATCGGCATTGGCGCGCGCGGCGGGGCGATGGCCGGGTCGGTCGGAAGCTCCGTCTCGGGCCCAATCGCTTGGTACTGGAATCCTGCTGGTGCAGCGACCACCGAGGCCTTCTCGGTCGTTGCCGGACGTCAAAACCTGTACGGAGATCTGGGCGTCGGTCAGACATACGCCGCCGCGTCGATTCCGCTCTTGGGCGGCGTCGTCGGCGTGCATCTGAACACACTCAACTCCGGTGACATCAAACGGACGACTGAACTCAACCCGTTCGGCGAGCGTCTTGGTGGCAACGTCTTTCAGTGGACGTCGACGGTTGTAGGACTTGGCTACGCCAAGCGCCTGACCGATCGGCTCTCCGCAGGTGGTCAGATCAAGATCATCAGCGAAGGCATTCCCGATGCATCGACCAGCTGGACCGCGTTCGACATCGGGACGCAGTTCAACACCGGTCTCTACGGACTCGTGCTCGGTGGTGCGATTCAGAACGTCGGCGGCAGCTCGAACGCGAGCGGCGCTCTCATTCAGCGCATCATCACCACGAACGACGGCTCGCAGCTCGCAGAGTCGCGTCGCGTGGAGTACTTCACGCGCGCCACGGAAATCCCGGTGGAATTCCGTCTCTCGATCGGTTCCGACCTGCTCGGCAGCGCGAACTCGATGTTTGGTGGAGCCGGTGGCAAGAATACGCTTTCAAGCGAAATCTCGGTCACCGACGCTACCGACTACAGCACGCAGTACGGCATCGGGGTCGAGTATGGCTATCGCAACCTGCTGTTCCTTCGCGGTGGCAAGCGGTGGTACAATGACGATCGCAATCGCGGTACGACCAATCAGGTTGGGCTCGCCGGTGGCTTCGGCCTTCGTCTCCCCGTTCTCGGCCGCAACGTGAAGTTCGACTACTCGTATGAGTCGGCCGGCCCGCTGCAGAACATCCAGATCTTTTCCTTCGAG
>JBKJTE010000232.1:0-23827 GCA_046590495.1 Gemmatimonas sp. | reverse complement strand
CGCTGCAATTCCGCCGTACATCTTCTGGGAACTCGACGCCCGCCGCAATGCGGCGCGCGCGAAGGGTCGTTCGCTGATCGATCTCGGCATCGGCAGCCCGGACCAGCCGATCCCTGCGGTCGTCATAGAGGAGATGCAGCGCGTCGCTGCAGACCGTAGCCTCAGTCGGTATCCGCACTTCAAAGGCAGCGCGCCGTTCGTTGACGCAATCGCCGCCTATATGACCGAGCGTTTTGGTGTGACACTTGACCCAGTGCGCGAGCTGATGGCGCTCGCCGGCTCGAAAGAGGGGATCGCCGAGTTGGTGTTGTCGCACTGTAATCCGGGTGACGCCGTGCTCGTGCCCGAGGTCTACTACCCGGTGTATGCACGTGCCTCGCAGCTTGCTGGCGCAACGCCGGTGTTCATGCCGTTCCTGCGCGATGGCTCGCTCGATCTTGACGCGATTGCCCCTGCAGATCTCGCGCGTGCGCGCATCATGATCATCAACTATCCGTGCAATCCGACCACGGCGTCGGTGCCACTCACCGAACTCGCACGACTCGTTGCGTTCGCCGAGCGTCACTCACTGTTGCTGGTGAGCGATCTCGCATACAGTGAGCTTGCGTACGACGGCTATGTGGTGCCGAGTGTGCTCGAGGTCCCCGGTGCGATCGATGTCGCGGTGGAGCTGCACACCTGTTCGAAGAGCTTCAGCATGGCTGGATTGCGCATCGCGTTCGTCGCAGGAAATGCGCAGGCAATTAGTACCGTCGATCAGTACCGGTCAAACGTTGGCTATGGAGTCTCGACACTCGCGCAGATGGCGGGCGCGGCAGCGTTCACGCATCACGCGACGATCATTCCGCCGATTGTCGCTGAGTACAAAGCGCGTCGCGATGCACTCGTCGGTGCATTCAATCGCTGCGGGTGGACGGTGACGGCGCCAAACTCCACGATGTATCTGTGGCTCGATGTACCGTCGGGCTACGACGATTGGAGTTGGGTCGAGGCATTGATGGACGGACCCGGCGTAGTTGTCACGCCGGGCCTTGCATTCGGTGAAGCTGGCACTGGGCATTTCAGACTGTCGCTCGTGCAACCCGCCGGTGTCCTGGTGCAAGCCGCCGAAGCGATCGCGCAAACAGCGTCGCTCGTGGCACGCTGATCGTGGAGCCGTTTTGACGTCCCGTCGTCGCGTGTGATCGCGCTGTTGAATCATTGCGCACGTTCCGTCGATTGCATCCACTGCTGGCTCCTCTCCGAGGTACCGTCGTGAAACGAATTCAGCTTGATCAGGACATCAGACAGTTTCTGGTATCGAAGGCGCAGGATATCGGCGAAGCACCGTCTGAGATTCTGCGCCGCGAACTGCACCTCGCCCCGCCTGCGGACAGCGTAGCCGTCGACGACGATGTGTACGCGTTTCTTGTTTCGCGCATGACCAGTCTCAACGAGAGTGCGTCGACGATTCTGCGTCGCGAGTTGCATTTGACCGGAGACGATGCGCCGTCGCCGAACGTCCCGGCGAATCCGCCTGTTGTGCCTCCCGTGATTCCGCCTGTCACGCCACCGGTGGTGCCGCCCGCAGGACCGACTGTCGTATCGTTTCACATTCTGCCGGACACTGCGGGGCAATCATGGAATGCGCGCGCTGATGCAGTCGTCGCGAACGTCGGCGACACACTGCGTATCTTCAACGACGACGGGGTTGCACATCGCCTGCACACACCGGGCGTTCCATTCGCGCATCCCCAGAACGACATCCCGCCTGGTCAGTCTGCGGACTTTTTTCTCAAGACGCCATTCAGTCCCGCGGGCAACGGCCCGTTGACCGATCATGATTTTGGATTCACCGCGCAATTCTGGATCGAGGTGCGCGCAGTGTAGCAGCTGTTGGGCTTACTGACACGCCGCACTCCATGCGGTTCACTTTGAACTCGCCGCCCAAACCAACGGTGCCGTTCTCGTGAAGCACCATTGTCGCCGGACGGGCGGCCATCAGCACGGGGAGAAGCAGGGCAGACGCAGCAATGCGTGAACTGCGCATCTGACGCCCTCGGTATGTTTGGATCAGGTTGATGACTCGATTGGCAGAATATGTCAGCCAATGGAGTCACAGTACTAAGCGAACCCGGCCATTGGTGGAAACACAAGTGGCGAGACGCCTTGAACGGCTACCGCTGTGCCGGTGATCTTCCGTTGCGAGCCAATGCGCTGACAGTTGGCTCACGATTTTCATTTCTCATGCAACCATGAGTGCGCCCGTGACCCCGGACGAACCGATCGACGTCCCCGTAGTCCTCGTTCCGGATCGTGCGGAAGCGCCGATCTCCGAAATCACGGAGCGCTTTTTCCGCGCCCTCTTGATCAAGGTGCCCCTCGATCGCATCGAGGAGCTGCATCTTTTCTCGCCGCTCCGTCAGGGCGGCGTCGAGACCGGCATCGCAGTCATCGCCGCTCGGGAGATCATTGTGCTGCCGCCGGTCGCCGACATCGAACTGCCGTTCGAGTTCGAGCCGGTGCTTGGCGAAGCCGGCGACATCGACCCCGCACTCGGCGAACCGATTGATGCAGAGGACAACGATTCAGTCGATGCCGATGTCGAGGCCGAATCCGAAGTCACTGTTGGCGCCGATCTCGAAGCCCACTCTGATGCGGTCATCGCAGCGGAGGTGATACTCGAGGCTGCGTTGGATGGCGCGAGTCCGTATGCAGAGGACGACTTGCCCCCGGCCACGATCGCCGCGCTCGCTGAAATGACGGACGAAAGCTCCGACGAAATCACAGCGACTGACGACGTAGCGACAGAACTCGCCAACGGAATATCTGACATCGTTGAACCGGCCGTCGCGCCGACCGCAATCATACGCCACACCGTGTACACAGCGCGCTATCGGCTCGTGCAGAAGGGGCCTGAGCGGGGCAAGTGGGAAGCAGACGTAGTCGCGGAAGCCGAAGCACCTCTGATCACGGTTGAAACCGTAGTGCGCGGAGTACAGCGGCGCGCCGGAGAAGAGTCCGATACGACACGCTTCACGGCGGCGCAGATTGCCCGCGCGCTTCGCATTGAGCTCCCGAAAGCACCATAGCGCCGACGTGAGCGACGCCGCTGACGACGGAGCCACCGCGCTCGACGCACGGGACAACGGACGCAATGCGTTCCGGGACTATCTGCGTGAGCACAACCTCCCGGTAACCGCGCAGCGACTTGCAATTGCAGACGTCATCCTCGGTACTGATGGACATCTCTCCGCCGAAGAAGTCGCGCAAGCGCTACGTTCGCATGGCGCGCACGCCGGCACCGCGACCGTCTACCGCACGATCGAAGTCCTGGTCCGCAGTGGACTGGTCGTCGAACGCGATTTCGGCGAAGGATTCAAACGCTACGAAGCTGCACGGGGTGTTCCGCACCATGAGCATCTCCTGTGCACATTGTGCGGGCGCGTGACCGAGTTTCGCGATGAACGACTGGAACGCATGACAACCTTGCTGGCCGAAACACACGACTTCTCACGACAGCGTCATCGACTGGTCATTTATGGCCTCTGCGGCGATTGCCGCCGTGGCTCCCCTCGTAACCGATAGATCCCGTGGCGCCTGAGTCACTGACAATTCTCGTTGCGTTCAGCGCCGGCCTGCTCAGCTTCTTGAGCCCCTGTGTGCTGCCGCTGGTGCCCAGTTACGTCACGTTCATCACAGGGCTCGGTCTCGAAGACGTTTCCCGCGCGCGCCGCACCACCTTCGTTCACGCGCTGCTGTTCGTGCTCGGCTTTTCGTTCATTTTCGTCGCACTTGGCGCCGGTGCAACGGCGTTCGGGCAGTTGATGCTCGCGTATCGGGGTTGGATCGCGAAAATTGGCGGCGCATTGATGGTGCTGATGGGACTCTGGATGCTCGGTGTGCTGAACATCGGCGCGCTGCAGCAGGAACGTCGCATTCATCTGACCGACAAACCGCTCGGCTACCTCGGCACTGTCATTGTCGGCATCGCATTCGGTGCCGGGTGGACGCCGTGTCTCGGACCCACACTCGGAGCGATCCTCGCGCTCGCCGCAACGCAGACGCAACTCTCGAAAGGGATTACACTGCTCGCGTTCTACTCAGCGGGGCTTGCCGTTCCGTTCCTTCTGGCCGCGCTGCTGCTCGAACGCTTTCTCGCATTCTTCAAAAAGTTCAAGTCCCACCTTGGCACCGTCAATCGTATCGCCGGCGTACTGCTCATCATCGTTGGGGTGCTGATGTTCACGGGATGGTTCGAGCGACTGGCCGCACTGTTGCAGCCGCTGACGCCGGAGTTTTTGTTGGAGAGGCTGTAGCGGGGACTGGGGACCAGCAGAGGTAAACTCCCCCAGTCCCCATTCCCTATCTCACGCCAAGAACGGTGTCACGATCGCAGTGACTTGCGCTTTGGTGAGCGGTTCATCGAACGCTTCCGTGTACGCCGTGACGCCGCCGTTGTTTGCCGCATCAGGCAGTGTCGAGATGGCGACGCCACCCTGCGTTGCAAGCTCTTCACCGTCGTAAATGCCCTGCGTGAACGCGGGCAGGTCATCGCGACTGTTGCCGCTGATCCATCCCTTCTTGCCACGCAGACGTCGAATCATCGACGCATGTCGCGCTTCGACGGAATGAATTGACAACGCGGCGGTGAGTGCCGCTTTGTCGTTGATCAGACGCGGCGCCTGTCCCTTGTAGGCGCGCACGCCAGTGTCTTCGAAGGCCATCGCCAACGCCTTGAACACTTCGTACTGGCCAGCTGAGAAATTGAAGCCAGGCAGGTTGCCTTTCGCCGTGAAGTCAAAGTTCGGCTTTGCGCCCGGCGTTGCGCCCTTGCCGGTGATCAGCGACTGTAGCGCGGCCACGTGCTGATTCTCATGCGCGGCGATCGTCGTGAAGATCGCCCGATCCGCACTGTCGATGAGTCCACTCCCCGCAATACCCTTGTTGTAGAACTCCGCCTCGAGATACTCAAGCAGTAGTGCGAACTGCAGCACGTCGAGCACGTCATTCGGCGTCTGTCCATACGCCTCTTTGGCGAGCGCGCCGAGCGCGATTGGGATGGAACCGAGCGCCAGCAGCGCGGCCGTACTTCCGCTCATGCTCGCGCCGTTTGCAATTTCGTCGGCGCGAGCGTCGACTGTCGCAAGAATTTCAGGATCGATCGTGTCGACCAACGGTGAGTGCCCGGTAGTTGTCATAGTTTACTCACCCGTTGTTGTTGGGGCCTTGCACGAACGATGCAGGCGGATTGGCGAAAGTCAGCTTGTCGACGATGAACCCCTGTGCTGCAGCCGCAACGGTTGCCGGCTTGAATGCATTGTCGAACGTGTTCGGAGCAAAGTCGCCCGACTTTGGATTCAGCAGGTCCCGAATGGCCGAGGCGTGACGGGCTTCGACTGAGACGATCTTACCGGCGAGCGTCAGGTAGTCCGTCGACGAGATGTACTGGGCGGCGCCGTTGTATGCCGCGACACCGAGATCTTCGAACGTCTTCGCCGTGTTCAGCACGGAGAGCCGATCATTGAAGTTCACGCCAGGATAGGTTGGCGTGGCTGTGAATCCGTTGGCTGCGCCAAGTGCGGCCTTGAACAGTTCACGATGCAGCACCTCGTGGTACTTGATGTCCTGGAGTACCGACTTTTCTGCTGCGGTAAGGTTTGAACTGCCGAATGCGGCAACGACTCTTGTATAGAAGTCCGCTTCGAGCTGCTCGAGCGCGTATGCGAACTGCAGCACCGCGATATCCCCCTTCGCGAAATCGATGGTGAGCGCGTTACCGGTGCCTGGATCAGTCTTGGCGGGTGCCGTGGTGTTATCGTCCCCGCAGGCAGCAAGCGCGGCGGGGAGGAAGACGAGCACTCCTCCCATGGCCATGACTTTCAGCGCATCACGTCGCGATCGTACCGACGTGAGCAGGCTTCCATCAGTGATAATGAGTGTTGGTCGGTCGGACATATGCTGACCTCGTGGGCGTTGTCAGTCACACGCGGATGCGTGCATGATCCGCAATACGCGGCGTTCGATTGACAAGTTCGCAAGGATCAGGCCCAATCCGATCGAATTGGGATCGCCGTCACGGAGAGTGTGTACGCATACGTCTATACGCGTGCGTAATAACGCGCAGTTTATAAAACCGGAGTCGTTGCTTGTGTTCGGGTCGCGGCGAGCTCATGGTGCGTTACGCAACCACCGCCCGTGCAGACTACACCGCGACTTTGCTACCGGACTCGATGTCGTCGAGCAACTGTTGCCGTTGCAACAGTCGCGCGTATCGTCCCCCGCGCGCAACGAGCTCGTCGTGGCGTCCCTGTTCTACTATGGCACCATCGTCGAGCACGAGAATGTGATCGGCGCTCCGAACCGTACTCACGCGGTGCGAGGCAATGATGGCGCTGCGGCCAGCGAGTTCACCACGCAGCCCGGCGAGGATCGCGGCTTCCGTGTGTGTGTCCACTGCAGAAAGCGCATCGTCAAGCAGAACAATCCGCGGACGTCGCGCCAGGGCCCGCGCAAGCGCCGTGCGCTGTTTCTGCCCACCGGAAAGATTGATGCCGCGTTCCCCCAGTCGGGTGCCGTAACTGTCCGGCAGGTTGGCGATCGTGTCGGTGAGCTGGGCGATCCCCGTCGCATCGACGACCTCCTGCGGTGTCACCGCGGCCTCGACGCCCTGGGCGAGATGCTCTCCGGTACCGGCGATCGCTGCGCGGCTCTCAATCACGCCGTACGCGATGTTCGCGCCCACGGTCTCGCTGAACAGCAACGATTCCTGCGGCACATAGCCGATTTCATGGCGCAACGTGTCCAGCGAGAGCTCACGAATGGGTATTCCGTCCAGCAGAATCACCCCTTCCTGCGGATCGAAGAAGCGCGGGATCAAGTCCATCAACGCGCTCTTCCCGGATCCCGTCGCGCCAACGATCGCGAGCGTGCCGCCGGCCGGAAGCGTGAACGACACATCGCGTAGGACCCAACGCGTTTTCGCCCCAGCGTTTCCACCCGTCGTATAGTCCGCGTCGCGCGCTGCGCCGTCTTCAGTGGTCCTGAGCGCCGCGGGATAGTGAAACGACACACCACGAAATTCGATGGCGCGTCCGGCGCCGGCGGCAGGCAGTGGTAGCTGTCCGATGTTCTGGACGGCCGATGGCACGGCATCGAGCAGTTCGAGCACGCGTGACATCGATGCTGCGGCGCGCTGAAACAGATTTGTCGTCCAGCCCAGCGCGATGAGCGGCCACGTCAGCATCGCGAGATAGATGCCGAACGCCACGTAGCCACCCACGCTCACACGACCTTCCATCAGCAGTCGTCCGCCAACGCCGATCGTCACTGCGCCGCCCAACCCTGCGAGCAGTGCGAAGCCGGGATTCATGATCCCGTTCAATTTCGCGAGCTGCATGTTCGCTTCCAGATAGCCATCGCCGAGCGCGTCAAAGCGTGCAGACTCCGACGCCTCCTGACGATATGCACGGACGACGCGAACCCCCGCGAGATTTTCCTGTGCCCGCGTTGACAGTTGACTGAACTGGGACTGTACCGCTTCGAAGCGCGCATGCACACGTCGGCCGAGTCGGATCATCAGAATCGGCAGGCCTATCATGGGCAGCAGCGCCACACCGGTCAGCAATGGGCTGATACGAATCATCATCACCATTGCGAAAAGCCCGCCCGCTATGGTGTTGACGAGGTACATGATCGCGGGGCCCGCAGCCATGCGGATGGCGTTCAGATCGTTGGTGAGTCGCGCCATGAGATCGCCTGTGCGCCAGCGCACAAACCAGCTCGCGTCGAGCTCGACGAGCCTCGCAAACAGATCCCGTCGCAAGTCGGTCTCAATCTTGCGACTGACTCCATTAAGCAGCTGCCGCATGAGGAAACGAAGCACTCCACTGACCACTGCGGTGATCAGCATCACGCCGCCAAGGCGGAGGTGCTGCATCACGTCCCCGCCCGGATTCATGGCATCGATGCCACGCTTCAAAAGTGACGGGATGACACTCGCGAGTCCGGCCGCGGCGACGACTGATAGCAACCCGACGGCAACTTGCAGCCGGTACGGGTGGTAGTATGGTACAAGGCGCTGAAGTGCTCGGCGTGCTGGTACAGGCATCTTATCCTGAAATCTGGAGACGCATCAATGCGTGAATATAGCCCTCGTCAAAGTCTCAAGCTGTTGATGGTTGGCAGTGCGCTGTGTGGTGCGACGCTGCTTGCAGCTTGTGGCGACAAGTCTGGTGACACGGCCACGCTGAAGAGTGATTCCGCGCTCGGCCGCGATCTCGCAATGGCCGCAACAGACACCGCGGCAAAGCCCAAGTTGCAAGACGTTCCTGCGCCCGCACCGGCTGCTGCAGCGCCCGTCAAGACGGCGCCGCGCCCCGCAACGCCAAAGCCGGCTCCTGCCAGACGGCCGGCTGCTACACCGACGCCAGCTCCTGCCGCAGCGAAGAGTGGTGTAGTTGCCGCGGGCACGACGATGAGCTTTGCAGCGAACCAGAAAGTGTGCTCCAACACCACGCAGGTTGGTGAGAAATTCACCGCTGATCTGACGGAGTCGGTAAACGCATCAAACGGGCTGTCGATCCCAGCGGGCGCGACGGGCACGTTTGAAGTGACCGACGCGAAGACGGCGAAGAACTCCAACGACAACACGGTGCTGACGGTGCGTCTCGTGTCGGTGCAGTACGGCGGACGCAGCTATCCGGTGGACGCGACGGTTGAGAACGCGTCGACGCAGAAGTCGCGCAGCGCGTCCAAGACAACCGATGCGAAGAAGGTGGCCGGTGGCGCCATCATCGGCGGTATTCTGGGCCAGGTAATCGGCAAGAACACGAAGGGCACCGTGATCGGTGCAGCGGCCGGTGCTGCGGCAGGCACCGCTGCGGCTGCAGCGACAGCGGATTACGACACCTGCCTCAATAACGGCTCGACCGTGACGGTGCGGCTTGATTCACCGACGACGATCCGCGCCGCATCCGCACCGTAACGTCGAACTCGTTTTTCGCATCTGTTCGCCGAAGGTCAGTAGCCGACCGCGCCGCCACTGCGGCGTGGCTCCGGCACTCCTTCCCAACCGCCAGGCACGCGCATGATGGCGTTGACGTTCACCAGTGCGCGCTGCATGCGCATGGCATAACCCATCTTGCGCAGTGAATCGAGGACGGGGGCAGTGATGCCGCCGTCCTCGAATGCCAATGAGTCTGGAAGCGCTTGATGATGCACACGCGGCGCACGCATCGCGTCAGACAGCGACATCCGATTCTCGATGACGTTGAGAATCACCTGACTGGTTCCGGTGATGATGGTGGGGCCGCCCGCCGCGCCGACCACCAACAACACATTGCCGTTTCTGTCGAGCACGATCGTCGGCGACATCGCACTCAACATGCGCTTGCCCGGTTGAATCGCGTTCGACTCACCTTGCACGAGTCCGTACATGTTCGGCTTGCCCGGCTGCGCGGCAAAGTCATCCATCTCGTCATTGAGCATGAAACCCGCGCCGCGCACCCAGACCCCGGACCCCCACGAGTTATTGAGCGTCGTCGTGTTGGCGACGGCGTTGCCCAGCTTGTCAACGACAGAGTAGTGCGTGGTGTGCGTCGGTTCGCGCGCCGCGGCGGCCATCTTTGGTTCAAGTTCGCTTGTCGGCGTTGCCCGCATGTCGTCGATGGTGCCACGCAGCGCTTTCGCGTAAGACTTGCTTGTCAGTTGTGCGAGCGGAACCTTCACGAAGTCGGGGTCGCCGAGCTTTTCGTTGCGATCGACGAAGGCGCGCTGGTATGCGCTCCCAACGAGATGAAACCAACGCGTGCTGCCGTACGGTGGAAGCGTCGGATACTGCTCGAGAATGTTCAGTGCTTCGGCTGTTGTCACGCCGCCCGACGATGATGGTGGCATTGAGACGAGTCCGTAGCTCCGATACGTCGTGCGGATCGGTGTACGCATCGCCGGCTGATAGCGCTTGAGGTCTGCGTGCGTGATGATGCCACCGCCGCGCTGTTGTTCGGCGACGAGTGAATCGGCCACCCATCCTTCGTAGAATCCGTTTGCACCTTGCGACGCGATCGTCTGCAGCGTGCGTGCGAGATCGGGTTGAACGAGACGTTCACCTGCTTTGACGGGCTGACCGCCGGGAAAGTAGGGCGCGTTCGGCGTGACCTTGGTGACGTAGCTGCGACCGCGCGAGATCGAACCGGCGAGCGCAGTGTCAATCACGAAGCCATCGCGGGCAAGACGAATGGCCGGCTGCATTACCTGCGACAGCGACATCGTCCCGTATCTCGCGAGTGCGGCGGTGAGTCCGGAGACGGCACCCGGGACTCCGGACGCGAGATGACCGACGATGCTTTTGTCGGTGAGTTTGCCATTCGCATCGAGATACATGTTGCGCGTCGCGGCAAGGGGCGCGATCTCGCGATAGTCGATTGCGGCGTCACGTCCATCGGCCATGTGCACCACCATGTAGCCACCGCCGCCGATGTTGCCGGCTTCGGGCCACGTGACGGCGAGCGCAAATCCCAACGCGACTGCGGCATCAACGGCGTTGCCACCCGCCTTGAGAATTTCGGCAGCCGCCGCACTCGCTTCCGGACTGTTGCTCACGGCCATCGCCTGCGGGGCAAACGTCGCCTTCGCCCCAGCAGGCAGATGCCACCCTGCCGGAAATGTTTGTGCAACACGTGACGGAATTGCAGGATCGCCAACACTCGGCGATACGCCGTTGTTCGCGCTGTTCGCGTGAGAACAGGCGACGACTGCGCAGAACGCGCTGAGTGCGGAGAAGCGGAGCAGGGAAGACGCAGTCATTCGGGCGCTCAAGGTGGGAAAGTTCAGTGCGACTGACGAACAGCGAACAGCAATACACGGAAAACTGCAGGACTACGAATAGCGAAAACAGCGAAGAGCAACTGTAATACACGGAGAACAGCACGAGAAAAAAGCGAGAACAGCAGGAGAAAAACAACAAAGAAAAGAAAGCTGTTTGCGGTTCTCCTGCAGTTCTCGATGTTGCTGTTCTCGTGCAGTTCTCCGTGTACTGCAGTTGCTCGTCGCTGTTTCAGTGCCGCCCGAATCCGCGAGACAGGCCGTTCCCAGCGCCGACCTCAGAACTGAAACCGCAGACTCGCTCTCGTGGTCCGGATGCGCCATGTACGACTCACGCCACTCGGCAAATCGGTCTTGCTGTGCATGCCGAGTCCGAAGTCCTGCACCAGCGCGATCACCATGCCTCGCGTGATCGGGTATGCGAACCCCGCGCCCAACGCGCCACTCAAGTCGATCGTACCTGATGACTTGCCGATCGCCAGCGCGAGCGAATCACGCGTGCGCATGTCGCGAAAGCCCGTCACGCCGCCAGTGACTTCAAACGTGGTGTGAAATCCCGTACCACCGCCTGAGCGGAACTGTCCCATCAATGACCAGAGCTGCGTCTGCGCCGAGCAGCTCACAGCGCACACTGCAGGCAGCGGTGTCGGCGCAGCCGTCGTGGGGGCGCCAATGAGTGGTGACACGGTGACATCAACGCGACCGAACGAGGCGGCCACACCGATCGTCGAAAAGTCATCGAGCCCGCGCTCCAACGATCCGCGAAATTGCCAGAGCGGATCAGAACCGAATTTCCAGCTGCTGCGCGATGCGCCGTCGTTGATGTCGGTCAGCGTCGTTGCGCTTGCGCCGCCCGAAAACCACCAGCTCGACCGACTGCGGGCCGCGGGCGCGCGACCCCGGATTTGCGCCTCGAGCGGCGCACCGGCGACGGCCAGTGCGACCACGACAGCGACGATGTTCGGCAACGGTGCACACAGGGTGCGCCAACAGGTGCCAAGTGTTGATCTGGCTTGCGGTTCGCTCATTGCGACCCGTAAGTTAGCCGGGGTGCCGATGCGGCGATAGCGGAGGCTTTGACGCCGTTCTGCTGGCTTCCCTTTTCATTCTCTCGTGTCTGCTCCGACCCCGGATCCTCGCGTCACCGAACGCCGCAATCCGCGCACCGTCGACATCGATCTGGCCACGCCGGAACAGATCGTCGATCTGATCAATGCCGAAGATCAACTCGTTGCCGACGCGGTGCTGTCGCAACGTGAGCCGATCGCGCGCCTCATCCACGAAGTCGAACTGGCGTTCCGCGCCGGCAATCGTCTGCTGTACGTCGGCGCTGGCACGTCCGGACGACTTGGGGTACTCGATGCGAGTGAGTGTCCGCCCACATTCGGCACCGACCCGTCCATGGTCGTCGGCATCATTGCCGGTGGTGACCATGCACTGCGCAATCCCATCGAAGGTGCCGAAGACGACGAGAGTGCGGGCGCCAGTGCGATCTACGAGAACGCCGTCGTTGCTGGTGATGTCGTCGTCGGAATCGCCGCATCAGGCACGACACCGTTTGTTCGCGGTGCACTTGCGGCCGCACGCGAACTGCGGGCGCTCACGGCGCTTATCGCGTGCAGCGAACCGCCGGCAAGCATGCGCGAGGTTGCGGACATTTGCATTTTGCCGATCGTCGGACCCGAAGCACTGACGGGATCGACGCGCATGAAGGCCGGCACGGCCACGAAGCTCGTCTGCAACATGATCACGACAGGGGCGATGATTCGCGTCGGCAAGAGCTACGGAAATCTGATGGTCGACATGCGTGCGTCGAACGTGAAGCTCACCGATCGTGCCGAACGCATCGTGATGACGGTGTGCGAGATCGATCGCGACGCTGCCCGTGAGCTCCTTGCGCGCGCCAACAGTTCGGTCAAACTGGCGATCGTGATGCATGCGCTCCACATCGACGCCTCGACCGCAGCGCAGCGACTCGCCGACGCCGGTGGCGTGATTCGGCGTATCGTGCCCAACGCACCGCCGCCGATGGACCGATGATCGCGCCGCTGACCATTGTGGGAGAACGTGCGTGACCGATCTCACGAAGGGCGCCGTCGTCGTCGGGGTGATGTCCGGTACTTCGCTCGACGGCATTTCGGCGGCCGCAGTGCATCTGCACGATGACGATCAGCAACGCCCGCAGGCACGGCTGCTTTCGTTCGCGCACCGCGCCTACACGCCGACTGAACGCCGGCGTTTAGAAGACGCCATGCGTAAGGCAACGGCGCAGGAATACTGTCGCCTGAACGCTGAGATGGGCGAGTGGTTGGCTGATGCAGCACTCGCCGCAATCGCTGATGCCGGTGTCGCACGCGGCGACGTTGCGGCCATCGCATCGCATGGACAAACCATCTGGCACGAGCCGTTGCACAGCACGTGGCAGATCGGCGATGCCTCGCGCATCGCCGAACGTACGGGCTGCGCGGTGGTTGCCGACTTCCGTTCCCGCGACGTATCGGCGGGCGGACAGGGCGCTCCACTCGTGCCCATGGCCGACGCCCTGCTCTTTGCCCACCCCACCGAATGGCGCGCACTTCAAAACCTGGGCGGCATCGGCAATGTCGCCGTTGTCCCACCGGCATCCACGCACGCGGGCGGCGGACTCGACTCGCTCCGGGCTTTCGACACTGGCCCGGGCTGCGTGTTGATCGACTCGGTCACGCGACTGATTCGGCCCGAACTCCCGTACGATGTTGATGGCGCGCTGGCCTTTGCCGGACGTGTGAACCATGGCATCGTCGCTGCCGAACTGCGTCACCCGTTCTATGCCGCGGAGCCGCCCAAGAGCACCGGACGCGAACTGTTCACGCGCGAATACGTTGACGCCTTCATGACGGCCTGTCGCACCGCGAATGCCACCGACGAAGACATCGTCGCGACGGCAACTGCACTCACGGCTCGTTCTATTTCCGACCAGTTCGCGCGCTTCGTGCCCGAGCCGATTTCGCAGGTGGTCGTCTCCGGCGGCGGCTCGCACAATCCGGCGCTGGTGCAGGCTATCGCCAACGCACTCGCAGAACCAACGCGTTCACGCCCCGGCAATCCGCTCGCCGTGCTGCGCTTCGACGAGCTCTTTTTTGACGGTGAAGCGAAAGAGGCGGTCGCGTTCGCGCTACTCGGCTACCTGCACCTCACCGGGCGCCCCGGAAACCTCCCTAGCGCCACTGGCGCACGCGGTTCCCGCATACTCGGTTCGTACACACCCTGAGTATCTTGTTTGGTGTGTATTCGGACTTGTCTCTATGAGTGAACAGACGCGCCGAGATTTCGCGCAGCTGCTGGTTCCTACGTTGCGCTGGCACCCTGGCCAGGGCTTCGCGGCAGTGCGCCCGCTCATTGACGAAGCGCTCGCACTTGGAGTCGGCGGCTTTCAACTCGTTGGTGGTGAACAGGACACCGTTCGCGCGCTCGCCAAGGAGTTGCAGATCAAGTCGCGCCATCCGCTGCTGATCGCTGCTGAACTCGAGCGCGGTGCAGGCCAGCAGTTTGCCGGTGCGACTGGACTACCGCCCGCGGCCGCCATCACAGCCACGGGCGATCTTGAATCGCTGCGTCGCGCGGCGCGACTCACCGCACGCGAAGCGCGCACGATGGGTGTGAACTGGAATCTTGCGCCGGTCTGCGACCTCGACCTCCTCGCCGACAATCCCATTCTGGGTACGCGCGCAATGGGGAGCGAGGCACGACGCGTCGCGCCACTCATTCAGGCGTGGATTGAAGCGTGTCAGGCAGAAGGCGTGCTCGCCTGCGCAAAACGCTTCCCCGGCACTGGCCGCGCAACGGTCGACCCGAATCTCGATGCGCCCGTGGTCGATGCACCGGCTGATCAGATCAAGGAGCTGGACCTGCAGCCCTTCCGCGCGGCAATCACGGCCGGCGTTGCAAGCATCATGACATCGCACGTCGCATTTCCATCGCTCGACTCGAGTCGCGTACCGACGACGCTGTCGCGCGAGATGTTGCAGTGGCTGCTCCGTCAGCAACTCAAGTTCGACAATCTCATCGTCTCTGACGCCATGACGATGCTCGGCGTGACGCAGGGACGTGATACCGCGCAAGCTGCGGTGCTTGCGCTGCGTGGGGGGTGCGATGTGTTGCTCGCACCTGGCGACCTCACGGCCACACTGGACGCACTCGAACACGCACTCGACGACGGCACACTCGAGCCGGAGCGCGTCCGTCAATCGGTGCGCCGCCGATTGAAGTGGGCGCAGTGGGCGTCGCCGCCGAATGATTGGCGCCGGCCGAGTGGTGCAGATACGGCGTGGGGGGCACTCCTCGCCGATCGCGTGCTCAAGGTGTTGCACGGACCGTTGCCGGCGCTGGGCAGCGTCACCGAAGTCGCGGTCGTGAACGACGATATCGATGTGCAAGGTTCTGACTCGGTACCGGGCAACGCGACGACTGTGTTGGTGGAGGCACTGCGCGTTGGAGGCCACGATGCGCGCTCGGCGACTGTCCCGACGGTCGCCAGCGGCGGCCCACTGGTGATCGCGCTCTTCTCGGACTACCTGCCGTTCAAGGCGCGCACGACGCTGCTCGAAAGCAGCACCGGCGCTGTGAAGACACTCATCGATCAGGCGGCCGCACTCCAACGCGGTGTTGTGATTGTCGCGCTGGGCGACCCGCGCTTCGCGACGCAGCTTGCCCTTGAAGCGCCCACGATCATGGCGTGGAGCGGCGATCGCGTCATGCAGCAGGCCGCTGCGCGCGCACTACTGCGATCGCGACGAGGCTAGCTGGTTGCAGGCGCGGCTTTCATGAAGAACCGCGCCACCAGCCACACAGCAGCAAGTCCGCCGATCACAAGCAGCAACCAGATGATCGGCGCAACCTCTCGCCGGCGCTCTTCGACGCTTTCCTCAGGCGCCCCCAGTGCGGTTTCCTCTTCCATCGCGCGCGCACGTGCAAACTCAGCTTCAATCGCCGCAACCGACGGCAACGGTGTGCCGAATCGCGGCGTCGGGTCGCTCTTGATCGTCGAGTGCGGAACGCGGAGCTCGAGCGGTTCAGCCGCTGCCTCGTCACCAATCGGAAACGTGGTGTAGCCGTGCGCGTCGCCGAGTGTTGTGGAGGTCAGCGCTTCGCCGTCAAAGCGCGCTGCAATGACCGTGATATTGTCGGGGCCACCACGTTCATTCGCCAGATCAACGAGCTTCTGGCACAGCACATCGACGCTGTCCGTTTCGCTGGCAAATCGCGCGATTTCTTCGCCGCGCACCAGTCCGGAGAGTCCGTCGCTGCAGAGGATCAGCGTATCGCCACGTCGCAGCTGCTGGTGGGTCAGATCGACAGTAACGTGCGCGTCAGGTCCTAACGCCTGCAGAATGATATTGCGTCGATCGCTCGCGTCCGCCTCTTCCTGCGTCAGCTCTCCGGCTTCGACCAGACGCTGCATCAGCGACTGATCTTTCGTCAGCTGACGTGCGTCGCCACCACGCACGAGATACGCGCGACTGTCGCCAACCTGCGCGAGAAAAAGGCGATCTCCAAAAAGTCCGGCAAGGGTGGCCGTCGTGCCCATGCCGCGGTGCTCGGGATTCTCCTTCGCGTACTGGTGAATCCTGGCGTTTGCCGTCTCGGTCGCGTCGCGCAGTGCCGTTGCAAACGCTTCTTCCGAGAGCGCGCCATTCGACTTCCATGATGCACGGAGCGTGTTGAGCACCACTTGACCAGCCATGCCGCTGGCCAGCTCGCCCGAGGCAGCTCCGCCCATCCCGTCAGCGACCAGAAAGAGCAGGCCGTGCGCGTCGGCCGAGAGCTCTTTGGGCGCACCCTCGAAATCGACGGGGTCGCCGTGCTCAAGGTCTGCAACGAGAAACGTGTCCTCGTTGTGATCGCGCGTGTGTCCGACATCGGTCAACGCATACACGCGAACGCGGACCCGAGGGTCGGCGCCAGCGGCTGTTCTGGGTGAGTGCGAGTGAGAGACGGTCACAGCGTCATATGGCGGGCCGGTGCAAACGGAGGACGGTGTTGTATCCCTACGGACGGGGGCGCCATAGGTTTTGCCGCGTTTCATGTGCCCCCCCACCTCGGCCGTGCAGGGTGACGCTGTCGTAAAGATGGACCATGCTCGTGCACTCGGTCAAATCTCGCGCTGGACTGCGCTACATACGCTGGCCAGCTTGATCCGGATGCGAACTGCCTTTCTCTGTACTGTGTCGCGCGGAAATCGTCGCCGACAGCCCGCTCGGACGTCATTCGTGCCCCCGCGCTTGACCGATATCACGTCGAGCATCACATCGACAGTTGCGGCGTTCGGGGCACTGCTGACCCTTTTCGCCTGCGCGAGTGCCTCGGCCCCCGGTGCCGGACCAGCACCACCTGCGGCAACGCCATCGGCGCGGGCTCCCGGTGCAGCAGCGCGCGTAGTCGCCGGACTGCCGGCGGTACCCGCAGTCCGCGGCGCCGCACTCGACGTAAAGGTCCGCTACCCGTCCGACAACCAACTGCTGACGACTCGCGATTCCAATTTCATCCTCGGCAGTTTGGGGTCTGGCGACGTTGCGCTGACCATCAACGGTGTGAGTGTCCCGGTGGCTCCCAACGGCGCCTTCCTGGGCTGGGTCGCCAACCCGCCGGCAAGTGCCCCCCGGTATGACGTCGTGGTCGTGCGAGGCGCCGACACAGTCCGTCGCACGCTTCGCGTCCGCTACGCAACTCGGCTTTCCTTGCCGGCGTCAGGAAAACTCTTGATCGACAGCGGCACACTGCAGCCGTCACCACGTACGCGTGTTCGTGCCGAGGAGTTGGTGCGGGTGAGCGTGCGTGCGCCGAGCAATGCATTGCTCACGGTGGAGGGCGCCGACGGTGTACGCCGGCCGATGATCCCGCTGACGCGGACCCAGGCTGCGGCGGTACAGGCGGTGATGGGGAAAGCAGATCCGACGTTGCCTGTTCCGGCAACTGGAACAGCCAAATGCTGCATGGACGACGCGGGCGTCACGTTTGCGACGGATGTGGTCGGACGCCGTATAGCCGCGGGCGCACAGATCATCGCCACGCGCGGTGCGGATACGGTTCGGCTCTCAATCCCTCCGATTCAGGTCAACGACCCCGAGTCGCGCGTGCTGGGAATGCTCCGCTCCACATCGACGATCGGCGCCGACACAGATCGCGTCGTGAACGCTCGTACCATCCCCGACGGTACCTACAAATGGCTGCTTCACCCCGGCACCGTGCTCGAGGTGACCGGGCGGCAGAATGGTTCAACGCGCGTGCAGCTCGATCCCGCGCTCGATGTCTGGGTGGCCAACGAGGATGTCGTGACCCTGCCCGAGGGGACGGCGATGCCGCGGCGGGTGACAGGCGGCCTGCGCGTGACACCGAGCAAGGACTGGGTGGATCTGACAATTCCGCTCGGTGAGCGTCCCGCGTTTCTCGTCGAGCCCGACGGCCGGACGATCGTGCTCACGTTGTACGGCGTGCAGGTAAATCCCGAGATCTCGCCGATTCTGGGGAATGACACGCTCATTCGTCGCATCAGCTGGGATCAGGTAACCTCGGAACGCGCGCGTGTCACACTGACGTTGTCGCGGCCGGTGTATGGCTGGCTGTCGCTGTGGGATGAGAATCGACGGGCGTTTGTGTTGCGCGTGCGACGCATTCCGATCATCGATCCGGCCCATCCACTCGCGGCACTTACGATCGCGGTCGACCCTGGGCACCCGCCTGCCGGCGCGACCGGCCCGACAGGCTTGTACGAAGGCGATGCGGTATTGCCCGTTGGAAAGCTGGTCGCGGACTTGCTGCGGGAGCGCGGCGCGAACCCAGTCCTGACGCGCACGACGTTGGCTCCTGTTGGTTTGACCGAACGTGGCGTCGCGTCACGTCGAGCCGATGCCCACGCCTTCGTGTCGATTCATCTCAACGCCTTGCCCGATGGTGTGAATCCATTCACCGCGAATGGTACGAGCACGCTGTTCTATCACCAGCCTAGCGAGCCGCTCGCGCGCTTTGTCGAGACGGAATTGGTCGCGCGATTCGGTTTGCGCGACTTGGGTGTGCACTATCAAAACCTCGCGGTCGCTCGACCATCGTGGTATCCGGCTGTGCTTACGGAAGGTCTGTTTGTGATGTTGCCCGAGCAGGAAGCGGCAATGCGCGACGTTGGATTTCAGCGACGATATGCTGAAGCAATTGTTGCCGGGCTCGAGGCATACTTCCGCGAGTTGTCGAGGCAATGATCGTGGGCGCGCTGAGTCTCGCATCGCATCGCGTATTGCATCGCGCGTTACGTCTCGCGCTCGTATCCGCATGCGCGAGCGTGTGCGTGCTCGCGGCGGGTGCACGCATCGCACACGCGCAAGTTGATCCACGTGGACCGGTGCGCACGATTGCGACGTCACACTTTCGCGTGCACTTCCGCTCCGACTCCGGCGTGCAGTCGGAAGCCCTTGCACGTCGCGCCGCGGCGATCGCAGAACATGCATACGAGCAGCTCTCGCAATCGCTCGCGCCGCCGGCCGGACCGGTGGATCTGCTGCTCGCGGACAACGTCGACTACAGCAACGGCTTTGCGCAGGTCTTTCCCACCAACCGCATCGTTGTCTACGCTGTCCCACCCATTCAAGCGGTGGAGTTACGACAGCACGACGACTGGTTGGAGTTGGTGATCTCGCACGAACTGACGCACATCTTTCATCTCGATCGCGCGCGTGGACTCTGGTCGGCCGCGCGCACTGTGTTCGGTCGTAACCCGCTGCTCTTTCCCAACAGCTACACGCCAAGCTGGTTGAAAGAAGGGCTGGCTCAGTACTACGAGACTGTGCTTACCGGGAGCGGACGACTGTACGCGCCGGAGTCGTACGCCGCCATCAGAGCCGCCGCGCACGATCGCGCCGTGCCGTCGATTTCGCGGTGGAGTCTGGACGCATCGCGCTATCCACGTGGCGCAACAGCGTATGCGTACGGTGTGCGGATTCTCGATCAGGCAGTCAAATCGAGCCCACGAGATGCGCTCGGCTCGTTACGACAACTGGTCGACGGTATGGCAACGCACCCAATCCCGTTCCGCCTCAATCGCGCGTCGCGGATCGCGTTCGGCAGCAGCTTCTCCTCGATCTCCTCCACATTCGACTTCGTGCAGCGCGATTGGGCGCTGGGGCTGGCGCAGGACACGACCGGCGAAGGGCGTTGGCGTGAACTGTCGACCGCCGGGATGTACGCCGACTCGCCACGTTGGCGTGGTCGTGACAGCGTGATCTGGTCGGCGAGCAACGGGCGCGAGGTCGCCGGCGTGTATGTCGCGGACGTTCACAGTGGTGCGGCACCGCGCCGACTCGCGCGTCGGAACGCGCTCGATGTAAACGTGCCTGCAGGCGGTGACCGTGTGATTTTCGCGCAGACAGAGCTGCGTGATCCGTACACCGTACGTTCCGACCTGTGGGTCGCACACAACGGGACCGAGCGACAACTCACCGACGGTGCGAGACTGCTTCAGCCTGATGTGCGTGCCGACGGCGCCATCATCGCCGTGCAATTGTCGCCCGCACGAACGCGACTGGTGCGTGTTGCCGCGGACGGACAGGTGACGCCGCTTACCGGTGGCGATCACAATGAGAACTGGGCCGACCCACGCTGGTCGCCGGACGGCAAACGTATCGCGGCCGTTCAGTTGCTCCGCACCGGCGAACAACGCATCGTCGTACTCGACACCCTGGGCAACATTCGCGAAGTCGTGACTGGTCGTCGGTATGTCTTTGCGAGCCCGTCGTTCACGCCGGACGGACTGCGATTGGTGTGGGCGACCAATCGCAATGGTGAACGCATGCAGGTCGAGACGTCGCGTATCGCGTCGCTCGGTGCACCGGTGGACACCATGCGGTGGCGCGAAGACCGCGCCGACATACGCGTTGCAAGCGCGAACAGTATTGGCGTGTATGAGCCGAGTGTGTCACCGGATGGCGCATCGCTAGTGGCGCTGGTGTTGCGGGGAGATGGATATCACGTGGCAGTTGCGCCGCTCGACACCACGGGACCCGTCGTATTCAGCGCGTCGCCGCTCAAGCGAGACAGCATCACGTTGCCGATCGTTGGCGGTGCATCGTCGGCGTATCTTGCGGCGCGTCAACTGTTGCCGCGCTACTGGTTGCCGATCGCAGGGCAGGGGCGGCTGAGCGAAGCGACATACGGCGTGGCCACGAGTGCATCGGATCTTCTGGGCCGTCACGCGTGGGCTGCGAACGCGGCGATCAATCCAACGCGCCGAGAGTGGGATGGCGGCGCGGCGTATCGCTATGCTGGGCTGGGAGTGCCAGTGTTGGATCTGTCGTGGTCGCAGGCATGGGATGCGACGTTTCGAATCGGCGACAGCAGCGGGAAAGTGTTGGGCGATATCGCACGTCGGCGTCGTTACACCACCGCATCGGCCACGTTTGTGCGACCGCGTGTTCGGTCTTCGTGGTCTGGCACCATCGGCGCGCAGTACGAGATGCGCGACTTCACGGCGACAGTCGATTCGCTTCTGGGCGCGCCGAACGCGCTGTTGCGGCGCGGCACCCGCTATCCGCAACTCTTTATCAGTACGGGCGTGTCCACGCTGCGTCGCGGGCTGCTTGGCATCTCGTACGAAGAGGGCGTGTCACTGTCGGCGAGCAGTTCCTATCGCTGGCGCGAAGATAACCCGTCGACCGGGTCGTGGCGCGCTGTGATGAGTGGACGTGGGTATGCGCCGCTCGATCTCCCAGGGTTCGCGCGTCACGTGATATCGGTGCGCGCCGCCGTTGGTGCGACCGATGTGAAGACGGCAACGGAATTCAGTGTGGGTGGCGTGAGTGGTGTGTCGGCCGAACTGTTGCCGGGTGTGGTGGTTGGCGATCCGTCGCGGGCGTTTCCGGTGCGCGGTGTGTCCGCGGATGCGCAGCGCGGAATTCGGGCCGTCGGAGGGAGCGTCGAGTATCGCCTGCCATTGCTGCGCTATCGCACTGTGCCGTCCCCGTTCACCGTGTTTCTCGACCGCCTCTCGATGACTGTGTTCTCGGACGCGGGGCGGGCTTGGTGTCCGGGTTCTTTTGCTCGGCAGCCGGCCAGCGTCGGGCTGTGCGAGCGGCCGGGGAAGCGCGATGGCTGGATCGCGTCTGCCGGGGCCGAGCTGGTGTTGGACGCTGCGTTGCAGTACGACGTGCCATACCGGTTCCGGATCGGGGCTGCGTCGCCGTATCTGGCTCCAGCCGGTGTCGGACGGCGGGGTTCGGTGTACGTGACGCTGGGTTCGTATTTTTAGGCCACGAATCACGCGAATTACACGAATATGGGTAGAGCCGGAGCGGAGACAGGCGAGCAAGGCGATTCGTATTTTTCCTTCCTTTTTTTTCGGCCTGCCTTTTTTTCTTCATTTTTCACCGCCGGGCTTTGGTGCTTTCCCTTCATGCTCCGTTCTTGCCCTTTGCGCCGGGAAAATTTTGTGCGATTCGTGAAATTCGTGGCCGCTGTTCGTGCCTCGAAGCAAATCCCAGTTCTGAACGTGTAACCAAGCAAGGGAACAGCGAACGTCCGTCATGACGCCAGCAAGGCGCCGCTAAACCTCTGTCGGATTGCTGCGCCGATGCTGCGCCATTCACCGGACGTAGAGTTTGGATAAGCGTCTACGTGGCAACGCTTTGCCTCACTGCTTCCCGAATATGAAATGGCGTCCCGGTCTTGTATCCATGGCCCCCCTGACGTCACATTCGTGTTTCACGGTTTGTGTGTTTCATCATGGTGGATAACAAAGCCGATCACGCATTTCCGTGATGTGTATCGTGCAAAGCGTTACCTGGTATCGTCTTACAGACCGACTTGCGCGGCTTCACGAACTAGGTAACCTACGCGGCCTGCCAGAACCCCAATGCCGATCGGGCACGTACCCGAATCGCATGACGCCGCCGCTCGTTCAGCCCGCCCCATTTCAACACGCCGGAGCTTCACCAATGCCCTTCTCCGTTACACCGCCGGAAGGACCCGTCACACTGTCCGCGAATGCGCGAACCGTTCTTGAAAAGCGCTATCTGGTAAAGGACAAGTCGGGTAAGCCGACCGAAAAGCCCGAGGAGATGTTCTGGCGTGTGGCTACGGTGGTGGCGGAGGCCGATCGTCGCTACGGGGCGAGCGATGGGGCGGTGCAGGCGCTCGCGGAAGAGTTCTACTTCCTGATGACGCAGCGTCGCTTCGAGCCGAACTCACCGACCTTGATGAACGCTGGTCGTCCGTTGGGGCAGTTGAGCGCCTGTTTTGTGTTGCCGGTCGAAGACGCGCTGTCAAATGGCCAGGCGGGCATTTACGACACACTGCGCTCGATGGCGCTGATCCATCAGTCGGGCGGGGGCACCGGCTTCTCGTTCTCGCGGTTGCGCGGTAAGGGCTCGATGGTTCGGTCGACCACCGGCGTCGCGTCGGGTCCCGTCTCGTTCATGAAGCTGTACGACGCGAGCACCGACGCGGTGAAGCAGGGCGGCACGCGTCGCGGCGCGAACATGGGCATTCTGCGCGTCGATCATCCGGATGTGTTGGAGTTCATCGCGTGCAAGGAAGACCTCACGCAGATCACGAACTTCAACATCTCGGTCGGCATCACGACCAAGTTCATGAATGCGCTGAAGGCGGACGCGGAGTACGATCTGGTCGATCCCGTCAGCAAGGAGATCACCGGCCGTCTGCGTGCACGCGACATCTGGGATAAGATGATCCTGGGTGCTTGGCGTACCGGCGAGCCGGGCGTGTTCTTCATCGACGAAGCCAATCGCTACAACCCGGTCCCGCACCTCGGCCCGTACGAAGCCACCAACCCGTGTGGCGAGCAGCCGTTGCTGCCGTATGACGTCTGCAACCTGGGTTCGATCAACTGCGGCTATTACGTCACCAATGGCGTGATGGACTGGGATGCGTTCAAGCGCGATATCGCGATCAGCACGCACTTCCTCGACAACATCATCGACGTCAACAAGTACCCGCTCCCCGAGATCGATGCACTGTCCAAGCGCATTCGTCGCATCGGACTTGG
>JBKJTE010000039.1:0-7247 GCA_046590495.1 Gemmatimonas sp. | reverse complement strand
AACACCAACCCCGCAGGTGGCATCAACAGTGGCGCGGAGGACATGGCCAAGTGGATGCTGACGCAACTCGATTCTGGAAAAGTTGCCGACGGCACCCGACTCATTCGTGCGAATACGGCGCTACAGATCTGGAGCCCGGTCACGCCGACGCCATCCGGCGCACCACCACCAGAGCTCGCACCGTCGCGCCACGACTTCAGCTTTTATGGCCTTGGACTCGAAGTCGTCGACTATCGCGGGCGAAAAACCTTACGCCATACCGGTGGCTTGCCCGGCTATCTCTCGTCGGTCGCGTTCGTTCCGTCGGCGCGTGCCGCAGTTGTGGTGCTGACCAACGATGAGTCGATGACATTTCTGGCGTTGACATGGGCACTGATGGATCGCGCACTCAATGCACCGGCGCACGACTGGATTGCGGGCTACGACTCGCTGCGTCTGCGTGAGGATCGTGCGCTCGCCGATGCGGCAAAGGGCGCAACGTCATCGCGCGATTCACTCTCGCGTCCGTCACTGCCGCTCGCAAAGTACGCAGGCAGCTACGAAGATGCGTGGTACGGCGACATCACGATCGCCGTCGAGAGCAACAAGCTGGTGATGCGATTCTCCCACACGCCGCAGCTTGTTGGCGATCTCGTTCCCTGGCAGCATGACACGTTTCTGGTACGCTGGCGCGATCGCGAATTGCGCGCTGATGCGTATGCGACGTTCGCCCTATTGCCCGACGGCCGGATCGATCAGGTGAAGATGCTCCCTGCGTCGCCGGACGTGGACTTCTCCTTCGATTTCGCCGACCTGTTGCTCAAGCCAAAAGCGGCGTCGCGACCATAGTGCCAGGCCCCGTACCTTTCCCCCTTCTCCAACCTCGAGCTCAGCGCTGATGCGCCCATTCGCACCTCGTCGTCTGTGGTCACTCTCCGCCCTTGCACGGTTGTCAGGCCGTGCACGTTGTGCGGTTTTCACGCAGTTGACGCTCTCGCTCGCGATCGCGGCGCCGAGTGTCATGAGCGTGAAATCTTTGCATGCGCAGCCCGCAACGGCTCGCGCGCCCAAAACGCAGTCGTTTCCCTCGCGCGTGGTGGTTGCCCGCGTTGCAGACTCGCTCGCGAAGGCGTTTCTCGCGGCGAAGAACGCGCCGAGTGTGGCCGTGGCGGTGGTGCGTGGAGGCGATACGCTGGTGATGCGTGCGTGGGGGAAAGCCGATCTCGAGCAGGATGTCGATGCAGACGCGCAGACCGTCTATCGCATCGGGTCGGTGACGAAGCAGTTCACGTCGGCGACGGTGATGCAATTGTTTGAGAAGGGTGCGTTCAGACTCGACGACTCGATTGCGACATATCTGCCCACGCTGCCCGCTGCCTGGCACGCAGTGACCATTCGCCAGCTGCTCAATCACACATCGGGCATTCCGAGTTACACCGACGTAGGCATGTCGTGGGTGCGTCGCTGGGGCGAGGCAATGACGCCTGACACTCTTGTCGCGTTGACTGCGAACAAGCCGTTGAATTTTCCCTCGGGCACCAAGTGGGAGTATAACAACACGGGCTACGTGATACTCGGCATGCTCATCGAAAAGTTGACTGGACACGCCTGGGGTGATGAAATCGAAACACGTTTTGCAAAACCGTTGGGGTTGACCAGCACTCGCAACTGTCTCGCGTCGCCAGTCATTCCGCATCGCGCGCACGGGTACGAGCGGGAAAGCAGCGCGTGGATCAACGCACCGTATCTGGAGATGACGCAACCTTACGCCGCTGGCGCGATGTGCTCGACGATCGGCGACTTGGCCACATGGAATCGCGCGTTGCACAACGGCAAGATCGTATCGCCGGCGTCATATACGTTAATGACGACTCCCGAGGGCGCGGCGATGACGGGCGCGCTCAAATATGGTTTTGGTCTCGGGCGTGACACCATCGCCGAGCGCACGATCATCACACATGGCGGCGGTATTCACGGCTTCATCACGGGCAACGCGTACGTGCCGAGCGCGCAGCTGTCTATCACCGTGCTGACCAACGGTGGACGCGCGCGGTCGGGTGAGCTGCTCGATCAGCTCATGCGCGCTGCGCTGGGTTTGCCGTTCAAGGCAGCGGCTAAGCGGTAGCCCGCTACCGGTCGATTGGTGCTGATCCTCAATCGCGTGTTGCTCATCGGCGGAGCGCCCGTTCGAGGTCGCCGCGCCAATTGAAGATCAGCGCCGCGGTCGCTCCGTTTGCGGCTGACAACGTCGAAGACTTCGACGCGTGAGGAGTCCGCGGGATAGTTGTAGCTGAAGAACAACACCGCTTTGCCGCCGGGCAAAAGCTGCGGCTCCCAGTGGCCGAACTCGTGTCGCAGTGTATCGACAACCGTGAGTATCTCCGAAGCGCCGCCAGTCACTCGGACACGTGAAATGCCACCGCTTCTGACGGTGTGGCATATCCACCCATCAGCTCCCCAATTCGCTTGCAAATTGAACACGCCCTGAGCGAGCACGGTGCCGGCGCCTCCCGACGCGGCGACCGAACGCAATTCCGATTTCAAGTTCACGAACAGCAGCGATTCGCCATCCTGAGAGAAGTCGAACTCGTTCGCGCCCTCGGTGCCGACCACGGTGCGGATCGAGTCGACCGACAGCTCGCGGATGCGGATTGCACGCGTGCCTTGGGAATCGGCAGCAATGACAGCAATTTTCCGTCCGTCGGGCGAAATGGCGATGCCAAGGTTCACCCGATTCGATAGCCCGATGGACACATCAACCGCGACACGATCCCCCGTGACGCCCGCGCGCGTCTCGCGTTGACTCAGCCAGATAGCACCAACCGCTGTCGCGAGCGCGGCGCCAATCGCCACACCAAGCAAGAGTCTACGAGCGCGTTTTGCGGCGGGTAGCTTCGACACGACGTTGGTACCGCCCACCATCGACGTCGCATTCAAGGCGAGGCCTTCACATCACGAGTGGCCAGCTAGAACGTCGCAGCATCCATCTGCAGCACCGCGGCCGCGAGAACATTCGCGCCGTTGGTAATGTCTTTCGCATTGGAGAATTCTTTCGGCGAATGACTGATCCCACCGACGCTCGGAATGAAGATCATTCCCATCGGACAGACGCGCGCCGCGTTCTGTGCATCGTGCCCGGCGCCACTCGGCAGGTTCTTCGTGGTGAAGTTGAGCGACTTGGCGGACGCCGCGATGAGTGCCCGAACGCGCGCGTCACACAGCGCGGCTTCGTGCTTCACCACTTCGTTGAACTTGAACGACGTCCCGTTCGTCTTGCCGATTTTTGTTGCTTCCGTGGAAATCATCTCGAAGACCCGCTGAATCTTCTTGTCGTCGAGATCGCGCAGGTCGAGTGTGCAGGTGACTTTGCCGGGCACAACGTTCACCGCGCCCGGAAATGCCTGAATGCGACCGACGGTACCCACCTGTCGGCCAGGCATCGAAGTCACGATGCGATTCACCGCTTCGGTGAATCGTGCCGCCGTCAACATCGCGTCGTGACGTTCGTTCATGGGTGTGGTGCCCGCGTGATTGGCGAAACCATCGATCGTGATTTCCCATTGACGCAGCCCGACAATGCCCTCGACGATACCGATCTCGAGCTTCTCCTTGTCGAGATAGCCACCCTGTTCGATGTGCAGTTCGAGATAGCCGTGCACATCGCCTTTACGCAGTCGCGCCGATGCGAGCTTGGCCACATCACCGCCGATGATCGTGATCCCTTCGCCGATCGTCTTGCCGTTGCGTGATACCGTCGCGAGTTCGGCCGCGGTGGCGTCGGCAGTAACGAGATGACTTCCCCACGTGCCGCCTTCCTCGTTCTGCCAGATGACGATGTCGAGCGGATGCTTTGTCTTCACACCCTGTTCGTCAAAGGTGCGCGCGACTTCGATGGCAGCGAGTGAGCCAACGTTGCCGTCAAAGTTTCCGCCTTCGGGGACCGAGTCTACATGTGAGCCAAAAATGATTGGCTTGGCGTTCGCGTCGGTGCCGGCCCGGCGTCCGTAGATGTTGCCGACTGCATCGACCCGCACGGTGAGCTTGGCGTCGCGCATGAGCTTTGTCGCGAACGCCCGCGCTGCGAGATCAGCTTCGCTGTAGGCGAGCCTCGTTACGCCACCTTGCGGATTCTTGCCGAATTCGCTGATCGACGTGAGCCAGCCGTTCAAACGCGCACCGTTCACTCGCGGGGCGGCGGCAAAAGTCGAAGCGCGCGAACTCGCGGCTCCGCGCACCACGCGCGGCAAGCTCGCTGCGGCCAGTGTGCCTGCAGCAATTCGGGTGAATTCGCGACGGTTCATACCGGCGTCAGCCTCGATGGAGTGATTTCCGCATCAGCACCAACGCGCGCCATGTACTGCGCGACGCGCTCCCGTGACCCTTCGCGCGTGTACACGTCGGGACTGCGCGATTCGATCACCTGTGCGATGACCGCAGCGACTTCTTCGGCGCTCTGCGAATCAGCGTTCTGTCTGGAGTCGGGACCGCCGTGCAACGCGTTCAAACCGAAATCGGTGCGCACGACACCCGGTGACACCAACGACACCTGAATCCCTGGATGCGTCTGCTGCACTTCTTCACGGAAAGTCGCGGTGAGCGAATTCAGAAAGTGTTTGGACGCACCGTACGACGATCGGATGACCGCAAGCGGAAGACGACCCAGCATCGACGAGACGTTGATGATATGCCCAGCGTCACGTGAGCGAAAATGCGGCAATACTTCCTGCATGCCGTACAACGCTGACTTCACGTTCACCCGCATCATCTCGTCGATATCATCGTCGGTCAGTTGCGACGGAACGCGCGTGATCCCCTGACCGACGTTGTTCACCCAGACATCGATGCGTCCGAAGCGCTCGATTGTTCGCGCGACGGTGTCACGAACCGCAAGCCGATCGGTCATGTCGGCGGCAATCACCATCGACGCCGGTCCGCACTGGGCCGCAATCTCGGCAAGTAGCTCCGGGCGCCGGGCGATCAACGCGACGGAAGCGCCGCGTCGCGCCACCTGTATGGCAAGGGCAGCGCCGATTCCGCTGCTCGCACCGGTTACCACGATCACAGTGTTGTCCATCATTGATGCAATTGGCGGGTTGGCGTTGGTGGATCAACCGCGATGCGATACGTCCCGTCGCGCAGCGTCGCCGAAACTACGCGTCAGACGTTCTGCGCGTTGCGAAATAGTTCATGTCTTAACGCAAGCTTTCGAGCGTACCCGTATCAGTCCGTTCAACCGTCGGTATACAAGAGTTCGGCGGCTCGCACTGGCCATTCACATCCACGCCCACCCACGGTCACGTTCGTTTAACCGGCGGCGATCGTCTCCAGCAGCTCCCACCGCTCTGTCAGCTTGGCGATTTCTTCATCAATCGAGACGAGTCGTGCATTTGCCGTAGTCACTGCACTGCCGTCGCGCAAAAAGGCAGGGTCTGACATCGATCCGTAAAGTGTTGACCGTTCCTGTTCGAGTGCATCGATGCGGTCAGGGAGCGCGCCAAGTTCCTGCGTCTCCTTGTAGGACAGTTTGCGCTTTTTGTCAGCCCGCGGTGCCGCGACCGGTGCAGCCAACGTCTGTTCGACGCGCTTTGTTGTTGGCGTTGGCGCGGCAACCGGTCGGCGCTGACGGACCCAATCGCTATAGCCGCCGGCGTATTCACCGACACGACCGCCGCCTTCGAGCACCAGCGTGCTCGAGACGACGTTGTCGAGAAATGCGCGATCGTGGCTGACGAGCAGCAGGGTCCCCGCATATTCGAGCAATAGCGCTTCGAGCAGATCGAGCGTCTCGATATCGAGATCGTTGGTCGGCTCGTCGAGCACGAGCAGATTGAACGAGCGCGTGAACAGCCGCGCCAGCATGAGCCGATTGCGTTCGCCGCCGCTCAGAGCGCGAACGGGAGTACGCGCACGATCGGTGGGAAAGAGAAACTCCTGCAGATAGCCATGCACGTGTTTGGTGTTGCCACCGACCGTGACAAACTCCGCGCCATCGGCGACACTATCAAAGACACTCCGCTCGGGATCGAGTTCTTCGCGCAATTGATCGAAGTACGCGACTTCGATGTTTGTCCCGACGCGCACCGTGCCACTGTCGGGGGTGAGTTGACCGAGCAGCAGTCGCAGGAGCGTCGTCTTACCGGAACCGTTTGGACCGATCAGACCGACGCGATCGCCGCGCATGATGGTCGTCGAAAAATCACGCACGATTGGCTTGTTGCCGCGACCGAAATTCACATTGCGCGCTTCGAAGACCAGCTTCCCCGATCGATCTGCGTCGCTGGTCTGCAGTCTGACAGTGCCGATACGTTCGCGCCGGGCAGCGCGTTCAACACGCAACGATTCGAGCGCGCGCACTCGTCCTTCGTTACGCGTGCGACGTGCCTGAATACCGGTGCGAATCCAGACTTCTTCTTTGGCAAGCTTCTTGTCAAACTCCGCCCACTCACGCGCTTCGGCGGCGAGCGCACCTTCTTTGCGCTCGAGGTAGGTGTCATAGTCCGTGCCCCAATCGACCAGTCGACCGCGATCAAGTTCGATGATACGCGTCGCCACGCGTCGCAGAAATGCGCGATCGTGGGTGACAAACAGCAGTGTCGTGCCGCGATCAATCAGAAAGTCTTCCATCCACTCGACGGCTTCGATATCGAGATGGTTGGTGGGTTCGTCGAGCAGCAACACATCCGGCTGACGCACAAGCGCGCGCGCCAGCAGCGTCTGACGTTTTCGCCCGCCCGATGCAGCACCAAACAGCGCGTCGGCATCGAGTCCCAGATGTTCGAGCACCGTGTCCACCCGCGTCTGGATCTGCCACGCATCGGCTGCATCGAGCGCATGGTGGAGTCGATCGAGTTCACGCAGCGCCGCATCGCTCGCGTCCGTTGCGACCCGATGACTGGCCTGGTGGTACTGCGCGAGCAACGCACCTCTGGGCCCTAATCCCGCCGCCACCACATCGAAGATCGTGCCTTCGACATCGGCCGGAATGTCCTGCTCCAGTCGTGCGACGGTAACTCCACCCTGACGCACAACCTCGCCCGCATCTGGCGTCACCGTACCGTCGATCAGCTTCATCAATGTGCTCTTCCCCGCACCATTCCTTCCGAGCAGGCAGACGCGCTCTCCCCGCTCGATGCTGAACGACGCCGAGTCGAGTACCGCAGGGCCGCCAAATGCGACGCGAATGTCCTGGAGCGCGAGGAGGGACAATTGACGGCTGGGGACTGGGGACTGGGTACTGGGGACTGGGGACTGGGGACTGGGGACTGAGG
>JBKJTE010000363.1:0-8344 GCA_046590495.1 Gemmatimonas sp. | reverse complement strand
CTGGGCATTCAACGCGACCCGTCGACTCGCTTTCGAACCAACAACCGCCGCCGCTTTTGTTGCATCGGCAAACGGATTTTCGAAGAGACCGAGATCGAACTTGAGCGCAAGGATTCGCGCCACGGCCTCGTCAAGTCGCGCAACTGGTAGCAGCCCCGCCTTCACCGCGTCGACAAACGGCGCGCCGGTGTCAGTGCCGCCAAACTGATCGATGCCAGCCTGCATTCCTTTGGCGAAACGCTGCATCGGTGTAAGCGATTCAACACCCCACGGCATCGCGATATCGCGCGGAGTTTGCGGCGGCGTACCTGTGCGACACTCTTCGCGCGCTGTGCGTACTGCGTGTGCGGTAATGCGCCGAGCGCGAGCGCAGTGAGCGCCACCCGGCGTGCCGTCATCAATCGAATGGAGAGGCAGCCGTAGGCAGCGAAGGCCATGCACAATACCGCAAGAGGTGGACGAAAACGATGCAACGCTTGGCTGCAGTCTCAGCGATCGGACCCGCGTCCCGCGTCGTCCTCACGCGCACGTCCGTAGCCCGTCAGGACTGCGAGCAATACCGCCACCGCCAGTGCCCACGCATACGTGTTGTACAATCCGATTGCCGTTGCACTCACCGCCGGCATCCCGAACGCAACGCCGCTCTTGCTTGCGCTCGCCGCAAGAATGGTCGGAAGAAAATACGGCAGCAGAAACGGCCACGTACAGACGGTCATGTCGAGCAGATTCGCCCGACGATAACCGGAGACGCCGAAACGCTCGCCCGTCTGTCGGGCAAATTCGCCGACCGCGAGAATCGCGACAACACTGTGCGTCGTCAGCAACACCGCCGCCGACACGACACCAACGATCCAACTCTCGGCGCCGCGCACCGATGACGCTCGACCCTGTGCGGCGCGCACCAACCGATCGACCGCATCGGTCGCCTGCAGCGTTCCGACGAGTGCCACGAGCAGCAACGTGAAAATGCTGACGCCCACCGCTCGTTGCATGCCGTCAACGATCACTCCCGTTGCGCCGAACGCCGAAGCGTCGATGTGCAACAGACCGGACGGTGTGATCAATCCAAGAGCAAGTGCGACAATCACGGCACTGGCAACACCAAAGAGCAGCGCCTCGATGAGATGACGCTTCGCAAGCAATAAACCGATCACGAGCGCGGGCGAAACGAGCAATAGCAAAGGCTTCGTGTGAATCGCAGTTGAGGCGAACTGTTGAGAACTGATCGCGCCAGAATTTTCATTGCCGCCAAGTAGCGCCGAAGCGATCAGCGCCACAACTCCCGCTGGAATGGCGTACACGAGTCGGCTACGCACCGTCCCGCCGATATCGACGTGCTGCGTACCACTCGATGCGATGGTCGTGTCGGACACCGGCGAAATCGAATCGCCAAAGGTCGCGCCGGCGAGAATCGCACCCATCAGTGCTGCCGGTGCAGCCTGCGCCGCCCCGCCGGCGGGATAGAGCAGCGGCCCGCAGAGCAGGATCGTGCCAAAACTCGTCCCGGTCGCGGTCGACACAACAACGCAGACAAGAAACGCGGCAGCGACGTACATGCCACCGGTGAGATGCGCCACACTCGCCAACGACGCCAACGCGCCAACGAAACCGCTCGCACCAAGCACCGCGCCGAGCACACCGGCAAACAGCCACGCGCAAAGCATCACCATCACGACGCGCTGGCTCATCCCATCGAGCATTGCCTCTGCGTATCGTGTGCGATCCTTGGCCAGCAGAAGGCCGAGTGTCAGCGCGCCGAGCAAAATGGGCCAGAATCCCTTTTCGTCGGGCGCACCATTCAGTGCGAGCGCGGCCACTCCGGCGAGAAAGCAGGCGAACGGCGCCAGTGTCCCAAAGAGTCCGCCATAGAAAGTCAGCGGGACAACGGACTCGTTTGTCGAGCGACGAGCTGACGACGCCGCAGATGATGGCTGGTCGGTTTGCGAGGGCATGTGGCCAGACAAGGTTGCGCCGCGCTATCGTTCACGCCATGCCGACTCATGAAGCCTTGGACGCGTTCACCTTGTTTGATTTGCGTGTCGAGGTCGTCGCAACCGATCGACCGATGGTGTGCAACCACAAAGCGGGCGACACGTTCACGCTGCGCGGTGAGAATCTCGAGTTTCCTGCGGGACAGAGCTTTCCACTGTATCCGCTGGCGGCCCTGTTGCCGCTCCTGCCGGCCAAGCAACGACCGACGCATCCCAACGATTGGATGACCACGGACGCGGAAGTCGCCTGCCCCGACCCTCACTGCGGCGCGCGCTTTCGCATCACCCGCACCGGCACATCCACGTTCCGTCACGCCGAGGTCACCGCCGTGCCACTCCCGACGAGCGCCGAATGAGTTTTCCGACTGTGGCGCTCGCGCCTGGCTACACGATTCCGCGCATCATCAAGGGAGGCTGGCAACTCGCTGGTGGGCATGGACTGGTTGACCACGCGCGCGCGATCGCCGACATGACCACGTTTGCCGAAGCTGGCATCACGGCATTCGATTGCGCCGACATCTATACCGGCGTTGAATCGCTGATCGGCGCGTTTCTGCGGGCGTGGCGTTCGGCACATGGGCCCTCCGCGCCCACAATTCGCGTGCACACCAAGTGCGTCCCCGATCTGGATGCACTGTTGACGCTGCGCCGTTCCGACGTCGAACGAATCATCGATCGGTCACTCGCGCGCCTTGGCGTTGAAACGCTCGATCTGGTGCAGCTGCATTGGTGGGATTACGATGTCCCAGGCGTTGAGCAGGCTGCACTGCATCTCGCGGCAATGCAGAAAGAGGGGAAGATCCAACAGATCGGCGTGACCAATTTCGACGCACCGCATCTGCTTGCACTACTGGACGCGGGCGTTCCAATCATCGCGCAGCAAGTCCAACTCTCGCTGCTCGATCGACGCGCTCTGGGGGACATAGCCACACTCTGTGCAAAGCGCGGCATTCATCTACTGACGTACGGGGCGCTTGCCGGCGGCTTTTTTCACGAACGGTGGCTCGGCGTGCCGGAACCTACCGAGCCGCTGGAAAACCGGTCGCTGGTGAAGTACAAACTCATTATCGACGAGTTCGGAGGTTGGAGCGCGTTCCAGCGACTGCTGCAGCTGCTCCACGAGATCGCGCGGGCGCATGAGACAACGATCGGTGCGATCGCGATTCGAAGTGTGCTCGACTCGCCCGCGGTGTCAGCCGCTTTGGTCGGCGCGCGCCATACGGGGCATTTGCCGGCCACACTCGCGGCACTCGACATCACACTCCGTGACGACGAGCGCGGTGCGCTCGAGTCGCTCATCGCAAGCTCGGACGGGCCGCGCGGAGACGTCTATGCAATTGAACGCGAGAAGAGTGGTCGTCACGCTTCGATCATGCGTTACAACCTGAACACCGAGTAGACGGCGGATCTATCGTTTCGCCAGCCGCAGCCCTATCGCGTTGCGGAGCGATTGTTCCAACTTGCCCGTCGTCGCACACTCGACCGCATCGGTCGAGCTGCCCATCATCGACTTGGCCGTTGCGGCCACCAGAATGCGAAGGACGCTGGCCGTGGATCCGTCGGCTTCAATGTTCGCGTCGACAACCATCGTGATGCGGTCGTTGTCTGCTTTCACCCCCGACATGTTCGTACCGCACTCGAGGTATTTGGAGAGCGGAACGGTGCCAAGTTTGCGCGTGATGATGAATCCCGGATTGCCGACGCGTTTTCGCTGGGCATCCAGGACCGTCGGATTGACGCCGATGTCGGAGAACGCAAGCGTCGTCACGCGGAACAGTTCGTCCGCCGAGACACTGAACGGTGCGCGTTCCACATCCGCTCCGTTCGTCTGTATCGTGCCGTTGCGGTCGACAGCGAGCGTTCGCATCGCCGGTGGCATCCGCGTCGGCGCCGGGCCGGAGCTGGCGCATCCACTCGCCGAGATGGCCGCACCCAGCAGGAGCAAAAAACAGATCGAACGCGGCAAACCGCTTGGCGTCGCACGTGGCATTGGGAGCGTCCTCGCAGGAAGTAATCACGTCGTCGCGCAATTGTAGCACGTTGCCGGTGCCCCGTCGAACGGCACGCGCCCCTGCGCCCAAGCGAGCGACATTCCGCTGCACCGAATAGTTTCCGTCATGATCACTGCATGCATCGGCGCCGCGTCCCTGTCGTCAGTCCTGAAGTCCGCTCAACCGAACCGGATATGAGAATCGTCGGCGGAAAGTTTGCAGACCGAAATCTCACGTCACCGAACGATTTTCGCGTGCGCCCGACCGGCGAGCAAGTCCGTGCGGCGCTTGTCGGGATGCTCGGCGCCGATCTTCAGGACGCGCGCATTCTCGACCTGTTCGCGGGCACCGGCGCACTCGGCCTCGAAGCGATTTCGCGTGGGGCCAAGTACGCGGACTTTGTCGAGTTTCGTCCGTCGAGTCTGCATGCGCTGAAAGCCAACATCGCCGCGCTTGGCGTGCAGAAAAAGTCGCGCATTTTCAAGAAGGACGCGCTGCCGTTTGCCGCAGCGCTCGAAGCGGAAAAATACGATATCGTGTTTGTCGATCCGCCGTACAACTCGAAGATGCTCGATCGATTGCTCGACTCCTGGCGCGCCGTGCCGTTCGCGCGAATCTTTGCGGCCGAACACGCCACCGATCATGTGCTCCCGCAGGGCGGCCGCCGTCGTGTCTTCGACGAGACGTCAATCACGATCTATCATCGCGACGAATTGCCGCTCAAAGAAGCTGTAGCTACCGCGCGCCCTTCCGCTTCCGCCGCGCCTTCTTCGCGGCCTTCTCCGCTAAAGCGCGCTCCGCGTCGGCGATAGCCGCTTCGCGCGCGGCGATCACGCGCTCCCGCTCAATCCACGCCGCACGATCGCGCGCTTCAACCTCGCGGGTGCGACGAAGACTCTCGGCCTCTTTCCAGGCAGCAACTTTCGCGTGGTCGCCGCCGATGAGCACTTCGGGCACCGCGAATCCGCGATAGTCTGCCGGGCGTGAGTAACTCGGCGCACTGATGCCGCGATCGTAGAATGAATCGGTGCGCGCGCTTTCCAGATCACTCATGGCGCCAGGAAGCAGTCGCACCGTCGCGTCGATAATGGCGAGCGCGGCGGGCTCACCGCCACTCAAGACGAAATCGCCGAGTGAAAGTTCTTCGGTGGCGAGATGCTGCGCGACGCGTTCGTCGACGTCTTTGTAGTGGCCGCAGAGCAGCGTGAGCTCAGCGCCTTCGGAGAAGCGGACGGCATCGGCGTGCACGAATTTCCGACCACGCGGTGACAGCAAGACGATCGGCGTTTTCGCCCCGATGGCTTCGATCGCTTCGAAAAATGGCGCGGGCTTCATCACCATTCCCGGGCCACCGCCAAACGGATAATCATCGACGGTGCGATGACGATCGTGCGTGAAGGTGCGCAGATCGACGACGGTGTACGACACACTCCCCACGCCGGCTGCGCGCGCCGGAATACTCAGGCCGAGCGGTCCCGCGAAGAAATCGGGAAAGATCGTGACGACGTTTATTCGGAGCATGTCTGTACCGCTCCGTTACTCGAGCAACCCTTCGAGCGGCTTCAGCACGATCGTGCGCGTTGCTTCGTCGACACGCGAAACGATTTCCGGTCGCCAGGGCACGAGCGGTTTACCGGTCGCCGTCTCGACCTCGATGAGCAACCCCTGCGGCGCGTCGTAGACATCGCGCACATGGCCCACGAGTCCCAGTCCTTCAACTTCAACACGCATCCCGATGAGGGCGAAGATGTACACCTGCTCTTCGTTGGGTTGTGGGAGCTGTGCTTCATCGACGAGCAGGTAGCGTCCACGCCAGACGTCAGCGACGTCACGATCGGCGATCTCGCGAAACTTCACCAACCATTCGCGATTCATCGGCCGACCGTCTTCGATGTGTAGCTCGCCTTCAGCGGCCGCCTTACCGTTGCGGTCGCCGGCGATAACGACAGCGCCGGACGCGAAGATCGCATCCGGCGCATCGACTAACGATTCGACGGCGAGGGCGCCGCGCACACCATGCGCGCGACGCACCAGTCCGACGACGATCAGTTCGCCCAGCTCAGGACTCCGCGCGATCGGCGTCGTCCGCAAGCATCACGACAGGACCCGGCGGCGGTGTGAGCTCGTCAGACTTGGGCGTCGCCGCAGCGGCAAGCGTACCGGCGGCCGGAACCTTCTTCACGGTCACGCCCTTGGCCTCCAGACGCGCCTCATGGCGCTCCTTGAGCACGCCGGCGCGACGGAGGAGTGCGCGGACCGTATCGGTCGGCTGCGCGCCGACATTGAGCCAGTAGTTGACGCGCTCAACCTGGAGATTGATCGCCGAGTCGCCGCCGAAGCGGGGCTGATACTGGCCGATGATTTCGATGAAACGCCCGTCACGGGGGCTCTGCGAGTCAGCAACGACGATACGGTACATCGGGGTCTTCTTCCGGCCTTCGCGGCGGAGACGGATCTTTACAGCCATCTGGGCATCCCATGACGGGGTCAGTCCTTCGGGTCCCGAGCTCCTCGCGGGGCCGGCGGTTCCGGTCCGCACTCGAGTCGTTGCTTCGTGAGCAGGCCCGGTACCGGACTCACCCAACTGGCGCAGCGCAGCCATAGCCATGTAACGTAGCGGAGCCCCGGGTACGGGCGCTACTGCGAAAGACGTGCAATTCTGCTCTCAAGACGGGCCTTCTTGCGTCGCTCAGGGCGGCGGTGAGTATTGGCACCATGACCTCCCTCCGCCGGCTGGTCGGACTCGCGCTGCTCACGCTCGCCCCTGCAGCGCTCCGGGCACAATCGCATGTGGTCGTCGGCACTGTCGAAGACTCACTGGGCGCCCCGATCCCGGACGTGCAGATCAGCGCCGTCGGGACCACGCAGCAGGCCTCGACCGATGCCAAAGGGCGCTTTCGGCTTTTGGACCTGCCTCCAGGTGCGTACGTGCTGCGCGTCCGCAGGCTGGGATTCGAATCGGTGGTCGTACGGGTCGAGCTACCGATCGCTGACGACGCACCGCTGGCAATCGAGCTGCGGGAGAGTGCGACGGACTTGGCACCAGTGGTGATCAGGCGCGACGGCATCTCGGCGAGACTCACGCAGGCCGGATTCGAAAACCGGAAACAGTTTTCGGGTGCACCGGCAGAGCAATTCGTAACGCGCGCGGATTTTGACCGCATCGGTGCCATTGATCTCAGCCAGATGCTTCGCCGCATGAGCGCCCGTGCGGCGCGATGCGGTGACGGGATCATTTTCCTGGACGGCGTGCTGATGACCAAGCCCATCGCGGATGCGGCGGCAGTTCTGACGTCGACTCAGCAGGCGCTGCTCAGCAACGCCAATTCTACAACTGCGCTTGAAGCGTCCCGGAAGGCGACCCAGGACATTGCTCGCACCGGGAGTCCAATACCCAAGCCGCAAGCGCTCGACCTCATCCCTCAAAACTGGATCGAAGGGATGGAAGTGTATGCGAGTCCTGCGCAGATCCCGAACGAGTATCGGGCGGCGTTCCGCGAAGCGCGGTGTGTGATTCTGCTCTGGACGCGCTAGCGATCCGCTAGCGCATCCCGCCGAACATCCCGCCACCGCCAAACGGCATCCTCGGCATCCCGCCACCGCCTTTGCCGCCGGCGCCACCGCTCATCTTCTTCATCATCTTCTGCATTTCGCGGAACTGCTCGAGCAGTTTGTTGATCTCGTTCACCGGGCGTCCAGAACCCTTCGCGATGCGCGCGCGACGTGAGCCGTTCAACAGCTCGGGCTTCTTCCGTTCCTGCGGTGTCATCGACAGCACGATCGCTTCGATGTGCTTGAGACGTTTGGGGTCCATCTTCACGTCTTTGAGCATCTTGCTGTTCACGCCGGGCAGCAGCTTGAGCAAATTCTCGAACGGTCCGAGCTTTTGCATCTGACGCATCGCCGAGAGGAAATCTTCCAGGTCCATACCTTCTTTGCGGACCTTCTTCTCGAGCTTCTTGGCTTCGACGGCGTCGAATGATTCCTGCGCCTTCTCGACGAGCGACACGATGTCGCCCATCTGCAGAATGCGACCAGCCATGCGCTCGGGGTGGAACTCTTCGAGCGCGTCGACCTTCTCACCAACGCCGATGTACTTGATCGGTTTCTTGAGCACACCGTAGATCGACAGCGCCGCGCCACCGCGCGCATCGCCATCGAGCTTCGTGAGAATGACGCCGGTGATGTTCAGCGCTTCGTCGAAGCCCTGCGCAATCTTCACCGCTTCCTGACCGGTCATGCCGTCGGCCACGAACAGAATTTCATCCGGACGAATCGCCGCTTTCAGCCGTTTGAGTTCGTTCATCATGTCGGTGTCAATCTGCAATCGACCCGCGGTGTCGACAATCACATAGCGCTCGC
>JBKJTE010000144.1:0-5369 GCA_046590495.1 Gemmatimonas sp. | reverse complement strand
CCGCTAACCCAACCTGCGTCCTATCTCACAGAACAACGGGAGCGACGGGGCTCGAACCCGCGACCTCTCGAGTGACAGTCGAGTGCTCTAACCAAACTGAGCTACGCCCCCAATCCTACGAACCCGAGGAACCGTAGCGTTACCGCTATTGCCCGTCTGCGTTCGCCTGCCGCACCAACAACCTGCTCCTACCGACTCCCGACGGGGAGTCATAGCCCCAACGGGAGTCGAACCCGTCTCTCGACCTTGAAAGGGTCGCGTCCTAACCGATAGACGATGGGGCCGATGCCATGGAACAGACCAGCACCTGCCAGTAGCGGTAACGGGATTCGAACCCGTGTTCCAGCCTTGAGAGGGCTGTGTCCTAGTCCCCTAGACGATACCGCCGGAGGCGTTCCCGCTGAAGGCGGGAACGCCTCCGGCGGTATCGAGTTTTGTGGATCGCGAAGCGATCCGCAAAACCTTTCATCGACTGCCTTCGGCAGTCGCCGAAAGTAATCGTATTTCCAGTCGTGATCGCATGCGCGATCACTCCCCGTCTGACACGTCATCGCGAGACCATCACGGTCCCACAACAACTCACAACTGCCAACCGGAAACTCAAAACTCTCTCACAGGCCCGGAGGGAATCGAACCCCCAACCGCCGGTTTTGGAGACCGGTGCTCTACCAATTGAGCTACGGACCTCCGATGCGTCCGCCTGACGGCTGCCGCACGCAGGGTGACCGACGGGGATTGAACCCGCAACCCCCGGAACCACAATCCGGTGCTCTAACCAATTGAGCTACGGCCACCATGGTCGGATGCATACGCTTTTTGACGACGAAGCACCCGCGCTTTCACTCCGGTCAGTCACCTGAATCAGAGCACAAAATCGTAACCACTGCGACACGCGTTTGCAAGCGGCACAGTTCTACGAAAGTACGACAACAACGAACAACGACAACGAATAACGATCGCTCAATCCTTCGCGCGATCAAGATACTCACCCGTCGTCGGGTTGACGCGAATGCGCGTGCCCGACTCTACGAATTCAGGAACGTTCACCGTCACTCCGTTCTCGAGCTTCGCAGGCTTCGACGACGCGTTCTTCGTCGCACCACGCACGACCGGAGCAGTCTCCACAATCTCGAAGATCATCGAGTTCGGAAGCTCAACACCAATCGGCCGGCCGTTGTAAAACTCAGCGATGATTTTCATCCCGGGTTGCATCCACGGCGCCGAGTCACCCAACGACTCTTCGTCCATCTCGAGCTGATCATAGTTCGAGATGTTCATGAAGTGAAACGTATCACCACCCTGGTACATGAACTCGAGCTCGAGCGTCTCCATCGACGCCTTTTCAATGGCGTCAGCGGCGCGGAAGCGGTGCTCGAAGTTCGAACCGGTGCGGAGATTCTTCATCTTCGCCTGCACCATCGCGCGCAAGTTGCCCGGCGTGTGATGACGAAATTCAATGATGCGGCACGGATCGCCCTCAAAAACGAGGACCATGCCGCGGCGGATCTGAGTCGCCGGAATGGCCATGCGAACGACACCTTCGACAAAGGACAACCGGAGCGCAGCACACCACTCTGCTACCACCCCAGCATAAGAGCCTGCCAAGTACAGCCTCGAAACGTAAACCGGAACGCGGTGCCGGGTCAACCAAGAAAGCGAGTGGTCCGACGCCCCCCACGCAACGCTATCTCAAAAACGTGGTCACCCCGCCGAGCACTCCTGCTCTCCGCTCTGCCCCCGGCGACGGCGGACTCCCCGTGCCCGCCCGCCGCTCCCCTTCGAAGAGGACATCGATCAGATGGCGCGCCGCGCCGCCCCCAGACGCCACAGGGCGACGCACCGTCACGCGCTCCTCAAAGTGGTCCGATGAACCCAGGATCAACCCTTCCACAAAGGAGGCGACTTCGGCGGAGTCCGTGACGGTCAACCGCAAACTTTCCGCACCCTGAAGCTCGACATCGATGTACGGTGCGGTGTGACCGGGGAAGAGCTGCGCAAACATATCCGTGCTCACGGCGTTCACCTGCAACAGCATCGCGCGCGTTGACGCAAAACGCCGGATGATGAACGCCACCTCCCCGAACGCCGGGACGACCAACTTCCGCGCCATTTGCGAGCAGAAATCCGTCAGCGGCTGCCTCCGCACCTCAGCGAGCGCCACCACAAAGGCCGACGTGCGCGCCAACGCGCCACTCCCCGACTGGCGCTCGGCGCCGACGGCACGAACAGTGGCCAGCGTGTTCGCGCCATATTCCTGTCGAACAATGTCATCGAGCATCTCGAGTATCGACGGCATGGCGGGTACGGCTCGGGTAGGACTGCGAGATGCTATCGCGCGGAGTGCTAGCGCGGAAGCGACGTCTGCAACGGCGACGCTTTCAGGTCAGTGAACAACGGCAGCAGCCCGACCCACATGGTGTTCGCCACAATCTTCGACCCTTCGATGTTCGGGTGAATCCCGTCGGCCTGATTAAGCCGTACGTCGCCGGCCACGCCTTGCAACAGAAATGGCAGTAGCGGCACGCCTGCCTGCTTCGACGCGCGAAGATACGCGGCGTGAAAGCGCGCGGTGTAATCGCGGCCGAGATTGGTCGGTGCTTCCATCTGCACCAGCAACGCTCTGGCGTCCGGCTGTTTGCGCTTCACCGCCGCGAGTAGAGCAACGAGGTTCGCATACGTCGAATCGGGGTCTACACCACGTAGCCCATCGTTGGCGCCAACCTCCAGGATCACGGCCGCAGCGGGCTGGTCGAGCACCCACGCAGCGCGACGCAGCGCGCCGGCCGATGTTTCGCCACTCAAACCCGCATTGATGATCGTCAGCGGGAATCCTGCGGAGTCCGCCTTGCGTTGTAACAGTGAGGGGTACGCCTTGTCGGGATCGAGCCCAAGCCCGGCTGTCAGGCTCGTGCCAAGCAACACGACCCGGCGTCGTGTCCCCCCGTTTGTCGTTGACGGTGTAGCTGACGGTGTGGCAGCACCAGTTACTCCGTCTGTGCCGCTTGCGGTTGCCCGTGCACCTGCCCCTCCGGTTGATTCCGGAGTTGTCGTCGCCGTGCGTTGTGTCGACTTGTCACCGCTGCAGGCGGGCAGGACGACGATGGTGAGGCTCAATCCAAGGGCGACGAATGTCGTCCACCTATGTCCCTTCTGCTTCGATCGCATGCTTGTCGCCCGCGGGTTGACCAAGGAATACCAGAGTGGCACGCAAAAGCTCGTCGTGCTGAATGATGTCTCGTTTGAAGTCCCGCAGGGGGCCTTCATCTCAATCGTCGGTCCATCCGGCAGTGGCAAAACGACGCTGCTTGGACTGCTCGCCGGCCTCGATACACCGAGTCGCGGTACCGTGAGCCTCGATGGCACGGATATCGGCAGTCTCGATGAAGACCAGCGCGCACAACTTCGTGGACTCAAAGTTGGGTTCGTGTTCCAGAGCTTTCAATTGATCCCGACCCTGACTGCGCAGGAGAATGTGCAGGTTCCGTTGGAACTGGCGGGGCGAGTTTCGGCGCGCGACGCGATGGCACGTGCGCGCGACTTGCTCTCGCGCGTTGGGCTCGGCGATCGCACGCATCACTTTCCGCAACAACTTTCCGGCGGCGAGCAGCAGCGCGTCGCGCTCGCGCGCGCGTTCGTGAACGATCCACGCATTCTCTTTGCCGACGAACCGACTGGCAATCTTGACGGCACAACGGGCGAAAAGATCGTTGAACTGCTGATGTCGCTCAACCGCGAACGCGGTTGCACCATCGTGCTGGTCACGCACGATGCGACACTCGCCGCGCGCACACAGCGGACGATTCGGCTGCGGGACGGTGTCGTCGTCGAAGACGTGATGCATCCCGAGTTTGACGTTGCGCGCACCGCGATGTCGTCGGACCCGGCCGTGGCAATCCGCTGATGACAACCGCCGCACTATTGCGTCTCGCCTGGCGCGAGAGCCGAACGGCGCGCCGTCGACTGGCTCTGTACATGTCGTCGATTGCGTTCGGCGTCGCGGCACTCGTTGCGATCGACTCGTTCGCCGGCAATGTCACGCGTTCCATCCGCGAACAATCCCGCACACTACTCGGCGGCGATATGTCGATGCAGGCGGGGCGCGTACTGCCCGCCGTCGTCGACACACTGCTCGACTCCCTCGCGACCCAGGGGATTCCGTCTGCGCGAGTCACGACATTCGCGTCAATGGCGCTGGTCGAGCGCTCAGGAAGTACGCGACTCGTCCAGGTTCGCGCCGTCACTCCGGGTTTTCCGTTCTACGGCGCGATTGAAACAGTGCCCGCGAATGCGTGGGCGTCCGTGCATGACTCGGCCTTCGTCTTTGTCGATCCGTCGCTGCTGATCTCGTTGGACGCTGTCGTTGGTGATTCACTCAAGCTCGGCACGCAGACGTTCCGTATCGCCGGAACGCTCGGTAATGTGCCGGGCGACGCAGGGATCGCGTCGGTGATCGGGCCGCGCGTGTACTTCTCGTCCAAGTGGCTCGCTGCAACGGGACTACTACGATTCGGGAGCCGCGCCGAATACCAAGTTGTGTTGCGTCTGCCTGGGGCGCTGGCGACGACTGCGGCCGCGGCGACACTCAAGCGCGACTTGCGGCGTCGCATCGATCCGCGCGGCGCGGCACAGCAGGAAGCAGCCGAATCCCGCGATCGTCGTGGTGGTCGGGGCGGCCAAGGTGACGCGCCCGAGGAACCGCCACGTGCGCCTAACATTGCGGCGAACGACTCGACCAAGTCCACGTCAGTCGCAGTCACACCGGCTCCATCCGCGACGGGTGCGGTGCAGACCGCGACTCCAGCACCTGATAGCGCGAACGGTTTGTCCTCTGCTCTACCGCCGACACGCGTTCGCATTCGTACGGTTGCCGAAACAGAGCGTGACTTCACCGAAGCTGTTGCTCGTCTCGCGGATTTTCTGAGCATCATCGGATTGATTGCGTTGTTGCTTGGCGGGATCGGTGTTGCGAGCGGCGTGAACGCGTTCGTGTCGTCCAAAATCGATACGGTGGCCGTGCTGCGTTGCCTCGGCGCGACGGGCCGTCAGGTGCTCGGCCTGTATGTCGTACAGGCCGGGGTGATGGGATTAGTTGGCGCGACGGCGGGTGCGCTGCTCGGAGTCGCCGTGCAATTCCTGCTGCCGCGCGTCGTCGCCGATTTCCTGCCCGTCGACGTGACGATTGCACTCGAACCACGTCCGCTGTTGCTCGGGCTTGCGACTGGCGTGTGGGTGTCATTGGTGTTCGCGATGCGTCCATTGCTGGCGTTGCGTCGCGTTTCGCCGTTGCAGGCCATTCGTCGCGATGCGGATTCGCAGGCATTACCCCGTGAATGGAAGGACCTCGCGCGTCTCACCGTGGACGGCCTGCT
>JBKJTE010000133.1:0-4950 GCA_046590495.1 Gemmatimonas sp. | reverse complement strand
CGAAAGCTGGGGCGGCATGTTCCCGATCCGCGAACACGCCAACCCCGCCGTCGAAGGCTACCAGGCGTGGAGTGTGATGCCGTCCGGCACGACCTACTTTGGCGACTCCGGACAGAGCTTCATGCTCAACTATCGCGTGCGCGACCTCGGCGCACTGCTGACGGAACTCAGGGCGCATGACGTCTGGATCGACGAAAAAGTCGAGGACACCGACTACGGTCGCTTTGCTTGGATTCGAGACGCCGACGGCAATCGCATCGAACTCTGGCAGCCGGCGGGTGAGACGTTGCCCTGAGATCGCACGGCCCAGTCCGTTGCCGTTGGCATCGCACATGCATTGATGTCCGTACCTGAGCACTTCTCCTTTTTCTCTTTTTCCGGAGCGACGTATGGGACTGTTGTGGATCGCCTTGATTGGCCTGGTGGCTGGGGCCATCGCCAAAGCGCTGACGCCCGGACGCGATCCTGGGGGATTCATCGTGACGATGCTGCTCGGCATTGCCGGCGCGATGCTTGGCACGTTTCTCGGCCGGTCACTTGGCTGGTACAGAGCAGACGAGGCCGCGGGATTGATCGCGGCCGTCATCGGCGCCGTCATCCTCCTACTTCTCTACCGCCAGTTCAGCGGCAAGCGCCAGACGCTCTGAGCGGAAGCGCGTTGGATATTGGTTAGATACCGCCGCGATAGCGCGTGAGATGACAGGGCACTTGTTTTCCGCAGACGAGTCCCTGTCATCCTGCGCTTTCCGGAGAGCAATGCATGTCCGACAGCACGCCCGATACGACGCGCTATCCCATCGGCCGGTTCGCACCGCTCGTCAGCTACACGGATGCCGATCGCGCGGAATCGATTGCGCGTTTGGCCGCGCTTCCTGCGGCGCTCGGCGCCGCGATCACCGGCTTGAGCGAGGCCGAATATGAGACGCCCTATCGCGACGGCGGATGGACCGTGCGTCAGCTCGTGCATCATGTGGCCGACAGTCACGCCCACGCACTCATCCGGCTCAAGCTCGCGCTGACAGAAGACGAGCCAACGATCAAACCGTACGATCAGGATGCCTGGGTGTTGCTCGCCGACGTGCGGGATGTGTCGCCGTTGGTGTCACTCGCGCTACTCGCTGCGACGCACGAACGGATGACCGCCGTGCTGCGCGCGATGACGCCCGAACAGTTCTCGCGGGCGTTCATGCACCCGGAAAACGGTCGCATGACGATCGATCATCTGGTGGGGATGTACGCATGGCATGGGGATCATCATGTCGCGCACATCGTGGGGATGCGCGAGCGGAGTAAGGGCTGAGCGCAGCAATGTTGGAGTGTGAGCTACGCAGTCTCCAGTTTGCAGTTTGAGTCACCAGCTACCGATGGTTGCCAGAAGTCGCTCGTGACTGGAAACTCGTCACTCAAACTGCAAACTCGATACTCAGTAGTTCGCCCTGACGGCTCGCCCCTAAGGCCTCCCCTCCACTATCCGCCCGCCCTCGCCCACGATCGCAATCTGCGCTGAGCCCGGAATCCCAAAGATCGAGTACAGCGTCGTGGTCGATGGGGTCGTGACCGTCTTCCACGCAGCGCCGTCGTAGCGAAGCACCGTGCCGCTGTCGCCGGCGGCATATATCTCGGTCGGTCCGCGCCCCCAGATCGTGCGCAGATCGCGTGTCGTCGGCACCGTCTGATTCTGCCAGCGCACGCCGTCGTAGCGCACGATCGTACCGGCGTCGCCGCCGATGTACACGTCGCTCGCACTCGTGCCCCACACCGCGCGTAGACGCTTGGCGTTGGAGACCGGTACGGCGACCGTGCTCCACCGGCCACCGTCAAAGTGCAGCACCACGCCCGAGTCGCCGACAACGTAGACGTTCGTTGGATCGCTCCCCCATACGGCACGCAAAAACTGTTGTGTGCCGCTCGCCTGCGGTGTCCACGCCGTGCCGCTTGAGCGCAGAATGGTGCCGCGTTCTCCGACGGTGAAATACTGACCCGCTCCGCCGTTCCAGATCGCGCGCAACAGCAACGATGTCGGCGATGTCTGGCGAGTCCACGTGCTGCCGTCATATCGCAACACCGAGCCCGTGTCGCCGACCGCAACGATGTCACTCGGTCCGCTGCCACTGATGCCGAAGAGATCATTCACGCCCGGTACGATCGCCGGTACCCAACCTGCCGCATCGCGTCGAAACACACCGCCGCCAAGCCCAACGGCGAACATCGAACCGCCCGTCGCGCCGAACACGGACAGCAGCGAGGGATCGGAGATCTCCGTGGTCGAGACGGCCGCCGCACCGGCACCGCGCACCGTCAGCACGGTCCCCCACCAACCCGCCATCCGCAGCGTCCCGTCGGCGCGCTTGGTGATCGCGCGAAGATTCTGCCCGGTGCCAAGCGACAGTGCACTCCACGCGCTGCCGTTGAAGTGCCAGACGTTGCCGGTGTTGCCAACGGCATAGATGTCGTTGAACGCGCGTCCGGTTACCGCAAACAGATTGGCACGACTCGGCGTCGGCTGCTGCGTCCACACGGCGCCGTCGTAGCGCATGATCACGCCCCCGGCGCCCACAGCGAAAACATTCCCGACACTCGTGCCCCAGACGTCGAAGAACGGCGCCAGTGTCGGCACGCTCATCAAACGCCAGTTCGTTCCGTCAAAACGCAGAATGACGCCGTTGTTGCCGACGACAAACAGATTCTGTCCGTTGGGTCCCCAGATCCCCCAGAGGTCGTCCGTAACGGGGGTGGCCTGTTGCGACCACTGTTTGCCGTCCCAGCGCAGAATCGTTCCGCGATCGCCGAGTGCGTAGATCTCGGTCGCTGAGAGCCCCCACACTTCCAGGAGCGCGACCGTGGTATTGCTGGCGACCGGGGTGAACGTGGCGCCGTCTCCATGCAGGATGAGACCACCGGTGCCAACGATCCAGATGTCGGTGGGTGACGAACCCCAAACGCCAACGAGCGTTTCGGTCGTGCCGACATCGATCTTCTGCCAGCTGCCATCGGGCCGGGAGCGGAGCAGCACCCCATTCTGCGCGCCGACGTAGGTCGTCCCCTGCCCATCGTCCCAAATGCCCAGCGCAGTGGCGTCTGAGAGCCCTGGCCGGGCCGTGGTCCACTGCTGCGCGCCGGGCGTGGCAGACGTCACACCGACACTCACCAGTGCGTTCAGTTGTCCAGCCGTGCCAGCCGTACTCGCGGTGATGCGCGCACTCCCCGGTGCAATGCCGCGAACCTTTCCCGCGGCATCGACCGAGGCGATGGTGGGCGCATCGCTCTGCCACGTGATCGGTACGTCAGCGATGAGCGCGCCGGTGCTATCACGTGCTTCGACCGTGAGTGCGCGGTCCTGACCGGCCTGCACAAAAACCGATGCCGGGACAGCGGTCAGACTCGCGACGCGCTTGGTGATCGTCGGCGGTGGTTCCGTCGCCAACGGCTTCCGATCGCACGCGACAAGATTCGGCAGCACAACGCCAAACAGGATTCCCAGGATCGCACGAGAGGGTCGCATCGTATGCAGCCTAGCCGAACGCCGCGCAGCCGCGCAACGGGGCCGCGCGCCTTAGCTTATCCCGCACTGCCCGTACATCACCAATCCGACCGTATGACCAACCCACGTCTCGATTCCGTGCTTCGGACTCTTCGTCGTACCGTGCAGACCACTGCGCTGCGTACGACTGCAATCGTCGGGCTGCTGCCTGTAATTGCACTTGGCGCGCAAAGCGGTACGACACGCGCAGCGGTTCCGCCGCCGAACAGCGATGTCTTTCTCGTCCCGCTGTCGTCCGCCGGTGGCATGGTGAAAGTCGGCGTGCCCGCGAACATCACGCGACGCGAAGGCTACGACAATCAGCCGTCGTTCAGTGGCGACTCACGCGCGGTCTACTTCACGTCGAATCGCGGCGACGGGCAGAGCGACATCTATCGCTACGAGTTGAGCAGCGGACTCGTACTTCCGGCGCGCAAGACCGTTCCGGAGAGTGAGTACTCCGCGTTCCCGACGCGCGACAACAAGGCGATCACTGTCATTCGCGTCGAAGCCGATTCAACGCAGCGCTTGTGGCGCATGCCGCTCGATATGGCGGCACCATCGGTGATGTTTCCCGACCTCAAACCCGTCGGCTACTTCGCACAGGCCGATGACTCAACGTGGGCACTCTTTGTACTCGGCGCGCCCGCGACGCTGCAAATCGTGCACATCGGACGTCCCGGCGGCGAAATCGTCGCGCGCAACGTTGGGCGATCGCTCCATCGCATTCCGGGCACCACGCGCGTGAGCTACGTGCAGAAGGGTGCGACGACGTGGTACGTGATGATGCTGGACCCGAACACGAAGAAGATCGATACGCTGACCACAACATTGCAGGGCAGCGAGGACATGGCATGGATTGACAGCACGACGATCGTGGCAGGGCAGGGATCAAAACTGTTTTCGTTTCGTCGTGGTGACAGTGAGTGGAAGCAGCTCGCGGACTACTCGTTTGCCGGCATCACCGGCGTCACGCGACTCGCAGTCAGTCCGAGCGGAACGTGGCTCGCACTCGTCGCCGAAGTCAAACCGCGCGCCGCCGATGCTGCACGCGCCGTGCACGTCGACACGATCGATCCGAACGTGGTGATGCGTGGGGTGCAGATTCTCGCCGCCGACTCGATGGAAGGACGGATGACGGGTTCTGTCGGTGGACGGCGCGCCGCCCAGTGGATCGCGGCGCAATACAAAGCGGCCGGCCTTACACCCGCCGGTGATTCGGGGACGTTCTGGCAACACATTCCGCTGCAAACGGCACCCACGATTCCCGGTGCCGACCCACAGGCTGCCGCCCGCGGCGCACGTCCCCGTCCTGTCGATTCGTGGGCCGCGTGGAACATGATTCCGCCCGCGCAGCAGATGCGCAGTGCAAATATCGCCGGCCTGATTCGCGGCAGCGATCCCGCCTTGCGCGATGAAGTCGTACTGGT
>JBKJTE010000104.1:0-15201 GCA_046590495.1 Gemmatimonas sp. | reverse complement strand
AGACAAGGATCTCGGTTCAATCGAAGTCGGCAAACTCGCAGACTTCATGATCCTCAACAGTAATCCGCTCGACAACATCAAGAACACTGTCGACATGAAGTGGGTGATGAAGGGCGGCACGTTGTACGACGCAATGAGTCTCGATCAAGTGTGGCCGAAAGCGGTGCCGTTCGGTCCGTACTACTGGGTCAACGACGACGCACTGCAGCAGAACACGAAAGCGTCGACGATCTATGACACGCCGCTGAAGAAGCCGTAACCGAATGTTCTCACGCTTCACTCGCGCCATCGTGCGCCCACCCGCGCGCAACTTTGCCGACGGGCTCACCACAGTCGATCTTGGGCTCCCCGATACCGATCGCGCACTGCGCCAACACGCGGATTACTGCGCGGCGCTGATGCGCAACGGCTGCGAGTTGTTCACGCTCGCGGCCGACGATCGCTTCCCCGATTCAACGTTTGTTGAAGACACCGCACTCGTGCTGCCGGGTGAAGGCGCGATACTTACGCGTCCCGGTGCCGCCAGTCGGGCCGGTGAAGTTGACGCTATTCGCGACAGTATCACGCAGTTCTTTCCGCCCGAGCCGTCGCGCATTCTCCCCAACGGCACGCTCGACGCTGGCGATGTGTGCGACGCGGGTCGACACTTTTTCATCGGCATCTCGCATCGCACCAACGCCGATGGCGCGCGGCAACTCGCCGAGTGGCTTGCGAACTTTGGCTACACTGCCTCGACGGTCGACATTCGGGAGGTGCGCGGCATACTGCATCTCAAGAGTGGGGTCTGTGCACTGGACGACGATCGGCTCATCGTCATTGATTCGCTCGCGTCGCATCCGGCGTTTCGCGACTACGATCTTGTGCGCGTTCCGGACGGCGAGGAGTACGCGGCCAACTGCGTGCGCGTGAACGATGTCATCTTCGTTGCTGACGGGTATCCCAAAACGCACGCGCTCCTACGCTCACTCGGCTACACGCTCGAGATCGTCGATATGAGCGAGTACGCCAAAATGGACGGCGGGTTGAGCTGCTTGTCGCTCAGATTCTGAGGAGCTGCGGTTAGGAACGGATACGGCCACAGCAGAAGCTATCTCGCGGAGGCGCGAGAAAGCTTTTCGCTTTTGCTTTTCTTTTCTTCAATTCTTTCGCGTTTGTTGGTTTTCGCTTCTGCTTTCGCCGTACCCGGGCTTTCCCGCAGTTCAATCCCCCCGAAACACCGGCATCCGCTTTTCGCCGAACGCCGACATCGCTTCGCGTACATCGGCGGTGGCAAAGCACGTCTTGATGTGCGTCAGCTCTTCGCGCAGCTGTGCGTCGAGTGATGCATCAGGGCTCGCGAGCATGAGTCGCTTGGTGAGCGCCATCGCCACGGGCGGACCAGCAGCAAGCCTGGCCGCGTACGCACCAACGCCCGCGGCGAACGTATCGTCGGCAAGGACAGCCGTCGCGAGTCCAATCCGCTCCGCCTCATCGGCCATGACGTCGCGCCCGGTGAGCACAATGTCCATCGCACGCGCATGCCCGATCAGGCGTGGCAGAAACCACGTCACCCCAGCGTCGGGCGAAAGCCCGCGGCGCACGTACCCCGCAGTGCACTTGGCGCCCGCGCTCACGAGGCGGAGATCGCACGCCAACGCCAAGCCAAACCCCGCGCCGGCCGCCGCGCCGTTGATCGCCGCAATCACCGGCTTCTCGCACCCGGTTATCGCCTTTACCCATCGGCCCACCCAGTAGTACGGATCGAGGCGTTCCGTTCGCGGCGCCGCGGATGGGTCGCCACGTTCCGCGAGATCGAGCCCCGCACAGAAACCCCGCCCGGCGCCCGTGATCACGACCACGCGGACCGTGTCATCGCTGGCCGCTTCCGCGATCGCGATCGGCAGTTCATTGGCCAGCACCGGGTTCACCGCATTCAGTCGCTCGGGGCGATTCAGCGTGATCGTACGGACGCCATCGGGAGTCGACGCGACGAGAAGATGTATGAAGGGCATCGGTGTTCGGGGATGGGGAGACGGACGCATTGGCTGGAAACTCGATACTCGAACTCAAAACTCATTACTTCCCACGTCCCACGTCAGAGGTAATTCTCCGCCGGGAGCGTCCAGTTTCGGGTGACGCCCGGTTACCACCCGTATCCCACGTTTGACGGGCCGCGCAGAATTGGTGCGCACTCACGAATCAACCCCACTACCGTTTGCACGGGTGCTTCCGCTAGATCACTTGCACGAACCCGCTGCGCCGCGTCTCCCCTCGGCGCTCATTACGGCGTCGCCGACATCGCTCGACGACATTCCAGTTCATCGCATCATGGCTCTCACACGTACCGCGGCGAACGCAAAAATCATGGACGACGCGCAAGCGCTCGACGTCCGTAGTCCGCTCGCCTGCGCCGATGCGCTGAGCAGAACGGCCGCCGAAACATGCCGCCAGCACGAGCGGTTGGCGCGGCTGATGAAGCTTGGCGTCGCGCAGCCTGAACTCGAGGCCGCGCACGCGCTGGTCGACACCTGCGACCTCGCGCTCGCGGAATCGGTGCGCGAATTCGAAAAGATCTGCGCCAAGACCCCCGCCTCCGACGACGCCGACCTACGACAGAAGGCGAACGCGATGTGGCTCTCGTCCCGCGAATATCTCCGGCGACACTCCATCGCCGAAAAAGCTTCGCGTCAGCTGACGCAGCACAGCTCCGACACGCTCAACGATCTGCACTTCGAGTACGAGCTGGTGGCGTCCGCGATTCTGCAGCTCATGCAAAACACGGCGTCATACCAGAAGGTCAGACCGGAAGCGGCGTAAAGGGACTGGGGACTGGGGACTGGGGGAACAGCGCGCAGCGCCTCGAAACTCAAACTCACCACTCGCAACTACGTGGTTCACCCGCGCCAACGAACCTCAATTTCCCGTGCTTGCAGACGGAGTTTCCGGCGACGCCGTACTCCCCAGTCCCGAGTCCCGAGTCCCCAGTCCCTTCAGCTCCAGATCGAACAACATCTTCGACGGCTGCGGGTCGCGCGTCAGATACACCTGCAGTCGCTCCACAATGCAGGGCGCCTCAACCCGCAACGCCAGCAGTTCCCGCTCGCTCGTGAGCGTCAGCGTCGGATAGAAGCTCAGCGTGCAGTGCGGCGAGAACATGAAACGCGCCGGCCGGAAGGGAAGGCCGCTGCGCGCAATGCGCTCATGCAGCGTCCGGAGCGGCCCGTGCACGTCGAGCGGGAGCGACACGATTTCCGTCTGCATGAACCGGTGCGGCGCTCCGAATTTGAGCGACATCGGCTCGGTTGTCGCGACAATCGGCTCGAGCGCCGCGCGAATCCGCTCCACCGACGTATCGGTCGGAATCGACCCCACCCCTGACGAACCGACCAAGGTGATGTGCGGCGGCGTCAGACGTGCCAGCTTGGGATCGTACTTCTGCTGTATTTCGCGCACGAGCGCACCTGCCTCGCCGGGAAGCTCTGCCAGCACGAAGATTCCAAAGGACGCGGCCATGCACGCAATGTACCGATGTGTACAGGAGGCACAGCAGTGAGTGACCGGCTCTTCGCAGGACAGGTAGTGATCGTGACCGGCGCGTCGAGCGGAATCGGTGCGGAACTGGCCCGCCAGTTTGCCGCCTCGGGTGCGCGACTGGTGCTGGCCGCGCGCGACGTCGCACGTCTCGAAGCGATGGCCGCCGAATGCCGAAGCCTGGGTGCCCAGGCGTTGGTGGTCGAAACAGACGTGAGTCAGGAAGCAGCGTGTAAAACGCTCATGGAACGGGCCGTCGCGCACTTCGGCACGATTGACATTCTCGTCAATAACGCCGGACTCGGCTCCAGTGGCCAGTTCGACGAAATCACCGACCTGACGATCTTTGACACGCTGATGCGGGTCAACTATCTCGGGAGCGTCTGGTGCACCGCCTATGCGCTGCCGCACCTCAAGCAGTCAAAAGGACGCATCGTGGGAATTTCGAGCCTCACCGGCCTCACCGGCGTCCCCAAACGCACTGCATACGCGGCCACCAAACATGCGATGGCCGGCTTCTTCGATTCGCTGCGCATCGAATTGCTGCAGAGCGGTGTGACCGTCACGATGATCTATCCCGGCTTCGTCTTCTCCGAAATCAACAGGCGCGCACTCTCCCCCGACGGTACACCATTCGGCGACCGCGCATACAAACGCACGTCCGTCGAAACGATGGAGACGGACGAATGCTGTCGGCAGATTCTTGCGACCGTTGCGCGCCGAGATCGGGAACTGGTACTGACCTGGCGCGGAAAGATCGGCCGCATACTGAAGCTCATCGCACCATCATTGGTGGACGGCATCGCGCGTCGCGCGATCCAACAGCGCCAGTGACACCAGGAACACGTACGCCACGCACGTCATTGCGGCACATGACACGCAGCATCAACTGCACCGTGCACCGACCGCTGTGGAACTGCTGACCGTAGACCCGCGCGATCCAGATCCGGCTGCGATCGCACACGCTGCACGCGTGCTGCGCTCGGGCGGACTCGTCGCGTTTCCAACCGAAACTGTCTACGGACTCGGCGCGAACGCGCTCGATACCGCCGCCGTTGCACGCATCTATGCGGCGAAGGGAAGACCCGCGTGGAATCCGGTCATCGCCCACGTCGCCACCGTGGCCGATGCACGCGCACTGACGTCCGCATGGTCAGACGACGCAGAACGACTGGCTCAAGCCTTCTGGCCCGGCCCGCTCACTCTCGTCTTACCGCGATCGAAGATCGTCCCCGACATCGCAACAGCAGGCCTCGATGGGATCGCAATTCGCATCCCGAACCACCCCGTCGCATTGGCGCTCATCCGCGCAGCGGGTCGGCCGATTGCGGCGCCGAGTGCAAATCGCTTCACGCAGGTTTCACCGACGACGGCGCAGCATGTCCTGTCGTCGCTTGGCGATCGTGTCGATGTGATCCTCGACGGCGGCAGCAGCGATGTCGGTATCGAAAGTTCAGTGTGCGATCTCTCGGGCGCCACGCCCACACTGCTGCGCCCGGGGATGATCACGCGTGCGCAGTTGGAACTCGTACTCGGGCGTCCCGTGCGGACCGCGCGCCGGCGCGCGGAGGACAGCGCGCGGGATGTTGCGCATGAAGGTCCGCAGGACGGCCGGGATACTCTTGCAACCGTCAACGCCGACGATCCGAACACGCCTGCGCAGCGCTCTCCGGGCATGTCGGATCGACACTATGCGCCGAGGGCCGATGTGTGGTTGTTCGAGCCGTCACAGCATGCGGACATCGCCCAGGCGCTCGTCGACCGCTGGCGCACCGGTAGCGGCGGACGCATCACCGCACTGTTGCTCAGCACTGACACATTACCACTCGCGGCCGGCGACGCGATCGTGCGCATGCCCGTCGAGCCAGCCGCGTATGCGCGTCAGCTCTACGCAGCGCTGCATGCCGCCGACAATGCGTCGTCTGCAGTGGTCGTTATCGAGCGACCTCCCACCTCTGAAGCATGGCTGGCTGTGCTGGACCGACTTAACCGCGCGGCACGGTGACTGACTGCATGTCTGAGACGTAGATTACTCGCATGCTACCCATCGATCTTACTGGCAAACGAGCGCTCGTCGCGGGCGTGGCTGACGACGGCGGCTTTGGTTTTGCCGTCGCTAAAGCATTCGCCGAAGCCGGCGCCTCGGTCTGTGTCGCGACCTGGCCGCCCGCGCTCAACATTTTTCTGAACCTGCTCGAGCGCGGCAAGATGGACGAGTCGCGCGTCATGCCCGACGGTACGATGTTCTCCTTCGAGCGCATTTATCCGCTCGACGCCGTCTACGACACGCTCGCCGATGCGCCGGACGATGTGCGTGAATCGAAGCGCTACAAAGACGTCGGCGATTTTTCCATTCAAGGATTGGGGAATCGTCTCGTCGCCGATTTCGGTGAACAACCATTTGACATTCTCTTTCATTCACTCGCCAACGGTCCCGAAGTCAAAAAGCCGTTGCTCGAAGTGAGTCGAAACGGATATCTGGCTGCCGTCAGTGCGAGCGCGTACTCGTTGGTTTCGATGGTACAACGTCTGGCACCGCTGCTGCGTCCCGGCGGCTCGATCTGTTCGCTCACCTACATGGCCAGCGAGCGCGTCATTCCGGGCTACGGCGGCGGCATGTCCTCGGCCAAAGCCGCACTCGAAAGCGATACGCGGGTGTTGTCATTCGAAGCGGGGCGCAAATACGGCGTGCGCGTGAACACGATTTCCGCCGGACCGTTTCCATCGCGTGCAGCGAGCGCGATCGGAATCATCAACAAGATGGTCGAGTACTGCGCGGCCAATCAGCCACTTCCCGAAGTGCTGTCGGCATCAGAAGTCGGACACACCGCGGCGTTTCTAGCGAGTTCGCTTGCAAGCGGGATCAGTGGTTCAACCGTCTACGTCGATAAGGGCTACCACTCGATGGGTATGGCGGTGACGATGCCGCCGGGCACGGAGCCGCTCGGCGCGTGAACGCCCCGCTATCCGAACCCCGGCCATCGCGCCGGGTGGGGATTCGGGTCTATCTCATCGGACTCGCGTTGGTGGGGGCGCTACCGCTCGTCGCGCTCAACGCATTTCGTGTCGCCACGCGGGCACGCGACCTGCGCGAGTTTGAACGCGACGAGACGATGCAGATTGCGCGAACCGTCGCATCGCGTCTCGACGAGCGCGTGCGCACCGTCGAGGCACTGCTCACGGGGATCAGTGTCAACGTGGTGCCGGATGCGGCGCACCGTGCCGCGAACGACAGCGTGCTGCGTCTCGTGATCGACCGCGCCGGACTCCGCTACGCGAACATGCTCGCGCTCGACAGCACGGGCACGGTCGTCGGGACGGGGCGGTTGTCGCGGGTGAACATGGCGCCGGGCGCGTACGCCAGTCGCGGTTACTTCCGTAGCGCCCGCCGCGTTGGCGGGTTCGCGGTCGGCGAGGCGCTGCGGTCCGTCGTCCTGGCGGACAGCGGTTGGGTCGTGGTGCTCGCGCGCGCCATCCCTGACACAACCGGGAAATTCCTCGGCACCGTCAGCGCCGCCGTCCGCCTCGACTCCATCGCCGCACTCGGTACGCAGACCTATAGCACCGACGAGCCCCCGTTGATCACGGTGATCGACACGAGTGGCGTGGTCATCGCCAGGTCGCGCGACGGCGGGAAGTACGTCGGCAAGCAGCTCTTTCAGCGCCGCTTCCCAGTAGACACCGAGGGAACCCAAGTCTTTCGGGGGCTCGACAGCGTGTCGCGACTGGTGAGTTTCACGCGCACCAGCGCGGCGCCGTGGTCGGTGAATGTCGGCGTGCCCACATCGTCGGTGAACAAACTCGTGCGGCGAATGCTCGTGGAGGACTTGGCGTTGCTGGTCCTCGCGGTAGGCCTGACCGTGCTCGTCGGCTATCGTGTCGGTCAGCGCATTACTCGCCCGATCGAATCGCTCGCCGACGAAGCGCGCTCGCTCGCTCGCGGTGCCGTCGCCACACGCGCGCGACTGACGGGGCCGCAGGAAGTGCAACGACTCGGCGATGCGTTCAACCAGATGGCCGAAACGGTTGAACGACGCAATGCGTCGCTCGCCGACAGCGAACGCCGCTATCGCATGCTCTTCGATTCCAACCCGTTGCCGATGTGGGCTTGGGATGTCGAGACGATGACGGTCACTGCCGTGAACGAAGCGGCGATCGAGAAATATGGGTACTCACGCGAAACGTTCCTGACGCTTCGCATTCTCGACCTGATCGACGCCACCGAGCACGAACGCTTTTCGCGCGCACGCCTTCCATTCGCCGAATCGCGGCAGACGGCCGGGTCGTGGATCCATCGCACCGCCACCGGCGAGCGCATCGAGATGGAAGTCGTGACCACATCATCGCGCAGACTTGGACGCGCAAGCTGGTTGTCGGTCGGAATCGATGTCACCGCACGACGCGAAGCAGAGCGGGCACTCGCACTCAGCGAAGAGCAGTTGCGACAGTCGCAGAAGATGGAAGCGATCGGCGCATTCGCGGGCGGCATCTCGCACGACTTCAACAACCTGCTCACCGGCATGCTCGGCTACTGCGATCTCGCACTCGGTGAGCTGCACGAGAGCAGTCCGCTGCACAACGACATCAGTGAAATTCGTGCTCTGGCGATGCGCGGCGCAGATCTGACGAAACAGATTCTTGCCGTCAGTCGAAAACAGGTGGTGCAACCGACATTGCTCGACCCAAACGAAGTCGTGCGCGGACTCGATCGATTGCTGCGGCGGCTGATCGGCGAACACATCGAACTGGAGACCACACTCGGCAGCGATGTCGGCACCATTCGCGCGGACGCAGGTCAGTTGGAGCAGGTGCTGCTCAATCTCTGTGCGAACGCACGTGATGCGATGCCGACTGGTGGCAAACTGAGTATCGAAACGCGTCGGGTCAGTGCCGACGTTGCAGCAGCGAACGGTTTGAGTCCGTCAAACTCTTGGATGCTGATAGCCGTGACAGACTCGGGTCACGGCATGTCAGAAGAAGTTCGGCTGCGCGTCTTCGAGCCGTTTTTCACGACGAAGGAACGCGGCAAGGGAACAGGACTCGGCCTCGCACTCGCGTACTCGACGGTGGATCAGGGTGGCGGAACCATTCGTGTCGAAAGCCAACTCGGGGCCGGCACAACGTTTCATCTCTTCTTTCCTGCGGCAGCAGAAATTCAGGCGAAGCCGGTCATCGTGCCCCGCATGGATGCGTTGCGCGACGGAACGGAAACGATTCTGCTCGCCGAAGACGAAGACAGTGTGCGTGCAGTCGCGACCGCGGCACTCGAGCGCCATGGCTATCGGGTGTTGAGCGCGCGGGACGGTGAAGCTGCGTTGATGATCGCGCAGGACTATGGCCAGACCATCGACCTCCTCCTCACGGACGCGGTCATGCCGCGTATGAACGGCCGGGAACTTGCTGAAAAAGTGACGATGATGCGTCCTTCGATTCGCGTGCTGTTTGCGTCGGGATACACAGACGACGCATCGCTGTTGCACGGCATTCGCACCGACGAGCTATCGTTTCTGCAGAAGCCATTCACTGCGGTGGATCTGCTGCGACGTGTCCGCACCGTGCTCGATGAACCGATCCGTGCGCATTGATGGTCTTCGCCTGAGTTTCTCCAACTGATGTCCGACGACTGATGTACTGGATTCTGTTTGTGATGAGTGCGATGGTCGCCGTCGTCCTCGCTATTCTGGTGGGCGGACTTGTCACGCCGCGAAAGCATGTGGCGTCGCGGACGATCACATTACGCGCAACGCAGGACCTCGTCTGGGCGACAGTGCACGACGTCGCGCGCTACGGCGACTGGCGCCACGAGCTCGAAGACGCGTCGGTGATTGACACCGAACAGCCACAACTTCGTTGGCGCGAAACGTCGACGCGCGGTTCAGTCACGTTCGGTGCCACGGTCGATGACCCCCCGCATCGTTTCGCAGCACGTATGCTCGACGACGATCTGCCGTACTCAGGTGAATGGACGTGGCAGATCGACGCTGAGGGGGATGACACGCGCGTTACGATCACGGAGCGTGGTGAGGTTGGCAATCCGATCTTCCGCTTCATCGGGGCTCACATCATCGGATACACACGCTCCATCGATACGTACTTGAATGGATTGGCGCGCCATGTTGGTGATGCGAGGGCCATCGTTCGCGACGCAACCCAACGGTGACGAAGCGCCCCGGTCGCCTTGCAAAGTTCTGGCGTACACTTGGGCCAGGGCTGATCACCGGCGCAGCTGACGATGATCCCTCGGGGATCACGACGTATTCGCTCGCCGGTGCCCAGTTCGGCACGTCGCTGTTATGGATGACGGTCGCGTCGTGGCCTCTGATGTGGGCGGTGCAGTTGATGTGCGCGCGCATCGGCATGGTCACCGGACGTGGACTGATGGCCGCGATGCGCGAGCGCTTTCCGCGTCCAGTTCTTTTTGCCGTTTGCATCGCGCTGTTCGTCGCCAACAGCATCAACATCGGCGCAGATCTCGCCGGCATGGCTGACGCAGCAGAACTACTCAGCGGCGTGAACTCACACATTTGGGTTGTGTTGTTCGGCGCGGGGATCTTGTACGCCGCCGTAGCGCTGCGCTACGCCGTGGTAGCACGTGTACTCAAATGGCTCGCACTCGTACTCGGCGCATATGTGATCACTGCGCTGTTGTCATCGCCGGATTGGGGCACTGTGCTGCACGACACGTTCATCCCAAGTCTTCCGTCGGACACGGAGGGATGGGGAATGATCGTCGCACTTCTTGGGACGACGTTTTCGCCGTACCTCTTCTTCTGGCAGTCGTCGCAGGAAGTTGAAGAAGAGAAGGGGATCGGTCGTGCACGTCCGCAGCGGTTTGGAGCCACTGCTGAAGAGTTGAACGCTCGCAACGCTGACGTTGGTGCCGGCACGTTTGTATCCACCGCGGCGATGTTCTTCATCATGCTCACGACCGCGATCACGTTGCACGCCGGCGGGATCACGCATCCCAAGACCAGCCAGGACGTCGCCCGCGCGCTCGAGCCGCTTGCCGGACGCGGGTCGATGCTACTCTACACGATCGGCATTTTCGGTCTTGGCGCGTTGGCCATCCCGACACTCGCGGGTGCTTCGGCATACGCGTTTTCCGAACTCCTGGGCTTGCGGCAAGGGATCGATGCGAAGTTCGGCCGAGCGCGCGGCTTTTACGCCGTCATGATCATCTCGGTGTTGGGCGGCGTGGGGATGGACTTCCTCGAAATCGACGCCGTACGCGCGCTCTTCTGGACGGCTGTCGTGAACGGACTCGTGGCGCCGCCGTTGCTGATCGGGATTGTGGTCATCGCCGCCGACAAGACGCATATGCGTGGACAACAGAGCACGAAGTTCGCACTCGGCTTGGTGACATTGACCACCGTCATCATGATCGCCGCCGGGGTGGCGATGTTCGCGCTGTAGGCGTCAGTCTCTCGAGGAATGGGCGTCGGTCGTATTCATCGCAGCGCATCGGTTAAACGGGGCATGAACGTTGCCATGAATGTGAACGTTGGGTTAATGAGCTATGGGTCGTGGGAGTCTCAAAGGTCAGCTCAATTGCGCAGAACCGGCCACCGAGCGCGTCGGGCGCACACACGCTGGAGCAAGCGGCTGCGGGGTGCAGTCACGAGCACTGGGTGTTGGCGCCGGCGCAATCGAGTGAACGTGTGGCGCTGCATCGCCACTCACGAACGGGGACGACCAAGAACAGCACGTAGCCGTCGGCGCGCTCGGAGCCATATTGGGCCGCATGCATCCCCCACTGTTTGTCCCCGCATGACCTCGCCGATCGACGCGGGAAACATCGATTTCGGAAACGGGCAGCCCTCGCTCTCGCTGTTGCCGTTGGATGCGCTGCGTATCGCGTCAGACGACTGTCTCAGTCGTGGCGATAGCACGCTACTGCAGTACGGCGCAGATCAGGGAGACGCGCCATTTCGTATGGCGCTCGCGGAATTCCTGAGTCGACGATACGGGACGGCGATTGACCCACGTCAACTGATGGTGTCCGCGAGCGCGTCACAGGCGCTCGACCTCGCTTGCGCCCGATTCACCAAGCCCGGCGACACGATCTTCGTGGAAGAGCCGACGTACTTTCTGGCACTCCACGTATTCCGTGATCACGGACTGAAAGTCGTTGGCATCCCGATCGACGGCGATGGAATTCGGATCGATGCGTTGCAGGACGCGCTGAACAAGCATGATCCCGCCCTTTTGTACACGATTCCGTCCTTCCAGAATCCATCGGGCACGACGATGTCGGCGGCTCGACGCGAGCAGCTCATGACGATCAGTCGTGAGCACGATTTGCTGATCGTCGCCGATGAGGTCTATCATCTCCTCGACTTCGGCGTCGCGCCGCCACTTCCCCTCGCCGCCCGCGTCGACTCTGCCCGCGTTCTCTCGCTGGGCTCATTCTCCAAGATCTGCGCACCCGGGCTGCGCCTCGGATGGATTCATGGCGCCGCGCCGCTGCTCGATACGTTGATGGATTCCGGCCTCATACAAAGTGGTGGTGGACTCAATCCGTTCGTGGCAGGCGTGATGCGGAGCATGCTCGACCTGGGGCTCGCCGACGAATGTCTGGATAGTCTGCGACGGGTGTACGCCGAACGGTCAGCGTCGTTGTGTCGGGCACTGCGCGATGCGTTCCCCGATGCGGTGATTGTCGAGCCGCAGGGCGGCTATTTCGTCTGGATGCAGTTGCCCAGCGAGATCGTCGCGTCGCGTCTGCAGCCGATCGCCGCTGAGGAAGGAGTGACTTTTCATTCCGGCGCGCGATTTGTCAGCCGAGAAGGGTTCACGAATTTCGTGCGGTTGAGCTTTGCGCACTACGACACGCTCACGCTAGTGGACGGGGTACAAAGGATGGCGCGGGCCGCATCGCGGCTACTCGGGAGTGATCGGGCCTGACTCCGGGCCCAACGTTGCTACCTCCCGTGCATGTGCTGCGTGTGATCCATGCCGGCCATCCCACTCATCGACGCCATGCGCGATGGACGCCACCGCAGATAGATGGCGCCACCCACGGGCGTACGCGACCCATATGTCTTCGACAACGACGACGGCACGATGTTGAGAGTACCGCGCCCGCCGAGTCCCAGCGAACCGAGTTTGCCGGTGGTGAGTTCACGAACGGCGCCGAGTGTAATCGCCGAGACGGTGAACTCAGTCGTTTCGGCCACGTAGCCCCGCGGCGGAAGGAATGTGTTGGGGTTTTCGTGAAGCGATACCACGAGATCTTCGCCGCTTTTGCGCACCACCTCAGCACGCGCAAATAGTGTCGTCTTTCCGCGAAAGTCGCGCAACGCTTCTGCTGTCACACTTGGTGACCACTTCTCGTGCGTCAGTGCATTTGCTCCGACAATCAACGCGATTGAAACGCTGCCGTTGTCGGCGCGCGATTGCGAATGCAGCAGTGATGCCGTTGCACGGCGGAGTGACTCACCTTCGTGCGCGACTTCTGCATCCGGAATGTTCGCGTAGCTCGCGGTGATCGACGTCTGACCGTTGGGGTTGAACGTAACGCGCGCGGCGAGTGCATCGAGTTTCGCCTTGCGATAGTCAAGGTTGGTGCGCGTATCGTCGGGCTCACGTCCGTTGAACAGCGACCCTTCGATTTTCAGCTGACGTGTGTACAACGCCGCGGTCGCGACACCAAAGCTCACATGCGTCGCGTCCTGCCAATGATGGGCGATTGTAGCGAACGGATCTGCTGCAGCGGACGCGCGATGCGGAAATGCGACCGGGCCGGTTGCCGGTTCACCTGCAGGCGCGAGATACAGCTGCATCGCGACGGTCTCAGTGAGCGCCCGATCGTAGATGGCCGCAATCTCCATGAACAGGTCGTGTGGATGCTGGCGATCGTGCAGCGCTTGGCCTTTGTACGACTCACCAGTCTGCAACAAGAGTGGATAGCCTTGACCCCCGACCGTCGCGACATCGACACTCATCATGCCGCGCAGCTGAAGTCGTCCACCGGCGAGTGCGTGTGATGCACCGAGCATTCCCCAGTTCAGACTTCCGAACTGCGAGTCTCCCCGCGGACCCCCTTGCGAGTTGCCCTGCACGAAGACGCTGAAGTGAGACATCACACCCCAACCGCCAACGCTCTTCATCGAGCCGTACATCGGCGCCGAATCGGGGAGCCATGATGTTCCGGAGCCGATCCGTGACATCGGCACGCCCAGTGGACCGGTCATCATGAGTGACATGCCGTTGGACTTCTCCGCTTGTTGTGCCTGCAGAGCGGGTACGTGTGCAACAGGTGTTGCGAACAGCGACGCAACGACCAAGCGTCGAACGCCCGGCGAGAATTTCGGAAGCATGGAGTTGGATTGGTCGCGCGCGACCGTGTGATCGCGTGGGTGTTACGAAGCGAGTCCGATCTGCTGTGCTGGCGACCTTGGTGACGAAAGGCGCGGCGGCGAGACCGGTGCGGACGTTGTGCGTTAGGTGCGCGTCAGGCACGCACGGAGCGAAACGTCAGACTTTCGGAGGCGGAGACTCGACCTCGAGATCGGCGGTACTGTACTGCAGATACTGGCCGATCGGTGCAGCGGTCGTCACTGGGAGATCAGCGACCGCGAGCGTGCTGCTGGTTGTGACTTGCACAGCGAGCCCGCACGCCATCAGCTGCGCGCAACCCGGTGCAGCGGGATCGTGATGAGGCGCGGATGCCGGCGCAGAGGAACGCGGCGTTGCGTCGGCGGGCGGGGTTGGTGCCGCACGATGTTCGTGGTGCATACCCGCGTGTTCCGTTGCCACCTGAGACGCGCGAGCGGATCCATTCACCAACGAATCAGCAAGCGGGGAGGCGGTGTGCACGCACGGCAGCTGCTGCCCCACGATCGAGATCGAGAGGAGCAGACCAAGCATCGCCGAAACGGCGCGGTGCCAGAAATGAAAACGACGCGGCATCATCACACTCAAGTGATAGCGCCGCGTCGTGGTCACGTGAAGTTGGTGCTTTTACGAAGGCAAACCGTTGAGTGTGTGATTCAGTGCGTGATTCAGTGCGTGATTCAATGCGCGCTTTAATGCGTAATGACGAAGAGCCAGGCGCCAGTGACGGGGCCGCGCGCGGGACCACGTCCGGCCGGAGGTGCGGGCGCGCCAGCCGGCGGCGGGCCGTATTCCAGCGCCAACGCATACGCGGTGTGCGTGACCGCATCGACAGCGATCGTCTTCGCACCGACCATCGTGTTAACCGTTGCAACGGTCGTGTACTTGTCCGGTCTATCCTGCTTCACGACGGTCACGTTGCCGTCGCGGCCGGCCGGGATATACATGAGTTTCTGCGACGCATCGTAGCCGAGTGCGTCGACACCGTCTCCGTTCTTGATTTCGGCGACGACCTTGCCGGACTTTGCGTTGACAACGACTGACGTCTTGCCGCAGCCCGAGAAGATGCGCATCGACGGACGATCGAGCGCGATTCCAGTCGGGCCATCACACGCTTTGATCGGCCACGACTTGAGCACTTTCATGCTTTTCGCGTCGAGCACCTGAATCGTGTTCGTGCCTTCGTTGTTGACGTAGAGCTTTCCCTTGCCGTCGCTGGCAGCGCCTTCCGGGGCGTTGTCTTCGAGTTCAGCGGTGCCAACAATGTCACCGGACACCGGATCGAGTGCGACGGCCGTCCCCGGCTTGCTGTGATTGGTCAGGATGATCCGGTCCGACGCATCGTCGTACATGATG
>JBKJTE010000030.1:0-18314 GCA_046590495.1 Gemmatimonas sp. | reverse complement strand
GTATCAACCAAACGCAGACCGCACAGCTGAGTTTCGGCACGTCTTTTGATGGTGGGACGAGATGCTGTAACGCTTGTCACTTCGCGTGCGCGAAGCCCCCGCCACCTCCCAGAGAGGCCCTCCGAATGCGTAAAACGCTCATGGCTGCCGCAGCCATCACCACCTTGCTCCTCTCCGGCGTGGCCAACGCGCAGGTCACCGTGGGCACACCCACTCCTGGAAATGGCAATTGCTTTCCGTTCGGCTGTGGCCAGCCCACCAGCTACCTGTCGCAGTACAACGCCGGCGCGTTCTCCGGCACAATCAACATCGGCTCGATCACGTTCTTCCACACCCAGTATCAGCCTGGCCAAGGCACGTACTCCGACGGCACATACACCATGCGGTTGGGCGTAACGAGCAACGCCATGGGAAACATCGGCAACACGAGTGGCATCGACAACGTGGTCGCGTATCAGAACTTCGGCTCGTTCACGCTGAGCAACGCGAGCGCCGCGACCTCGACACTGTCGTTCACTGGCAGCGCCTTCTCGTATGACCCGACGGCTGGCAACCTCCTGCTCGACATCCAGACTGTGTACGCGGGTGGCGGTGGCGGTGTGTTTCTGGACATGGACAATTCGGGCAGTGTTTGCCGGAACTACAGCACCGGTTCTGACTGCCGTGGCGCGCTCGTCACGCAGTTTGACCCGGCACAGAACGTTGTTCCGGAACCCGCCTCGATCGCGCTCGTTGCCGCAGGCTTGGCCGGCGTGTTCGGTTTTGCTCGTCGCCGCAATCGCACGAATTAGTCACGACAGAGGGAAGCGCGACGCGCTTTCCTGATGCCATGCAAGAACGAGGTGCCCAACCGGGCACCTCGTTTTTTTTGCTCGCGCGACGACTCGGTTAGCTTCTTCTGGGCGGAAGCATCAGCAACGCATTGATTACGAGACGTCGGCGCAGTTTCACCAAGAGCCGGAGACCGGCGGGTGAGTGACTCCGGTCAATCGCCCCAACACGTTGCCTGTACGATTGGGACCGCCTCGTAGAATAATCACTGATCGTTGCGGCGTGCATCCACGTGAGAATCTGCACTCGGTGCGGGCGACGACCAACGCACGACCGTTGTCGTGCTGAAGGTCGGCCAGTGTTTCGGCGTCCCGGGCCACACCTTCCACCCACCCACGAGTGTCGGCGCTGTGACGGTTGAGGAAACCAGTCTTCACGAGGCGTCGTCGTTCGCGCCACAGGGCACAGCGCGATTGCTCAGCGCGCGCACGTGGCATCAACGTCTTTACAGCTAAATGCTCCGCCTCCGAGCGTACCCCATGACTCCTCGTGTCATCCGTCGCATCGTCGCCGCGACGTTCGTTGCCTCCGCACTCGTGGGCGCGAGGGCCGTGCCGCTCGCGGGGCAGTCGCCTGATGCCGCGACGCTGCGTGCCAGCGAATGCCCGAGCTGCGCCGAATGGAACACGCCGCATGAACCGGTGCGGATTTTCGGAAACGTCTACTACGTCGGCACCAACGGCTTGAGTGCGCTGCTGATCACATCGCCCGAAGGACACGTGCTCCTCGACGGCGCACTGCCGGAATCGGCTCCACTGATCATGGCGAACATCCGGAAGCTCGGTTTCAACGTCGAGGACATCAAACTGATCGTCAACTCGCACGTGCACTTCGATCATGCTGGTGGAATCGCACAACTGCAACGCGCATCCGGCGCGCGCGTTGCAGCGAGCCGCGCGAGCGCTTCGGCGTTGCGCAACGGCGCATCAGGACCCGACGATCCGCAGTTCGGCGTGATTCTCCCGTACGAAGCTGTGGCCAACGTGACGACATTCACGGACGGGACACCGCTGCGTGTGGGTCCAATCACCATCACGCCGCACATCACCGCCGGGCACACCCCCGGTGGCACAACGTGGAGCTGGCGCAGCTGCGAGCCGCATCGCTGTCTCGACATGGTCTACGCCGACAGTCAGTCGCCAATCTCCGCTGACGACTTTTACTTCACGCGCAGCAAGACATACCCATCCGGCGTTCGTGACTTCCAGAAAGGACAGGCACTGCTCGAAACGTTGCCCTGCGACCTCCTCATCACGCCGCATCCCGGCGCGACCTCATTGTGGGAGCGCATCGCTTCGCGCGATCGTGGCAATAGCGCGCCACTCCTGGACCCAACCGGTTGCAAGCGATTCGCGGCGACGGCGCGTCAGGCACTGAACGCGCGAATCACAAAGGAACGGGGACAGCTGCCGGTCGCCCCAACTGTCACGCGCGATTCGCTGCGCCTGTACTACGTGGGCCGAGCAGTTGGCTGGGAGCGATACGAGATCACGTCGGATGCGATGGGCGGGACGCTTCAATCCGACTTCGATTACGTCGATCGCGGACGCCGCAACCATACGCAGGCCACGCTTGCATTCGGCGCCCAGTATGCACCCTTGAGCCTTGAAGTTGCGCGACTGACCGACAGCGCACGTACGGTCACCACTCGCATTGATGTTGCCGGCGCGCACGTATCGGTGATGCGCAACGGCGCGACAACACAGGTCGATCTTCCGCCGGTTGCATTCACGCTTTCACCCGCGACTCCGATCGCGCAGCATCTCGCGCTCGTACGCTATTGGCGCGCACATGGATCGCCACCAACGGTCGCAATCGTGCCCGGCGCTCCAAGCAACGATGTCGCAGTCACGAAGCAGGGTGTTGATGTCGTGACTGTCGGCGGCGAGCGCGTTACACTCACACGCTATGCAATCGACGGACTGGTGTGGGGTGTGGAGTATCTCTGGCTCGACGCAGCCGACCGAATCGCGATGTTTTCGACGGCGGGTGGCGGCCTGCTGCTCAAAGGGGTGAGCGCGGCGCTGATTCCGGCGTATGACAGTCTCATGGCGATCGGTGCGCGCGCAGCGATCCGCGACCTCGCGCTGAAATCGTCAGGGGCAACACCGATCGCACAAGGTCGCGTCGCACTGGTTGGTGCAACACTGATTGACGGCACCGGTCGCAAGGCGACACCAAACGCCACGGTCGTCATCGAGAATGGGCGGATCCTGTCCGCCGGACCGTCGGCTGTTACGCCGGTCCCGACCGGTGTACGGCGCATCGATGTCACAGGCAAGACGATCGTCCCGGGGCTGTGGGACATGCACGCACATTTGCATCAACTCGAGTGGGCGCCGTCGTACCTCGCGACGGGCGTGACATCGGTGCGTGACATGGGGAACGAGTTCCGGTTTGCGATCGCGTTTCGCGATGCGATCAGGTCGCGACAGGTGCGCGGTCCGAATCTCTTTCTCGCCGGACTGATTGACGGCCCGGGTGCCAATGCGTTCGGCGAGTTCAGCGCGGCGACACCGGCTGAAGGCCGCGCCATCGTGAAGCGATACGCCGACAACGGCTTTGAGCAGATGAAGTTGTATTCGCTGCTCGCGCCCGATGTTGTTGCTGCCATCTGCGATGAAGCACACCAGCGCGGCATGACGGTGACGGGGCACATCCCGGTATCGATGACGCTCAGTGCGGCAATCGAGGCCGGAATGGACCAGGTTGCCCATCTTCCCATTCGAGCCGATCTTGCGTCTGACAGCGGCAAGCGGATGATCGCGCAGTTTGTGAAGCGCCGCACGGTGTTCGATCCGACAGCATCGTGGAACGAGATCGGCGGGCACTCCACGGCCGAACCGCTCGAGCATTTTCAGCCCGGCGCTCCGCACATGCCGTCGGTCTTTCTGCAATTCCGTGCCTCAGGCTGGGGGAGCGCCACGATCGATTCCGCGACGGCCCATACGCGTCTGGCTCGCTCACTGGCCAACATTCGAATCCTGCATGACGCGGGCGTACCTATCGTCGCCGGCACCGATGAAGGCGTTCCCGGCTTCAGCGTCTATCGCGAACTCGAGCTGTATGTGATGGCCGGCTTCACCCCGATGGACGCGATTCTTTCGGCGACTTCGGTCTCAGCGAAAGCGATGAAAGTGGACAGGGACGTGGGCACGATTCAACCAAAGATGCGTGCCGATCTCATCGTGCTCGATGCAAACCCGCTCGATGCGATCTCGAACATTCGATCGCTCCGCTACGTGATGAAAGATGGTGCCCTCTACGAACGCGAATCCCTCTGGAAGGTCGCAGGGCTGCGCGAGCACTGACGCCCCCGCTCTCTCGGACAACGAGCACGCCGTAAACCCACGCTCCACCATGAGTAACGTCAACGTGAAACACTTCGCTCTCGCGACACTGTTCGTCTCGCTGCTTGCCACGTCGTCAGAAATTCGCGCCCAAGGCTATCCGTTCAGCCAACGCGGCACGGTCACACAGAAGATTGCGTTCACCGAATTCAAGCTCGAATACGGAAGGCCAACGGCGCGCGGCCGAGTGTTATTTGGCGGCCTCGTGCCGTGGGACAGCATCTGGCATCCCGGCGCAGATCTCGCGACCGAGATTTCGATCAGCCGCGACATCACACTCGAAGGGCAGCCCGTGGTGAAAGGTACGTACACCGCGTGGCTCATTCCCCGAGCGCAGGGTGCGTGGACATTCATACTCAATCGCAAGACAAACATTCAACACACGCCCTATCCGGGTGCTGCTTTCGACGCGTTGCGCGTCGACGTGTCGCCGGACGCGAACTCGCACGTCGAAACACTCACCTGGTATTTTCCCATGGTCCTCCGCGACGAGGGCGCGCTCCGCATGCAATGGGGAACGACAGGGATCACGCTGCGCCTCAAGGCTGCATATAGGCCGGACTGACGCTTTTCAGAAACGGAATGATCGCGTTGTGAAACAGCTCCGGTCGCTCGACCGGCATCATGTGAAGAGAATCAGGAATGATCACCAGCGAGGCGTTCGGAATGAGCGCGGTGTACTCGCGTTTCAAATCGACGCTGCTGTAGTCGTTGTCGGCAGTCACCACCAACACCGGACAGGTAATGTCGGGCAGCCGCGACTTGACACTCCAGCCAACGAGCGCCGACAACACGCGCAGATAGGTGGCACCGTCATTTCGCGCCCACCGCTCGGCGAATGTCTTGCGTCGCGTCGCGTGCTCGGGTGCCGGCAGCAAACGGTCCGCCAGCACGGCACCCATTTTTCGCATCCCCATCAGACGGACAATCTGCCGTCGCTGAAACAGTGCGAACTTCTCCCTCCACGTGCGCGCAATCAGCTCAGGTCCGCTGTTCACGATAATCAGGCTGCGCACAAGATCTGGTCGGTCTGCGACAAGTTGAAATGCAATCATGCCACCCATCGACAGACCCATCACATGCACTCGGCCCAGCTGCAAATGCTCGATCAGTAGTGCCGCATCGTTGGCAAACTGCGCGATGGAGTATTTGCCCGGCGGCTTTCCGCTCTGGCCATGTCCCCGGACATCATACGCGACGAGGGTAAATTCATGTCGCAACGCTTCAACCTGCAGTTCCCAATCTTCGGTACTCGACCCGAGGCCGTGTATCAGCAAGATGGTGTCACCCTGTCCATGTCGCTCATAAAAGACGCTCAGACCGTCCAGAACTATCGTTGGCATTGAAGTCCCCTCATTTCCAGCGCACGTCCCACTCGCAAAACAGATCGCCCTCCAGGACACAGCGCGCATGTGTAACGTGCGCGTCATGCCCGCCGGCAATTTCAATCGCCGCGATCCATCCGCCGGTGAGTCTGCGGCAGAACAGGCGATCGCCGGGCTCGAATCCAACCAGTCGTGCGATGGCGCGTCCCGTGCTCCGGTCTGTGATCTTCATGTCGCCGGGACGGTAGTAGCGCTGAAACAGTGAAATGTGTTGGGTGACGAAATCCAGTGGAGTGGGTTTCTGCAGCAACCCTCCGTACAACTGGACACCGCGAAGCCGAATCGCCTCCGCCCCTGCGTGCTCAGCCCATTTCGGGTCGATGGGACCGAGCGCGATATCGGCGCTGCGCCACAGATCGAGCGCGACCTGATAGGGCACATCATCAGTCATCGCCGCCCGTTCGAGCGTGTCCCGGTCGGAACCGGCGAGCCGTCCCAACACCGCTTCATACTCGGCCGGCGACAACACCCGCCTCAGATACTCGATGGTGCTGCACAGTGCAGCGCCGCGCGTGAAGAACATCGTCAGCTCCGGAAGTGCGGCGGTCACGCGCGTCAGAACCGGCGCGACATGACGGCGGTGCATGAGTTCGCGCAGTGCGCCGGCGCCCCGAACTGGGGCGCCGGCCGGATACGCTCCTGAGCCGGGTAGTGACCGCAACGACTTACCGACCGTCCAGCCGGATGCCCAGCAACACGATGGGCCCAATCTTTGGTGCGTTGATCATCTCCTGGTGCAGCTTGCCGAAACCACACTGCCTGCCTGCCGAGTAGACGGCCTTGTTAGCCGAGCCAATGCCGAGCGTGGGCGGTGTGGTCGTGCCACCGACGCACGCCAGGATGTTCTGTGCCTGCAGGAGAATCTTCGCATTGCCTGACGGCAACGCGTAGGTGGCGTTGAGATCGAAGGTGCCGAACGCCGGAAGCAAACCGTAGTTCACACCCGAGCGGAAATCGTATTTGGCGACGTAACGCGCCGTGAAGCCGGCGGTCACATTCGGGATCAGGTGTGTGAAATCCATGCCGCCCGTGACGCGCACTGATGGGCTGTTGAACGCCGTTGCTTCAGCTGGATCCGTCGCCTTGCGGATGATCGTATCGATCTTGACCGCGCTGGCATTCAGCGACGCGGAGACGTTGTCGGTGAAGTAGAACTTGGCGCCGCCATCCACGCCGTACAACGTGGCTTTGCCCGCGTTGAAATAGGTGAGCGCGATCTGCGGACCACCGGCAGCATCAACGATCTTCGCGCCTGTCCGATGGTTGTATGCCGTGGTCGCCGCCGCACCAGCAAGGGGGTTCGCGATGACCACCAACGGGCTGATGAAGCCGTCGAACTTGCTTTGATAACCGACGAGGTCGAGATACAACCGCTGTTTGATCACACCCTTGTAGCCAAGCTCCCAGGTGTTGTTGATCTCCGGACGAATGGGCGAAATGGAGTTCACGACGGAGCCCGCTGCATTCTTGATGTCGAAGCCGTCAAGATTGCCGAACACGCCGATGAACGGCTGGAAGTTCGGGAAGTAGAAATCGGTCTGCAGAACGGACGGAGACTTGAACGCCTTGTTGTACGTCACGCGAAATGTCTGATCGACGATTGGCGTGAACAACAGGGCCGCTTTCGGCGAGAACTGCGCGTCATACTTCTCGTGCTTGTCGTAGCGACCGGCGAGCACGACGCGAAACATCTGCGACAGCGGCGTTTCCATCTGGCCGTACACCCCCTTCTGATCGATCAGAATGGGTACGCCCGTGGCGCGATCGCTCAACCAATGACCGTACGTGCTGACGCGATCGCGACGAATCTGGGCACCGTACGTGAAGTGCGTGTTGTCGATCGCCGAGATCCCGGTCTTCACCAACATGCCAACGTCGAAATTGTTCTGAACTTCGGCGGCCTGCAGGCGACCGTCACCGGGGAAGGCGGAGAGTGATTTGACCGAATCGTAGCTGATCGTCGGAAAGCGCACGGAGTTTTGCGCGAGTCCGTTCAGCTGAAACGTCCCTCCGGAAACCGACTGCGACATGTACGCCTGCGCAAAAAGGCGCGAGCCCGCGTATTGCACCTGTGCGTCGCGGTAGCCGTAATTCGCCAGCTGGTTGCGCCCCACGTTTGTTGGCCCGATGCCATTCAGCTTGCTCATGCCGAACGTGCCCATGAGGCGGCTGCCGTTCGGCGTGTAGTACGCCAGCATACCGCTGCCGCGCACGATGTCATTGCGCCAGTTGGCGTCCTTTTCCGGAATGACGAGGTCAGGTCGACCGGCCGTGACGCTCGGATACACAGCTTTGTTCTCGAACTCATTCACGGCCACGTACTCACCCGTGATCTTGTAACCCAGCCGTCCCGAGGTACCGGCGTAGCGCGCCTGCGCGTTGTAGAAGTTGCGCGAACCGCCCGCCAACTCCAGCGACCAGCCCTGATACTGCTTCGGATCCTTCGTGGTCAGCGTCACGACACCATTCGATGCGTCGGGGCCGTACAGTGCCGCACCGGGACCGACCAGCACTTCAACAGAGGCGAGATCGATCTTCGAAACCGTTGTCAGTGATCCAACCGGAAGGCCGCTCTCTGCAAGCACGCCGATGCGACCGTCTTCGATCTGCAGCATGCGATTGTTGAACGACGAGTTGAATCCGCGCGCGTTCACGGCGGAAGTCAGGATACCAGTCTGAATGAATTCGAGACCTTTTACTTCCTTGAGCGCTGCGGCAAATGAGTTGCCGATGGTGTTCGCAATCTGCGCTTCTTCGAGTCGCGTGATCGTCGCCGGAGCGTCAGTCACCTTTTCTATGCGACGCGATGCTGAGGCGACAACGCCAGCGAGTTGTACGACGGCATTGTCAAGCACTGCGTCGACCGTCACGTCCTGTCCTGCCACGACGACCGCGGTGAGTACTTTCGACTTGTAGCCAAAACGATGTGTCGTCAACGACACCGCACCGGCGGGCACACTGCGCGCGGTATAGCGCCCGTCTGCTCCACTCAGCGCGGAAATGCTGGCCGGGGAGATGAGGATTTGCACGCCGGACACGGGCATGCCCTTGGCGTCGGTAAGGCGCCCGACGATGCGACCGCTGGACTGCGCGAATGCGCTGGCGGTGGTAACGAGCATCATCGCGACGGCGCGCCAAGCGCACTTCGTGGCGAAACGAAACATGGCCGATCTCCTGGAAGGTTGTCCGGTAACTTCGGGTACGGTCAGTGGGGGACCGTCAGACGAGGCGTCGCGGGTGGGATGTGCGACTGGCGGTGCGGGAGGCAGAGCAGGTGCGAGCGGTGGCGCGGCGTTATCCGCTGTCGGAGCGTGATCGCATCAGCTATGCACTTCATGGTGGAGGTCTGGATGCGTCGGTGTGCGTCGATCCTTCGGACTGCAGGTCGTGCCGCGAAGCGTGAGTCTCACCGGAAGCGTCTGCACCGTTGCGGCGTGTTTCCCGTCGGATTCCACTTGGCGCAGGAGCAGTCGCACGGCGCGCGCGCCGAGTTCTCGCTGCGGCGTACTGACTGTGCTCAGTTCCGGCGTGACGAGTGTGCCGAGGTCGATCCCGTCGCATCCGAGAATGGACAGGTCGCCGGGGAGCGCAACGCCGGCGATAGCGCACGCCTTGTGCGCGCCGAGCGCAATGAGGTCGGCAGCGCAGAAAACCGCAGTCGGGCGGTTGTCGAGCCCGAGTATCGCGCGCATCGCCGAAAGCACGCCGGCCACGGTCGAATCGGCGCGCTGCCACCACTCGCTGGGCGGCACGAACTTCGCACGCCGGAGTGCGTTCGCAAAACCGCGCTCACGAAGACGAAACGCCGACGACCCGGACACCGGCCCGATGAATGCGATTCGCTCGTGGCCCAGCGCGAGCAAATGTTCGGCGGCCAGTCGGCCTGCCTGGACCGAATCGTCCTGCACCGTGGAGAACGCATCTGAGGCTTCGTTGACGAGCACGAGATTGAGTCGACTGAGGTCGACGCCGGCCAAGTCCGCCTCACTGAAACCGACGACGACGATCCCGTCGATCTGGCGGTCGGCGAGTGCGTCGACGTGCTGCTCCACGCCGCCCTCGCCGGTTTCGCAGAGGAGCACCGCATAGCCGGCTGTCGCGGCCACGCGTTCGGCTCCGGAGATGATCGCAGCGTTGACCGGGTTTCCGAACGCCGGGACGATGAGACCGAGGGCAAAAGAGCGTCGCCGAACGAGCCCCTGCGCCAGGCGATTGGGCCGGTACCCCAACTCCGCCGCTACCTGAAGGACGCGGGCGCGTGTCTTTTCAGCGACCCTGGCGGTTGGGTTTTTGGACAACACGAGTGACACAGTGGGCTGGGAGACCCCCGCTTTCTGAGCGACTTCGGCGGCTGTTACGCGGTTGCCAATACGCATTTGCATCTGCCAATACGCATATGCGGAGAGCGTATTGTCAATAGTTCCGCTCTCGGCGCCATCTTTTGCCTGTACCGGAAGCTCCCTCGCTCGCCCCCACCCGCCCCCACGCCATGTCCACATCGCGCTTCGTCCTCAGGCAGAAGCTTCTCTCCTTCGGCGACGACTTCTTCATCAAGAACGGCGAGGGCCACAACGTCTATTTCGTCGACGGAAAGGTGTTCAGCATCGGCGACAAGCTTTCCTTCCAGGATCTCGACGGCAACGAACTCGCATTCATCAAGCAACGCATCCTGTCGTTCGGAAAGACGTACGAGATCATTCGCGGTGGCGAAGTCGCGGCGGTGGTGAAGAAGCACCTGTTCGCGTTCATTCATCACCGCTTCTCCGTCGACGTACCCGGCCCCGACGATCTCGAGGCCGAAGGCAATTTTCTCGATCACGAATACACGTTTCGTCGCGGTGATCGCACAGTCGCCACCGTCTCCAAGCGTTGGTTCAGTTGGACGGATACGTACGGCGTTGAAGTTGCCGACGGTGAAGACCCGGTGCTCATTCTCGCCAGCGCAGTCGTTGTCGACCAGGCGTGTCATCCCGACGAAGAAGGGCGGCACTGATGAGCACCGTGCTGGTCACGGGCGGCTCCGGTTTCATTGCCAGTCATTGCATTCTCGATCTGCTTGCACAAGGGCACGACGTGCGCACGTCGGTGCGGGCGCTCACGCGTGAGGCCAGTGTGCGTGACATGCTCGAACAAAGCGGCGCTGAACCCGGCGACCGACTCACGTTCGTCGTCGCAGACTTGCTGAAGGACGCGGGATGGGCTGAAGCCGTCGCAGGCTGCGACTTCGTCCTGCATGTCGCGTCGCCATTCCCGTCGGGGATTCCCGAACACGAAGACGATATCATTCGCCCGGCCTGCGAGGGTACGTTGCGTGTGTTGCGCGCGTCCCGTGACGCAGGCGTGAAGCGTGTTGTGCTGACGTCATCGTTCGCCGCAATTGGATACGGACACAAACAGCAGAGCGCACCACTCGACGAGTCGTATTGGACAAATCTCGACACTCCAGTCACTGCGTACACCAAATCCAAATCGCTCGCTGAACGCGCGGCCTGGGATTTCATGAAGCGGGAGGGCGGCGCACTCGAACTCACGGTCGTCAACCCTGTCGGCGTTTTCGGACCGGTGCTCGGCGCCGACTATTCTTCATCAATCGCGACAGTCAAGAGGATGATGGACGGCGGCGTTCCCGGTTGTCCGAAACTCTACTTCGGCGTGGTCGACGTCCGCGATGTCGCTGATTTGCATCTTCGCGCGATGACGTCTCCAGCAGCGAACGGAGAACGCTTTCTCTGCGTCGCCGGCGATTTTCTTCCGATGTCGGAGATCGCGGCCGTGCTCAAACGTCGCATGGGCGCGGCGGCCAAACGCGTCCCGTCGCTTCAATTGCCGAACTGGCTCGTGCGACTCGTCGCGCTGGCCAACGCGGAGGTGCGCCAGCTCCTTCCGGAACTCGGCAAGGTCAAGAACGCGACGAATGCGAAAGCGCGACGCGTACTCGGCTGGTCGCCGCGGTCGAGTGAAGAAGCAATCGTGGCGACGGCCGAGAGTCTGGTCCGGTTCGGCCTGCTCAATCGCCACTGAGGTGCAGCTCCTGGGACAATGTGCCAACACTCTGCGGACGCTCACAGGCTTGCACGTCTTTGCCGTGCAAAGTACTTTCTGGACTCCGATACCTGATGGCCGACCTCACCGGAGCGTCCGCATGTCACAGCCTCTGCTCAAGCAACCGAGTGCGTTCATTCCACTTGCGATGTCCCTTGCGTCACTCGCGCTCGTAGTGGTGCACGCCGTCAGATATGGAATCGTTCATGAAGCAGACGAGGGGACCTCGGCGCACATTTTTCAACTGCTGATGCTCGCGCAGATACCACTGATCCTCTATTTCGCCTTCAAATGGATTGGGCGCGAACCCAGGCAGGCGATGCTGGTGCTTGTGCTTCACGTGCTGGGGATCTCTGCCGCGTTCGCGGCGGTCTACTTCCTGACGTGACCGCTATCTCCGGCTGCTTGACGGGCGCCGTCGTCAGCAGCGAATCTATGGCTACGAAAATCGGGATCTTCGATCTGCTGGGTGCGACCTCGGATCGACGCACCCCCAGCGCTCGTATCAGGCACACAGACAATGGTCAATCGCATGCCACGTGAACCGCTCCGAAATGCTCGTGCCCTCCGCGGCGGCCAAATCCTGACGCTGGTGTCGGCTGCTGTGTTGCTCTCACTCGGCGCGCGATCGTTGCAGGCGCAATCACTCCGACCGTACACGCTCTTCGGCCCCACTGAACGCGTAGCGCCGACGGTGTCGGCTCCGTTTCGACTCGAGCACTTTCAACCGATGCCGAGTGTTGCGCCTGCACTTACGTCGCTGGCAGCGCCGTCGCCCGACACGGTGCAGGGGCCCGCGTGGGCACAGAGCGCGCGTCTCCGGTCCGCTCAAGGCATCGGGCGAACGATCAACACCCGCGAATGTCCCATGCGCATTGCGCGCACCGACAGCAGTCACAGTCGCGGGATGCCCGTCATGCTGGCTGACAGCGCGATTACGCGGGCTGACGTTGGCGGCGCGTTGATCGGGTGCACCAACCCACTCCAGCGCTAATGTAAGCGCGACCTGCGCCTGCAGCGCGATACGAACGCGTTCCGACCGAGCCACCACCGCGACTTGCAACCAATGCCACAACTCGTACTCGAAACAGCGCATCTGCGATTGATCCCGTGCGTGCCCATGCACTTGTCGGCGTTGATCGACGCACCGTCGACGTTCGAGTCGCTCACGGGCTTCCGTGCCGCCGATGGGCTTCGTGAGATGATGTCGTCGGATGATGTACGGCCCGAATGGCTCGCCGAGTTGCGGCGCGGCACGGAAGCCGACCCATGGCGCTACGGTTTCTTTTTCGTCGAACGTACGAGCAATGCCGTAGTGGGAAGTGCGGGGTTTGCGGGCCCGATCGACAGCAGCGGAACCGTCGAGATCGCGTATGGAGTTGTGCCGAGCGTTGAGGGACGCGGCTATGCCACAGAAGCGGCGCAGGCGCTGATTGCGTTTGCGCTCGAAGAACCGTCGGTACTGCGCCTGCGCGCGCACACCCTCCCGACACCGAATGCGTCGACGCGAATTCTGACGAGGTGCGGGTTCTCGCGCGTTGACGACATCATCGACCCGCACGACGGCCCGGTCTGGCGCTGGGAGCGGCCGCGGTAAAAGCAGGGCGCGCACCGCCCTGAACCGCGCAGTAGTTTCGCGACATGACTGATCACCAACCGCCTACAGACGCCACGCAGCCATCGCTGTCACGCCGCGATCTGCTCGCTGGCGCCGCTGGATTCATCGGAGGTGCAGCACTCGCCGGCCTACCGCTCGCGGCAGACGGACAGACTCCGACACCGCCGATCGCCGTGCCGCCGAGCGCAGTACCACCGCCACCGCCGGCAGTACGCCCAGTCGCGCCGTTTGACGCGACAAAGATGCTTGGCGCGCCAACCGCGCAGGTGGGGTCGCGCTCCGAGTTTTATGCACCAACGCGGACACCTTTCGGCGACACGGTTGGCAGTTCGCTCTCGCCCTTGCAGGATCTGACAGGCACCATCACGCCGGCCGATCTGCACTTCGAGCGACATCACGCCGGTATTCCGATGCTCGACCCCGATCGGCACACGTTGACGATTCACGGGCTCGTCGATCACCCGCTCACGTTTTCGGTCAACGACATCAAACGCTTTCCTCAGGTCACGCGCACACACTTCATCGAGTGCTCAGGCAACGGTGCTGCTGGATATCGCGATCCCAAGCCTGAATTGACGCCGCAACGTGTCGCCGGATTGTTGAGCACGTCGGAATGGACCGGTGTTCCACTCGCGACACTGCTGCGCGAAGTCGGCGTCCATGCTGAGGCCAAGTGGATGCTCGCCGAGGGTGGTGACGCGTGCCTGATGGCGCGCTCGGTGCCGATCGCAAAAGCACTCGATGATGCGCTGATCGTCTGGGCGCAGAACGGTGAGCCACTCCGTCCGGCACAGGGATATCCGTTACGACTGCTGCTCCCGGGCTGGGAAGGCAACGCCAACGTGAAGTGGATCCGCCGACTCGAGCTTGGGACCCAACCGTGGATGACACGCTGGGAAACGTCCAAGTACACCGACCCACTCACCAACGGCACCGCGCGCATTTTCACGTTCGAGATCGATGCAAAGTCGATCATCACGTCGCCGTGTGCCCCGCAGTCGTTGACGGAGAAAGGATGGCTTTCGATCAACGGGCTCGCGTGGAGTGGCCGCGGCAAGGTCGCGCGCGTTGAGGTGAGTGTGGACGGGGGCAAGAGTTGGCGTGACGCTGAACTGCTCACCGCGCCGCAGCCGAAGGCCACGGTCCGCTTCCAGCACATGTGGCAGTGGCAGGGCGACGAAGCCGTGCTGCTCAGTCGTGCAACCGACGACGCGGGATTTATGCAGCCAACACGCGCCGCACTCATTGCCGAACGTGGGATCGGCACCGCCTACCACTACAACCAGATTGTCGGATGCAAAGTCGCTCGCGATGGCAACGTCACCTTTCACGGGGCAACGTGACCATGCGCACCCACAAGCTCAGTCTCGTGATCGTCGTTCTGTTTGCGGCCGCGTCATGTAGTCGGCGCGACGAGGCACAAGCGCAGCGCTACGGCATTGGAAAACCGGCGAGCGACTCAGTAATCGCATCGATGAATTACGATATCAGCGGCGACGGCGCAGAGCTTCCGGCCGGCCACGGTACGGTTGCGGAAGGCACCGTGCTGTACGCGGCCCAGTGCGCCCAGTGTCACGGCAAGAACGGCGAGGGTGCGGGCCCCGGCCTGCCGGCCCTCATCGGGCGTGACCCCAAAGCCGAAAACTTCCAGTTCGCGAATGACCCGAAGCTGGGGCGCACCATCGGCAACTACTGGCCCTACGCGACGACGCTCTTCGATTACATCAAGCGCGCCATGCCGCTCAACGCGCCGCACGCACTGGCCGACAACGACGTCTACGCGCTCACCGCGTACTTGCTCGCGGCAAACGCGGTCATTCCTGATACGACCACGCTGGATGCCGCGACGTTGCGCGCGGTGCGCATGCCGTATCGCGATCGCTTCGTGGCGGATGATCGGAAACCGAACGCGCGCTAGACTCACCTCACGTCATCAACGCTGACAAGCACACACAGTGAACACATCGAGTACGCTGCGCTGGTGGCCAATAGTCACCCGTCGTACGACCGCATTCTCTCGGGCACTCGTGGTCGTCGCGTGCGGAAGTGCGATAATTGCGGCATGCACCACCAACACCGATTCGAACGCGCCGCCGAAAGCTACCGCTGCCACGACTACCGCGACCACCGATTCTCTCCCCTCGTGGTTACTTGGCAGCTGGACGCGCGAGTGGATCGACCGCCGCGGCAAGCAGACCAACGCGCTCGACGTTCACTACCTGCAAACGCCGAGCATTTTTGCCGATGTGCGATTCCCCCGGGACCGTGGCGACTTGTCACATGCAAAGTCGTTCGACGATCTGTCCGACGCTGAGCTCACGCAGCTTGCGAAGCAACGTGGCTTCACCGGACACACGACCGTAACGGGACTGATTTCGACCTGGCACCACGAACTCGACTTTCAACCGGCTGATTCGTCTGCTGATATCGGTCGGATCGAGCGCAAAGGTGCGGACGCGATGTTTGAGTACGCCCTCGACAGCTCCTATACCGAATTGTGGAAGTCGACGAGTGCCGGAGCGACTGCGTTTCTGGTCGTTCGGATCGAGCGTGCTGGTCGGTTGGTGAGCACACTCATCGTGAGTGGCGACGATTTCATGTACGTGCGTAATCGCGCGAAAGACCTGCCAACCGCGCCGTCGCTCGACTCACTGATCGCCGTGACACACGCGACGCGCGAACAGATCATCGAATACCTCGACTGCGAATTCTCAGTCGGCCGCGTGCGCGGTGGCGCGATTGCGTGGGAGATTCAGCACTCCACACTGCCTTGGCGTGAGAAGCAGCGGCTCGACTTTGTTGACGGAGTCATGATCACCGAAACGGGAGCGTCGCTCGTGCCGCGGGCACCAATCTCGGACACCTGGACCGTTCCGGTGAACACGATCTCACGCGGCGAATTGCTCTCGCTGTTTGTCGCGCGGAAGCCGTAACGCTTCGTCTCGCTCGCTACGGCACACGCGGTGCGTTCAGTCCCCCACTCCGGAGATAGTCGATCGCCAGGTTCGACATCGCACGCACACCGGTCGGCAACGCTGCTTCGTCCGCAAAGAACAGTGGCGAATGATTGGCCGGCTGTGTCTTGATGTCTGCACCCTTAGGAGATACGCCGAGGAAGTAGAAGAGCCCCGGTATGTCGCGCGTGAACTCGGGGAAGTCTTCCGACCCGGTGATCGGATTTACGATATGAAAACCACCGTCGCCCGCACTGCGTTGTAGAGTCGGCGTCATTTTATCGAGCAGTGCTGCATCGTTCTGCGTGATCAATCCGCCTCGCGTGAGTTGCACCACAGCCGTTGCACCAGCGGAATGCGCTATGTCTTCGGCCGTGCGCTTGATGCGTGCGTGAATCTCGTCGCGCATGGCAGGATCGAAGGTGCGAATCGTTCCGATCATCACCACACTGTCGGGAATGATGTTGCCGCGATTGCCACCCTGAATCATCCCGACAGTGATCACGCCAGGCGCTGAGGTCACATCGATCTGACGACTCGCAATTGTCTGCAGCCCCAATACAATCTGGGCGGCGACGACGATCGGATCGACACCAGACCACGGCGCAGAACCATGCGTCTGTCGGCCCTTCACAACGATGCTGAGACCGTCGGCCGCGGCCATGAAACCGCCGGCGCGCGTATTGAGCGAGCCAAGCGGTCCGGGAAACACATGCAGTCCGAAAATCGCCGACGGCCGCGGATTCTGGAGCGCCCCATCAGCAACCATCGCTGCGGCACCGCCGAGTCCTTCTTCGGCAGGCTGAAAGATGAACTTGATCGTACCGGGTACTCGCGCCTTCATCCCTGCAAGTACTTCGGCCACGCCCATCATAATCGCCACGTGATTGTCGTGACCGCACGCGTGCATCACACCGACTTCGCTACCGTTGTACATCGTGCGCACTTTGCTCTTGAACGGCAGATCAACCATCTCCGTGACTGGTAGCGCGTCCATGTCCGCACGCAGCGCGACGACCGGCCCGGGCTTGCCACCACGCAACAGCGCGACGACACCCGTCTTCCCTACGGGCGCCTGCACCTCGAGCCCAAGAGCGCGCAGATGCTTCTCAACGAGTGCCGCGGTTCGTGTCTCCTGCCCCGACAGCTCCGGATGCTCGTGAATGTCGCGTCGCCACGCGACCACCTTGGGCATCACGGCTGCGAGTCGCGTTTCGATTTCGGCCGCGAGTGCGTCGGCCGGGGCGTTGGACCTGCCGGCGCTTCCCGCTGCGCGCTGCGCCTGCGCGGTGACAATGCCGGGCGCGCCGACGAGGCCGAGCGTAAGAGTGAATGCGATGAAAAAGTGGCGACGCACAGCGGCTCCGGGATGAGTTTGGGTGGCAATAGTGATGTCAGCGGAAGCGACACGCCAGAAGCGACACGCCAGAAGAGACACGCCAGTTCCCCACTCGTCCGCATAAATTGCGGGATGCCCAATATCCTCCAAAATATCCCTGTCGGCGAAAAGGTCGGCATTGCGTTTTCCGGTGGCCTGGACACCAGCGCCGCCCTGCATTGGATGCGGGCGAAGGGCGCGGTTCCGTACGCCTACACCGCCAACCTCGGCCAGCCCGACGAAAGCGACTACGATGAAATTCCGCGCAAGGCGATGGCCTACGGTGCGGAGAAGGCACGACTGATCGAATGTCGCGCGCAACTTGTCTCGGAAGGACTGGCTGCCCTGCAGTGTGGTGCCTTTCACATCACGACAGCGGGCGCGACGTACTTCAACACCACGCCACTTGGACGCGCGGTCACCGGCACGATGCTCGTTGCCGCCATGCGCGACGATGACGTCAACATCTGGGGCGACGGCAGCACCTTCAAAGGCAACGACATCGAGCGTTTCTATCGCTACGGTCTGCTCACCAACCCCGACCTTCGCGTCTACAAGCCCTGGCTCGACCAGACGTTCATCGATGAACTCGGTGGACGTACGGAGATGGCCGAGTATCTGATCAAGGCCGGCTTTGAATACAAGATGAGCGTGGAGAAGGCGTACTCCACCGACTCGAACATTCTCGGCGCGACGCACGAAGCGAAGGACCTCGAATTCCTGAACAAGGGAATGCACATCGTGCATCCGATCATG
>JBKJTE010000186.1:0-7669 GCA_046590495.1 Gemmatimonas sp. | reverse complement strand
CATCACGTTCTGCCTGCGATTGGTGCGATTGAACGTGAGCAGCTTGCCATCGGGTGACCACTTCACGTTGTACACGTAGTGGCCGATGACACTGTTGTCGAACGCTTTGCCATCGCGGACGTCCACATTGACGCTCTGCTTCGTTGCAACATCGTACACGAACAGATCGACGATCGGATTCGGCGACCCGGCTTTCGGATACGCTTCGACATCCAGTCCATCCTGGATCTTTGTCTGATCCATGCCGAGGTAGTAGTCCTTGACCGGACTTTCATCGAAGCGATAGAAGGCGATCTTGGTGCCCGTCTTGTTCCACCACATCGCTGTTGTTTGGCCGAGCTCTTCTCCGTACACCCACGAAGCCGTGCCGTACTTGATGCGCTTCGCTTCGCTGCCGTCCGCCGTGATCGCAAGTTCGTTGCGGCCGGACGTATCGCTCACGTACAGATTGCGCTCGCGATAGAACGCCTTGTGTGTGCTGTCTGGCGACATTGCCGACGCGCGCTGGCGACCACGCTCCACGCCGCCGCCAAAACCGCGGCCGCGCGTTGGCGCAACGGCGTTGCCGCTTGCCGTGGAGCGCTGCCTGGTCGCGAGATCGAAACGCTGTAGCGCTCCATCCTGGAAAAACTCAAACGACTTGCCGTCGGGTGACCAGTTCACGCTGAGCGCGCCGGACTTGACCGAGCTGTTGATCTGCGGCGCAACGCGCTGGAACTGCTCGTAGCCCGGCATCGTCTTGAGCCGGTCCTGTGCGTGTACGATCGCCGGTGCAAGCGTGATCGAGAGCGCGGCGAGGGCGCGGCACGTGCGGGATAGCGGAGCGAAACGGGAAGGCAGCGGTTGGAGCATCAGCAAGGTCCGGAGAGGTGGCATGGGCGGGGGCAGATATCATGATCTGCATTTTCACACGCTCCCGCTACCTCTGCGCCTCCGCGAGAAATGCCGTTCGCTGTTCCGGCCCTACTTCGGCTTCTTGGTCTTCTCGGACTTGTCCGCGCGCTCTTCGCGGTCGTCGTCTTCAACATCGACCGCCAACGGGAAGAACAGCGAGCGCTTCACCTCTGGATACTTCTTCGACCAACCTTTCGCCTCGCCCCAGAGAATGCGATTGAGTCTTTCCGTCGGAGCCGCATCCGGATCGTGAAAATTCATCCGCGCGCTCGCGACTGCGGCCGCACGGCGCGCAGCCGCATCCGGCCCTTTGATCGCGCCCACCTTCACATTCGTTTCGAACAGTGACTGCTTCGGTGTCAGCGCGGTGTACGGCGTGAAGTCCGGCTTCTCATTCGGTGCGATGAAGCTTGCACGCATATCGGTCGCAACGAGATCGAAGATGCTCAACGCCGGAAGTCCCAGCATCAACTCGATGGTCTTTACCATGCTTGGCTGACTGTAAAAGGTGCTGTCGATTGCGCCACGCTTCGCGTACGGACTCGCCACCATCGCCACGGTGCGATGTCCGTCGATGTGGTCCACACCGTTCTGTGCGTCGTCTTCGACAACCAGAATCGCCATCGACTTCCAGAACGACGAGTGACTCAACGCTTCGACGATCTTTCCAAGCGCGAGATCGTTGTCGGCGACGCACGCACTCGGTGTGCACCAGCCGGAATTCGTGCCCTGGGTGTGATCGTTGGGTAACACCAGCAGTGTGAGATGCGGCATCTGCTTCGCTGTCTCCCATTCCTTCAGATGTTCGATGAGGATGTCAGCCTTGATGACATCGGGCACTTCCTGCGTCCACCCGGGATACTCGCGCACAAGAATCTTGTCGAGGCTCGGAATCTCACTGCGCGTGTTGTACATCTTCTTGAGCGTGCGACGCGACCACGCTGAGTTGTACATCGACGCATCGCGATACGACGCCATCAACTTGGCGCGCACACTCGGCATCGAATCGCTTGGCGCGGGCGCATACTCCCCGAAGCTGACAACACGTTTGCCTTTTGCCGATGCCGCTTCCCAGAGAAAGCCGCCCGACGAATATGTGAGCGGGTCGTTTCCTTCACTCGGATAACTGCGACCGTAATACAACGGCCACATCGGATACGCGGTCTCGTTGGCTTGTGTCAACCAATTGTGACCGTCGGCCGAATTTCCGCCCGATGCAAAGAAGTGATCGATGAGTACAAACTGCTCGCTCAGCGCATGCGTGTTTGGCGTGACATCGCGACCATACATCGTGAGTGACGAGTCGCCTGCACCCTTGCCGATATCGCCGAGGACTTGATCGTAGGTACGATTTTCCTTGATGATATAGACGACATGATCAATCACACTCGCCTCGCCCGGACGCACCGGTACCGCTCGTGCGATCGCTGTTGCGCGGGGAGCGATGGAGGGTGCCGCCACCCCACTCGCGAGATGCAGCCGGTTGTTCTCCGCGACGCTCGTGGTGTACGCTTGCAACTCCGCATCGCTCGGCATTGTGATCATGTTGATCGACCCGCGCTCCGCGAAGACGTAGCGTCCTTCCTTGCCAGCGGTCTTTCCGGTGCCGGCGCCTACGCCAAACAGCGTGCCAACGGCGATCGTTGAACCGTCGGCGCTGATATCAATGCTGCTCGGAAACCAACCGGTTGGAATGAGGCCGCGCAGCGTCGCGGTTGCCGTTGCTGCACCACGCACGCCGTAGACCGCAACTGCATTCACGCCACCGAGTGTTGCAAACAGCATTGCGCCGTCCGGTGAGAGCGCGAGCGCGGTCGGCGTGAGTCCGATTTTACGTTCACGGAATGGCGCAATCGCAATTGAGCCGACGAGCGTGTTGCTGCGCGTGTCGACCACACTGATTGCATCGCTGTTGCCGTTGGCGATGTAGAGACGCTGGTGAGTCTGATCCCACGCGAGCGCCGTTGGATGCAAGCCAACGGTGATGCGGTGCGTGACCATTCCGGACTGGATATCGATGCGTTCGACCGTGCCCGGAAGCGCAAGGCCGCGTGCGCTGATGCGAACGGGTTCGGCCGCAGGGTCGCAGCACTGCGTTGCACTGCGTGTGCCGGCCTTTGGCTTGGGCCCTCCGAACACGGTGACCCATGCCGTCGAACCGTTGGCTGAGATCACCGATGCAATCGGCAACACACCAAGCGGAACTGAGCGCAGCAGTGCGCCGTTGTCCGCATCGATCACGACAAGTTTGTCGTCAGCCGGAAGCGGCAGCACGACGACGCGATGTCCATCGGCACTCCTGGTGGTCGCAATCGCCGGAGCGCCGGCCATGAATGTGCCGAGCGCTCCCGATTCCATGGCGATTGTCGAGCCGACGTCGCCGTTGTAGGAAACGAGCTGCGTCACTGATTTGGCGCGTGAGAGCGGTGGTCCGCCCGGTGTGCGACTGGCTGCAACATCGGCGGGGAGTTTGCTCACCGACGACACAGTCGCGCGCTTGGTGACGGGGTCAATGGCGATTCCATGCACGCCCGGTCGACCACTGAAGCTTGCCTGCGCTACGAGCCGATTGTCGCGCCACGCGAGACGGAATGCGCCGTTCGGCACGACGGCCCACACGTCACTTGCATCCGCGCCAAAACGTACACCTGCGACGCGTCCATTGAAGACACTCTGCACGCCGGCAGGTGTGACGCGCTGTCCGACCGCGAACACACCCGGATCGTTCACGATGCGCTGCGGTGGCTGAACGGGCGGCGTTGCGGCTTGCAGGAGTCCGATGATCGCGACGAGCACAGGCGGGTCCGGGTGGGGGTGTACGGGGGACCTTACCGCGGATTCGCGGGCGCGCGCAAGCTGAGTTACGAGCTGGATACAATCACCTAAAGCTACAGGCCACGAATCAACGCGAAAACGCTTTGCGTTTCACGAATACGGCAAACAACACAAAGAAGAAACGAAGCCGGTCCTGCATCCGCTGCACGGGAGCAGTTGATTCGTGTTCATTCGCGTCGTTTGGTGGCTGGCAGTTGCTATTGCATTTACTGCCACCTGAAAATCCGCAACGCGATCGTCAAGCACACGAGCAGATACGCACTCAACACCGCCAGCTCCGGCAACACCCCGCCGATGCCAACACCCTGAAGCATCACGGCACGCAAACCATTCACCAGCGCGGTGAGCGGCAGTGCCTGCACAACCGGTTGAATCACCGCCGGAAAGTTGCTCGCCGAAAAAAAGACGCCCGAAAAAATCCACATCGGCAGCATCACGAAGTTCGTCAGTCCCGAAACGCCTTCGACGGTGCGCGAGCGCGACGATACGAGCAGCCCGATCGAACCGAATGCTGCCGCGCCGATGAACGCAACGAGTACCAGCACGGCGAGCGAACCCCGGATCGGCACATCGAGCACCCAGACACCGAAACCGAGCAATACCGCGATCTCAAGCCCGAGAAAGAGCAGGCGGGACAACACGAACGACAGCAGATATTCGAGTCGCGACATCGGTGTCGCGGCGAGTCGTTTGAGCAACTTCTTGTTGCGCTGCGTGACGATCGCAAATGCGAGACTCCAGATGCTACTCCCCATGATGTTCATGGCGAGCAATCCCGGCACAAAGAAGTCGATGTAACGCGATCCGCGTTCGCGCACCGTGAAATCTGTCACGGGTATCACATCGCGTCGACCTCGCGCACGTTGCACCAGATCGTCGGTGGTCTGGCGAGCGGCCCGTGCTTCGGGGCGCGAACGGTCGAAGCGATACTCGACGCCGCCACCGGCCTTGGGCACGACGATCAGCGCAGCCGTGCCTGTGCGCAACACATCGTTGATGCTGTCGGATGGAATCTCACGCGTCTTGATCGGTGCGTCTTTCGTTGACGCGGCAGCGCTCAGCGCGACACCGATGCTCGCCGCAGCGCTGTCGCCGGCAGGTGCTGCAACCGTCGCAATGATTGCCTGCTCCGGTGCTTTGTCACGGAATGCAATCGCGAGCCCGCCCGCCAGCAGCAGCGGAAACACAAATGTCCAGAACACTGCTTCCGGCTCGCGAGTGAATTCGCGAAAGCGCGCCAATGTAAGCTGTTTCAACGATTCAATGCGCATCGTTCACCCGTCCCGCAGTTGGCGGCCCGTCATTGACACGAACACATCCTCGAGCGTGGCACTGTGCGTACTGAGCTCGGCCCACGTCACGGCACGCGAATGGGCCAGCGCGAGCAGTGGCGGCAGTGCCATCTGGACCGATCCCACACGCAGTTCGTAGCCAGTCCCGGTTTCACGACCGCCGCGTACATCCGGCAACGCCAGCAGCTCACTCAATCCAATCGGATGCAGTCGGGATGCTTCCGCAAGACCATCACCATCGACGACAGTGGCCAGCCGAATCACATGTTCTGCACCCAACGATGCGATCAGTTGCCGCGGCGTGCCCAGCGCGATCACCCGACCATGATCAACGATCGCGATGTTGTCACAGAGCCGCTCAGCTTCGTCCATGTAGTGCGTCGTAAGTACGATCGTGCGCCCTTCCGCTTTCAATCCTTCAACCAACGTCCACAACTGCCGTCGTGATTGCGGATCGAGTCCCGTGGTCGGCTCGTCGAGAAAGAGCAGTGCCGGATTGCCCACAAGCGCACAGGCAACGGCGAGTCGCTGCTTCTGCCCTCCCGACAAACCAATCACGCGCGCCTTCCGCTTCTCTCCCAACTGCACCAGGTCAATCACTTCGTCAACCGTGCGACCGTTGTCGTAGAAGCTGCGGAAGAGGGTGAGCGTCTCGGTGACGGTCAGTTTGTCGGCGAGTTGCGTCTCCTGCAGCTGAATACCGAGCTGGGCACGCAACGCCGTTGCGTCATCGTCCCACGTGCGACCGAGCACGCGCACCGTGCCGCTGTCGGGCGTGTTCAGCCCTTCGCAGATCTCGATTGTGGTTGTCTTCCCCGCGCCGTTCGGGCCGAGTAGCCCGAAACACTGCCCAGTGAACACGCGCAGGTCGAGTCCGTTCACGGCGACAACGTCGCCATAAGATTTTCTCAGCCCGATGACTTCAAGGGCGAGGGACGAAATAGGCAGGCTTGTCATAGTGTCGGATCTGAATCCAACCTACAGCAGCGCCAGCCGATTGGCGCGAGCGTAGCTCGCTTCGGCAAATTGTGCGGTAGAATTCTGTCTATGCGGATCGCAAGACGTGAACGCCGAGTACTCGCAATGGTCGGCAGTGCGCTCGCCTTCGCTTGTGTGAGCCCACCTCGCGCGGCCGCCCAAACCATTGTCGGGCGGGTTGTGCTCACGGACAGCGCAACCGGCGTTGCCGGCGCAATTGTTGTCGCGACTGACAGCGCAGGAGTCAGCGCACGTGCGCTTACGAATACCGCCGGCCGCTTTTCGCTTCGGGTCGCGCATGTTGGTCGCTATGACGTGCAGCTGTTGCGGATCGGCTATCGCCCGACGAACCTGTCGAGCATCCTGGTAGCGAGTGCCAGCAACGCGACATCAGTGATTTTTGTCGCTGAGTCAAAGCGTATTCTGCTCAGCGCAGTGAACGTGCGATCGACGTCGGCATGTCGCGTGCAACCGGACACCGGACAGCTCGTCGCGCGAGTTTGGGAAGAAGCGCGAAAGGCGATGCTCGCCTCGCAGCTTCGCGCAGACGATGAGGCGAACGCCGCCGAGTACGTCGGCGAGTGGATGGAGTACGATCGCACGATGGACTCCACGGGTCGCATTGTCCGCGAGCAACGCGTGCAGTCGGTGCGTCATCCGACCCGACACGTCTTCAAGAGTTTGAGCGCCGACTCGCTCGCCCGTGCAGGGTACGTGGTGGAAGACAACACCGGCATCGCGTTCTACGCCCCGGATGCCGAAGCGCTCCTATCCGAGTCATTCGTACTCACGCATTGCTTGCGACTCAGCGAATCGCGCGATCGCGACACAACGCTCATCGGCGTGCGATTTCAGCCGACTCGCACGCGCAGTGGTGTGCACGACATCGAAGGAACTCTCTGGGTCGATCGGTCCAACGCAGAATTGCGAACCCTTGAGTTTCGCTACACCAATTTTCCTGCAGTGTCTGACGATGTCGCGGGTGGTGGTCACGTCGACTTCCGGCGTCTCACCGGCGGTCAATGGATCATCGAGGCGTGGGCGGCCCGTTTCCCTGTACTCGCGCCCCGTGACCGCACGAACCTCGCTGGCACGAGCCGCACAGTCTTCGCGGCAAATAACCTCGTGGTCCGATCGCTGCAGGTAACGGGCGGCGAAGTTGGTCGAATACTCGTTGGCGACTCGGCGATCCTCGTCCGCGAAGCCGCGTCAGTGCGCATTCAACTTCTTTCCAGCGATGAGAGCGTGACGCTCGGCGACGCGATCATTACGCTGCGCGGCACGAATGTACACGCCGCGACCGGTCCTGACGGAACTGCGCGTATCGGTCCGCTGCCCGCTGGTCGATACGCCGCACGCGTGGTCGTACCGCAGCTCGACTCACTCGGCGCATCCCCTCTGCAATACGAAGTGGTCGCGCAACTCGGCGCGCATGTCGACTCACTGCAGCTCCCTCGTGCGCCTGAACTACTGAAACAGCTGTGCCCACGAGAGGAAAGCGACGCCGGGACCGCCATGCTGCGCGGCACTGTTCGCGACAAGAGCGGGGCGGTGGTGTCGAACGCCCCGGTGACGGTGGAGTTTCAGCGTGTCGATGCGCGAGGGCTGAAAATCGGGATTATAACGTGGGCGTACACGACGGTGAAAGACAGCACGGACGAACGCGGGCG
>JBKJTE010000099.1:0-10624 GCA_046590495.1 Gemmatimonas sp. | reverse complement strand
ATCGTCAGCGCACCAAGAAGCGTTGAAGTTCCTGTTCGTCTCATGATCTCAAAGTATGTCGACTGCGCTGTGCATACGGCAAACGGCCGGCGCCCCGAAGGACGCCGGCCGCTGCTCTCTCCGAGATCTCTGGTGCGCGTGAACAGCTTCCTAATTGCGCGAGTAGGCGGTCCAACCCTGCCACCACTTCGTGCCACCCGGGGCAACCGCGCCCATGTAGGCGGTGCCAGTGATGAAGGTGCCGCCCTTCGCCGCGATCTTGCCCGCGAACGTTGCCATGCCGCCGGTCGCAATCGGCGAGCCAGCCGCCGGTGAGAAGTCGAACGAGGCGATATTCGTGGGCGGCGTGCCTGTCGCGGGCAACGTCGTGAACAGGCTTGCCGTTGTCGTCGCCGAGGCGGCGAGCGTCAAAGCATTGCCCGCCAGGTCGAAGGCGTTCTGCTGCGCGGCCGTGGGTGCGCCCCGAGCCTGAAAGACCACCGGCGTTTCGGCAAAGTAGTTGTTGCGCACCACAAGGTCCGACGTGGCCGCATCCGGTGTGGCGGCAAGACCAGCGCGAACGAACGTCAGGCTGTCACGGAGCGAGATGCCGCCACGCGCCCAGCGACCGAGCACACCGTTTACGTAGTACCCTCCCGTTCCACGGCGGAGCATCATGCCGTAACCACCACCCGTGCCCGAGCAGGCCACGTCGCCGCAGCCGATGAGCGTGTAGTTGGCAACGAGCGGAATCGTGAACGGCGCCGTGTTGAAGCCAAGGTCGCAGCCAGTGCCGTTGCAACCGTCGTTCTCGATTCCTTGGATGTCGACGGAGTAGAAACCGGCGCCGGTGCGCGGAACGAGCTGCACCGAATTGTAGCCGATCAGATACTGCATCCGGCCACTCCAGCCTTCGGACATGTCGAACATGTCGTCGGCCGTCTCGAACGCGACTGCATGGTCGAAGTCGAAGCCACCGCCAAAAAACTCGAACGAGTCGTCGAGACCGGCGAGCGCCTGCACGTACGACACGCGCGTTCCTGACCCGACAGCGGCGAAGGTGAAGGCGTTGAACTCCTGATCGATCAGCGTCGCATAGCCGGCGAATTCGACGCGAACGTACGTCAGTGTGCCCGAGTTATCCGTCGAAACCGTGCCGCCGTTGTACGTCACGAAGTAGTTCTTGCCGCTGGCGACGGTCGTACCGTCTACGCCCGAGCCTTCGATCGTGATGTTGCCGCTGCGACTGTCGATTGCATTACCGATGAAGAGCAGACCGCCCCAATCGCCGGGCTGACGCTGACCCGCCGCGCGCGATGACGTGAACACGATCGGAAGTTCCGCCGTTCCGACGGCCTGAAGCTTTGCGCCGCGCAGAATCCAGAGCGAAGAACCGGGCGTGCTGAAGTCGCCCTGAATCTTCGTGCCGGGCTGGATGGTCAACGTCGCGCCGTTGGCCACATGGATGAAGCCCTTGAGCGTGTACACCGTGTCGACGAACAACGTGCGACTCGTCGTGATGTCACCGGTGATATCGGCAGAAGCGTTGCCAGCGACGAGCGTTGTCGTCGATGCCTCGCCCGATGGGACGCTTTGCAGTCCGCCCTTTGTCGTCACGACGCGGAAGCGATAGATGGTGCCGAGCTTGAGTCCGGTCCGCGTGACCGCCACCGTCGTCACCGATGCCGGCGCCGCAAAGGTGGTATCGGTGGCAAACGCGCCAGCGGCGCCCTCGGCGCGCTGCACTTCGTAGCTCGCGTCACCCGCAACGGTAGTGAACGAGTACTGCACGGACGAGGTGCTCTTGGCCGCGGCGCTCAGCCCGAGAATCGGGAAGGGTGCGCTCGGCGCGGTCGTCTTGTCGCTGCTGCAACCGGAGGCAACGACTCCGGCAAAAGCGACGCCGACCAGGAGCGCCCGACGAGTGAAAATCATGCGAAGCCTCGAAACGAGTGTGGGTGGCACAACGGTTGATCGCAGACTGTGTCGTGCACAAACTCTGACCAACTACCGGAACGACGAACGGGACGGCGCGTGCTGAGCACTGTGCCGTCCCGTGAAGAAAGTCATGGTCTGTCCGCGTTCCGTGTCCTTCCTGTCACGCCCATGTCACATCGCAAAGCTCGTCGTGCATGACGTCGTGCGTCGTGGGCGGGCCACCGATCGGTCACTGATCGTTCACTCACGGACGGTACTGCAATCCCGCCTGGAAGGTGCGACCGGTGCGATAGTACTCGCGCGTCACTGTACCCTGAATATTCTGATACGGCGCATCGAGCAGATTGCGTGCATCGGCGCGAATGGTGAGCGCCTTCGTGAGCCCCACGCGCAACGAGAAGTCCATCACATTGCGCGGCGTGATGCTCACATCCGGCAGCGGTGATTCACCCGCGACATCGATGCGCTCACCAACGCGGTTGAACAAGATGCTCGCTGTCGTGGCTCCGCCGGGTGTGGTGTACGTCAGCCCACCGTTGAACACATATGGCGCCTGACCGACCATGCGACGGGAGTCATTGGTCAGGCTCGACACCGCGATCGACGAGAGATGAATCTGGCTCTGCATCACCGTCAGGTTGCTGAAGACCGAGAACGGCGCGAACACGTTGGCGATGAAACCAAGATCCTTTCGCATTTCGAGTTCGACACCGTAGTTCTCCGCCTTGTCCGCGTTCGCGTACACAACCTGGCGTGCGCTCGAGGAGGCGCGATACACGCGCTCGATCGGATTCTTGAACTGCTTCGCGAAAAACGCAACGCTGATCAACTCGCCGGAATTCGGATAGTACTCCCAACGCAAGTCCGCATTCGTCACGTTGGTGCGCTGCAGATTCTCGTCACCGGCAATGTCATCGCCGCCCACAACATCCCGGCTGATGATCGGCGACAGCTCGCGATACTCCGGACGCGCGAGTGTGCGTGATCCGGAGAGACGCAGCTGCTGCGTTTCCGACAACTTCACGTTGAGCGAGAGCGACGGCAGGAGGTCAGCCCACACCTTCTTGGTGTCGACAGCGCGCCCCAGACTTGAGCGTGCGCTCACTTCGAGATGATCGAGCTCATAGCGTGCGCCGGTGATCAGGCGATAGCGGGTGCCGATCGGAATTTCGGCCATCGCAAAACTCGCCGAGAGCTGGTCTTTTGCGTTGTAGGCACCACCCTGCGACAACGGCCCGATATCGAACACGGCCGACGATGGCGTAGTGAAACGTCCATCAAACAACACTTCAGGCGGCAGCTCGCGAATCGCGTTGGTGAGTCCGCGCCCGTTGATGTTGTACGCACGATTGTCTGCAGCACGGTCGGTGCTGCGCAACAGCGCGCCGATCTTGATGGTGTTCTGACGACCAGGGGCGCCGAACGAGAACGAATACTTGGCGTTCGCCTCACGGCTGTTCTCGTTGAGCTGCGAAAAAGTGCGCACGGCACCGCCGTTGCCGCTGCCAAACCAGCGATACACGCCGGGGGACGTCGGCGTGTCCTTCTCGAGCACCTGCACAAACTCCGACTTGTCCGGCTCGTTGCGCTCAACGCCGCTCACGGTGCCAAACCACTCGAAGTGATGGTGATCGTTCAGCTGGTGATCACCGGCAAGTTGGAACGACTGCACCGAGCGCTCGACGTACTGCATGCGCGTGATCTTGGCGCTGGTGTTGTCGCTCGAGAAAATGCCGGTCTCGATGCGTGCCGTGTTGTCCGCGGTGCGATTGTACAAGCCATTGAGCGAGATGCGGCTCTTGCCGCCAATCAGTGTGCTCAAGTTCGCGAGCCCGCCCCACAACACGCTCTGTTGCGCCGACGTGCCGGTGAACTTGTCCGTCTCGATCGTCTGCCCCTTCACTGAGCCACGATCGGCGAGCGCGCGCACCTGTTCGTTCTTGATGTCGGTGCCGGACGACAACGTACCCGAGACGAGATATCCGATCCGATGGCCAAAAAGAATCGGATCGTTGCCACCGAACGAGAGTGACCCATTCATCAGTGGCGAACCAGTCGATGTCGTCGGCGTCCACGAATTGCGGAACTGACTCACCAGGAGATTCTTGTCGCCCTGCGTCAAGTTCAGATTCGCGAAGTTGCCGGCGTAGCGAACAAAACCGGGGAGCGCGCGATTGCCGTTGACCATGCCGAATGCTTCGCCGCCGACGGTGCCTGCAGCGAGGATGCTCGACCCGGTCGCGCCCGACTCGTAGCCACTACCGAGGCTCAAGGTCCCGGTGCGCCGCGCCGGAAACTCGCGCGTCTTGATATCGACCAGTGCACCGGAGAAATCGCCCTGCTGCTCCGGCGTGAACGTTTTGATCGTCGTCACACTCTGCAGCAGTCCAGCGGGAAACATGTCGAGCGGCACCACTCGCTTTTCCGGCTCAGGGCTCGGCACGCGTGCACCGTTCAACGAGCTCGTGGTGTAGCGCTCGCCGAGTCCACGCACGAACACGTATTTGTTGTCCTGCACAGTCACACCGCTCACGCGCTGCACTGCTTGCGCGGCGTTCGCGTCGGGGCTCTTGGCAATCTGTTCGGCCGTGATCGTGTTCTGCACGCCGGTCGCGGTGCGCTGCCCGCTGAGCGCCTCGTTCACCGTGCCGCGCTCTGACGATGCGCTGACGACCATGCTGCTCAGCTTCGCCGTTGCGGTAGCGAGCGTGACGTTCTGCTCGATCGACTTGCCTGCCTCGAGCAGGATGCCGGTGATCGTCTTCGGTGAGTAGCCGATGAAGCGCACTTGCAGCGTCACGGTGCCGGCTGGCACGGCGACGATTGCGAAGCGACCATCGACGCCGGACAGTGCGCCGATCGTGGTGCCAACCACCTGCACACCAGCGCCGACAACCCCTTGACCGTTTGCGGCGTCGATAACGCGACCGACGATACGTCCCGTCGGCGCGCTCTGCGCTGCCATGGTCGAAACGGACGCAGAAAGCAGTGCCGCCAGAGAGGCGACCGATCGTATATGTCGAAAAAGCATCGTTGGGAGATCGAATGTGAGCGGCGAAATGTCCGGATGCCATCCTCCGGTCTTCCTGACCCACCCACACAATCTCCCCGCCCCGTATCGTTACAAAGATGATTGTGTGACGAACGTGTAACGTCGCATCACGGGGAGGTCAGTATTCAATCAGCGGCAGGCCCACGTTGGCGCGCTCGGCGACCGGCAAATGCCTCTTCCACGAGCCGCGGGAGCATCACCGCCGCCGGCCCTTCGATAGGCAGAATACTCGGCCCTTTTCGCTGTCCCTGCATCGATGCATTGACCACAATGACCGTTGCACCATGCGACGCAGCGAGCCAAGGCAACGACGCCGCCGGCTCGACGACATTGGACGTGCCGACCGATACAAAAACGTCACAGGCGACCGCCGCATTGCGCGCCTGCTCAAACTCCGCGGTCGGTAACGTTTCACCAAACCAGACCACGTCCGGCCGCAGCAGTGCCTTGCACGCCATGCATCGCGGCACCGGCTGCGTCCGGGCATCGTCGTGCAGCTCGATGGTCCCCGCGCAGCCAGCGCTGCATCGCGCCCGCATCAACGACCCGTGCAACGCAATCACGTCGCGACTCCCGGCGCGCTGGTGCAGATCATCGACGTTCTGCGTCACCAGCGAACAGTGTGACACTCTGGTTGAGAGCAACGTCAACGCCGTATGGGCACCGTTGGGTTGCGCGGACCGCACGGCGGCACGGCGCGCCGAATACCACCCCCAGACCCGCTCCGGATTGGCCGCGAACGCCTCGGGCGTCGCCAGCTCCTGCGGCGAATACTGCGCCCAATGTCCGGTCAACGCGTCCCGGAACGTCGGAATGCCGCTTTCCGCTGAAGTCCCCGCGCCGGTGAGCACGCAGACGTATTCCGCAGCGCGCAGCGCGCGGGCCGCAATCGTCAGCGCTTCCGCACGGGTTTGCGGGTCGCTTGCGGGGGTCGACGCGACGCGCCGGTCGAGGGAGGGATCGGTCAGTGCCATTTCGGGCGACGTTATCCCGCGGACGGGCCGGTGGCAACAGGGGCAGCGTGTGCTATTGGCCCGGATCCCGGCGGCCGCGGCCGATCACCGCCATGATTCGCGCTCGTGACACGCCCGTTTCAGAGCGGTACCGGCGTGGCATTCGACCAGACGCGGAGACATCGACAGAGCTGAAACGCTGAGTACAATTGGAGCGGAGACCCACTACGTTCCCGCTGCTCTCCGCCTTGGCCCGGCGCGCTCCCCACGAAACACGAGGCCCATGCGCTCCCGAACTGTCGCTCACCCCAAACCTCCGCGCGCTGCATCCGCGCCCGCAATATCGCGCGCCGTCGCACGTGCGGCGCTCGCGCTTGCATTGGCGACGGCGCTTCCAGCGTGTCGCCCGGACAACGCGGCCAACGGCTCGACCGATTCGACCAAGTTCGCGGCAGTTGCTCCAGGCACGCGTGTCGACCTCACCGGCGCCGGCGCGACGTTCCCGTATCCGCTCTACTCACGGTGGTTCAACGATTACGCCCAACGCACAAACGTCCGTATCAACTACCAGTCGATCGGATCCGGTGGCGGAATCCGGCAGGTGCTGGCGCGCACCGTCGATTTTGGTGCGAGCGATGTGCCCATGACCGACGAGGAGCTGGCGCAAAGCTCCATGCACATCGTCCACATACCCACGGTCCTGGGCGCGGTTGCGATCACCTACAACCTCCCAACGCTCCAGCGGCCGCTCAATCTCGCCGGTGATGTCATCGCCGACATCTTCCTCGGCCGCATCACGAAATGGAACGACCGACGCATCGCCGCGCTCAATCCCGCCGAGTCGCTCCCGGATTCTGATATCCTGGTAATCCATCGGGCCGACGGCAGCGGGACCTCATACATCTTCAGCGATTATCTCGCGGCTGTGAGTCCCGCATGGGCGGCCGGTCCCGGGCGCGGGAAGGACGTGCTGTGGCCTGCAGGTATCGGCGGGAAGGGCAACGAAGGCGTCGCCGGACAGGTCAAGCAGATGGTCGGTGCGATCGGCTATCTCGAAGTTGTGTACGCCCGACAGAATCGGCTCCCCGCGGTGCACATCCGCAATCGCGCCGGGAAATTCGTCTCCCCGATGCCCTTTGAGATCGCGTCCGCCGCAACCGGCATCGACGGCGACACCACCAAACGGGACCTTCGCGTTTCGCTCGTGAACGCACCGTCGCCACACGCGTATCCGATCGTGTCGTTCACCTGGATGCTCATTTCACCCGAAGCGATCGGGCCCGTAAAAACGCGACAGCTCGTCGAATTTCTGCGTTGGGCACTGGCGGACGGTGGCGACATGGCCACAGCGCTCGGCTATGTCGCACTCCCCACCGAGACCACGGCTACGGTGCTGGCACAGCTCGATGCACTCGTACCTAGAGTCGAGCGGGACTCGGGATCTGCCGCGGCCGCCAAGGTGCCGTGACAAGGCCGCTACTCAAGACGCCGCCATCGGATTCGTCATCGTCATCCGGGAACGCTCCGTCGTGGGCGCAGGCGAATAGTCGTGCCGCCGTTGGGCCCTTCAGCGACCGCGCCTACGGCGTCGTGATCACCTCTTGCGCGCTGTTCATTCCCCTGCTGCTGGTGCTGCTCGCGATTGTGATCGTACGTGCCGCATGGCCCGCGGTCCAGTCGAGCGGTGCTGATCTGCTTTTCGGTCGCACGTGGGACGTGGCCCACGGTCGTTACGGCGCGCTCCCGGCGTTGGCAGGCACCCTGCTCTCATCGTTGCTCGCTCTCATCATCGCGACGCCACTCGCACTAGGCGTCGCAATCTTCACGTCTGAACTCGCGCCGCAGCGATTGCGCGCGCCAGTCGCGTTTCTGGTCGACCTGCTCGCAGCGATTCCGAGCGTTGTCTACGGGCTCTGGGGGCTGTTCGTTCTCGTGCCGATTCTCAGACGCTACGTGATGCCGTTGCTCCAAGGCACGCTGGGCGCGTTGCCGCTCTTTCGCGGTCCCGCCTACGGGCCAAGTCTGCTCGCGGCCGGACTCGTACTCGCGATCATGATTCTGCCCTACATCGCATCGGTCGCGCGCGAAGTGCTTGCCGCCGTGCCGCGCGCGCAACGTGAGGCGGCGCTGGCACTCGGTGCGACACGTTTCGAGGTCATTCGCGACGCCGTGCTTCCGTACGCGCGATCCGGACTTGTCGGCGGCGTGATGCTCGGACTTGGGCGCGCACTCGGCGAGACGATGGCGGTGACGATGGTGATCGGCAATCGACAGGCAATCCCGTCGTCATTGTTCGACCCGGCGTACACCATGGCGTCGCTGCTCGCCAACGAATTCAGTGAGGCGTCGAGTGATCGGCACCTCGCCGCGCTCATGGCTGTCGCTGGCCTGCTGCTCGTCGTCACACTCGTGGTGAACATGCTCGCGCGTTGGCTCGTCTGGCGCGTCCGCCGTATCGAAGGCGCGCCATGAACGTCCCTTCCCAAACGGAATCGACGGCCACGCATCGCGCAGACACGCGCCGCTTGGCTGCGCTCGCAAAGCGACGACGCACAGGCTCGTTGATGACGGTGCTGGTGTGGATCGCGGCCGCACTCGCGGTGCTGCCACTCCTCGCGATCCTCACGCATCTCATTATCGGCGGCGCTGGCGCACTTTCAATCGACTTCTTCACACGCATGCCTGCACCCGCCGGAGTCGCCGGCGGCGGCATGGCCAACGCAATCGTCGGCACGCTGCTGCTCGTCGGTATTGCGTCGCTTATCGGGCTGCCGGTCGGACTTGGCGCCGGGCTCTTTCTCGCCGAACGACGCGGAACACGACTCGCCGAGCTCGTTCGCTTTGTTGCCGATGTGCTGAGCGGCCTGCCATCTATCGTGCTCGGCATCTTCGTTTGGGAACTCATCGTCCGACCGACGGGGCGTTTCTCTGCTCTCGCCGGCGGCGTAGCCCTTGGGCTGCTGATCGTACCGCTTGTAACGCGCGCGACAGAAGAGATGGTGAAGCTCGTTCCAACGGCGCTGGCGGAGTCTGCGCTTGCACTCGGCTTTCCGCGCTGGCGCACCGCGATCGTGATCGTGCTCCGCACGGCGATGCCCGGGATCGTGACTGCGGCGCTGGTCGCCATCGCCCGGGCTGCAGGCGAAACCGCGCCGCTGCTCTTCACGGCGTTCGGCAATTCGTACTGGTCGCTCGACCCGTCGCATCCGATCGCTGCGCTGCCGCTGCAGATCTTTGCCTATGCACAAAGCCCGTACGACGACTGGCGCGCGCAGGCGTGGGCCGGTGCGTTGGTGCTGCTGTTGCTCATCACGCTCATGAGCGTGCTCGCACGCGCCGTGTTGCGTGCGAGACAGGCGCTCTCCGACGGAATCGCCCCGCGTGCCGGCGTTGGTGATGACTGACATGCCAGCTCCACCGGCCGCTCCAACAACCACCGGCCCAGCGCCGAGTGTCGCGTTGCGCAATCTCGTCGCGCGATACGGCTCGCGTGTGGCCGTACGCAACGTCTCGCTCGACTGTCAGGCTGGAGTCGTCACGGCCATCATCGGACCGTCTGGTTGTGGCAAGTCCACATTGCTGCGCTGCGTAAATCGCCTGCACGAAAGTGTGCCCGGTGCAGCGGCGACAGGCAGTGTGCGCGTCGGAGGCGAAGAAGTGTATGCACGTCATGTCGATCCGATTCTGCTGCGCCGTAACGTTGGTATGGTCTTTCAACGACCGACCCCCTTCCCGACGCTCTCAATCTTTGACAACGTCGCCGCTGGCCTCCGCGCCGCTGGCATCTCCGGCAGGTCGGGGCTGCACGACATCGTTGAGCGCGCGCTCACGCGTGCGGGGCTCTGGACCGAAGTGAAGGACCAACTGCTTGGCAGCGCACAGTGCCTTTCCGGCGGTCAACAACAACGCCTGTGCATCGCACGCGCACTCGCTGTCGACCCAAATGTGCTCTTGCTTGACGAGCCTACCGCGTCGCTCGACCCACTCGGCTCGCAGCGCGTCGAGGAGCTTGTCTACGAGCTGCGCGGTAGCGTTACGATCATCATCGTGACCCACAACATGCAGCAGGCCGCGCGCGTCTCTGATACAACGGCGTTCATGCTCGACGGCGAACTGGTGGAACAAGCGCCAACGCGAACGCTCTTCACCACACCGTCCGATCAGCGCACCGAAGCGTACGTCACTGGGCGCTTCGGATGACCCGCGAAACGCGCGACACCGACGCACCCGAAGGCCGCCTGGTCGTCGAACGATTCTCTGCATGGTTTGGCGGCACGCAGGCGCTTGCGGGTGTGAACCTCGCCGTCGCGCCGCAGAGTGTGACGGCGCTGATAGGTCCATCCGGCTGCGGCAAGTCGACGCTGCTGCGCGCGATGAATCGCCTCAACGATCTCATTCCGGGCTTTCGTCACGTCGGACGCGTCTTGCTCGATGGCGAAGACATTCATGCGCCGTCGATGAACGCGAGCGTGCTGCGTCAGCGTATCGGCACTGTCTTTCAGCGATCGAATCCGTTCCCCAAGTCGATTTACGACAACGTCGCATACGGACCACGTCTGAACGGGCTGGCTACCGGTCGCGAGCTGGACAACTTTGTAGAGCGCGCACTCCAGCGCGCCGCACTCTGGGACGAGGTCAAGGATCGCCTGCGCGAGAGCGCCCTGGGCCTTTCCGGCGGCCAGCAGCAGCGACTGTGCATCGC
>JBKJTE010000373.1:0-15859 GCA_046590495.1 Gemmatimonas sp. | reverse complement strand
GAATCATTCGCGACCAGCGCCAGCGCGCCGCCTTCTGTTGGCAGCGAATCGAGCGCCTCCCGCAACGCGTCGCCGGTCGCAAAGCGTTCGTCGGGCGATTTCGCGAGTAGGCGATCGATAACATCGCCCAACTCTTTCGACACCCCGGTCGCCACATCGCACATGCGGGGCGGCTTCGAATTGACATGCGCAACGAGCACCGCAGACGGACTGTTGCGCTCGAACGGAAAACGTCCGCACAGCATCAGGAACGCGAGCACCCCAAGCGCATACAGATCGCTACGACCATCGAGCACATCACCGGTGACTTGCTCCGGGCTCATGTACTGGACGGTGCCGAGGACGGTGCCGGTAGCCGTGAGTGGTTTCGTTTCGGCAAGTCGCGCGATGCCGAAATCGGTAAGCATCGCGCGCCCTGTTTCCGCGTCGAGGAGCACATTCTCGGCTTTGATATCGCGGTGCACCACGCCGCGCGCATGCGCATACGCGAGCGCGGATGCGAGCTGACGCAGGATCGCGACGGTATCGCTGATCTGTAGCGTCTTTGATTTGGCGAGTCGTTCCGCCAGCGATTCGCCGGCGATGTAGCGCATGACGAAATAGACGATGCCGTCGCGTTCAGCGGCGGCATAGATCGGTACTATGTTCTGGTGTGAAAGTGCGCCCGCAGTTCGCGCTTCGCGAAGAAAGCGGTCGCGCACGAGGGCGTCTGACGCGAGATGCGGCGGCAGTGTCTTGATCGCCACCTGACGTTGGAGCTGCTCGTCAGTCGCGAGATACACAACACCCATCCCGCCGCGCCCGACCTCACGATCGAGTCGGTATTGACCGGCGACCGCGCGCGCGAGCGCGTTGGCCGCTATGTCCGTCCCGTCGAGCATGAGGTCGGGAAGATGGGATCGGTGAATGAAATCAGCGAACGGAGATTGAAGCGAAATTCACTACGTCGTTACGCCGCGGCAGTCGCGTTGTCCGGTGCGCAGTACGTGTCGAATGCCTGCACAAGATCAGCAGCGATTTCCTGTGCGGTGCGGCCTTCGATTTTGTAGCGCTCGAGCATGAACACCACATCGCCGTCTTTCATCAGCGCGATACTGGGCGAGCTCGGCGCATAGCCTGTGAAATACTGACGCGCGCGTTCAGTCGCTTCACGATCCTGACCGGCAAACACTGTGGCGGACACGTCGGGTTTTATCGCGTGGTTCATCGCAGCGGCGATCGCGGGGCGCGCGTTGCGCGCGGCGCAACCACACACCGAGTTCACGATGACGAGCGCGGTGCCCTTCATGTCGTGCAGCTTCGCGTCGACGTCGGCCGCAGTGCGAAGTTCTTCAATCCCTAAGCGCGTAAGCTCCTGACGCATGGGCTGGACGATCTGTTCGGGGTACATCATGTCGCGTGTCCTCTGCTGAAATGCGAAGTGGTACCGGGTGCTCCGAGCGCTGGCTCTAGCGACCTTTGTCCCGAACGAGCGCGAGAATCGCGGACTGCGGGACGACAAGGAACTGTTCGTTTTCGAACGTGATTTCGACGGCGGCTTTGCGGAAAAAGAGTGCGTAGTCACCGACGCGCGCCTGCATGGGCACGTAGCGCGCTTCCGGCCCGTGGTCATCGCCCGCCTTCCACGGGTCGTCCCCGTGGTCCGACGACAGATCCGGGAGGGCCAGCCCAGGGCCCGTCGAGACGATATCGCCGCCTTGCACGGCCTGACCGTCGACCGCGGTGGAGGGCAGGTACAAACCGACATTGGTGCGCTGTTCGCCGTCCTGGACCTTCACCAGAACGCGATCGCCAACGACGAGCAGTTGTTTATTCTTGCGGATCATGGGATAAAGCTAAGAGAGCGTCATAGTCCTAACCACTCAGTTTCCAGTTCGCAGTTCGAGTTACCAGTGCCCAGTTACAACACCGGCAACCCGAAACTCGAACTCACCACTCGAAACTGAGTCGTTCACCGCGCCAATCCGGCCCCTACCCGCTACTTCGCAGTCGACGTGACGACGTGGTACTTCGTCTGCCTCCCGAACGCCCACCGCACCTTCCCGCTGCCATCGATGATCACATCCTCCTCTTGCATCGACCGCACCGGCTGATTGCCCCATTCCGGCACATTGGTCGTCGCCTGCAGCTCGATCGAGTACCACATGCCGGGGATGACCTTGTGATCGCCGCGCCCCGGCACTCCTTCTTGATAGTCCCAGAGGCCGATCAGCGCGCCCGCACCGTGGCCGTGGAGGCCGATCGGGTGCGAGTAGATGGTCCCGTCAATCTTTTCCGCTTTCATCCGTTCCAGCGCGGTCTTGAGAATCGCGTTGCCGGTCCGGCCCGGCTTGAGCTCTTCGGCGGTGATGTCCTGCAGACGGTTTGATGCGGCCAGTGCCTTCTTGATTCCGGCGGGAATGTCGGACTCGCCCGGCTTGAGCACGTACGCCATGTGCTGCGTGTCGGTGTTGAGCCCCATCGCGGTCACACCGAAATCGCAGTGCAGGATGTCGCCAGCGACAATGGTGGGATTGGGACCGACCAATTCCCCCACTCCAAACTGACGCTGCACTTCCACACTTGGCTGGAACCATGTCGTAACACCCAGATCGGCCAACCGCTGACGCATCCACCACACCACATCGTCGGCTTTGGTCACGCCGGGTGTAATGACCTTGTTGGAAAACGCTTCCTCGATGATCTGCCATGCGACGCGATTCAGTTCGTTGAACGCCGCTTCTTCTTCCGGCTGACGCGACGCGATCAGATCGACGGCGAGTGCTTCGGCGTTCACGACTTTGGACGTCCACTGCGGACCTAACGCCTGCAACATGCCGTCACGCTCACCGGAGCTCAGCCCATCGGCAAAGGCAAAGGTGCGCGACGTGTTGACGGCGATCTTCTTCGGGTTGCGCTGCTCGATCACCTGCTTGAGCACTTCCCACTGCTGATCGCCCCACAGTTCGGCGGTGCGCTCGTTGCTGCGACTGCCAGCGGCCGGTGCAGCGACGGCCTTCTCACTGCGCACCGCCTTGAAGACGTTGCCTTGCGAGGTACCGCCGAGTGCGATGCGTTCGACACCGTCCTTGGGACCACGATCGAAGAAGACGTAGATCGTACGACGACGCGCCGCAAAGGTCGTGGGCGAGGTGATCGCGGTGAAGAGCGGGTCTTCTGCGTACTCGCGCATCGGCACCACCCACATGTCGACACCTTCGCGCCGCATCAATGCGGGGAGCGTCCGCTCCATGCGCAACTCGAGCCACTTCTGCTGCCTGAACGCTTGATCGCGCAGCGTACCGAAGGGACGCAAAGTGTCGGATGCGAACGAGCCGGAGGTGCGAGTGCCCGGCGTTGCCGGCGTAACGACAGGCTGCGCGACGGCAGTCGCCGCGGGGAGAGAGATCAGCAGGAGTAGAGCGCGCATGGAGGACCGAGCCGAGGGGGGAAAGTGTCGGATGACTCGCAACTCAAGACTTGAACCGAATACGGGAGACTCCGCACGACTGCAATTGTGAAACCGCTCGTGGAAACTCAAAGCTTCTTTTCTTACGCCCCGTGCGGTTCCCGCTTATCCAGCACCCTCCGCACCACCTGCACGCTCGCCGCCAGCACCAGCGTGAACACTCCGAGCACGATGAACCGCTCTACGAGTGTCTGCCCGGCCATCGGCCACCAGTCTCCCCAGGTCGCGACGCGGGAACCGAAGCGCTCTTTGCCGAACCCGATGAGGAGTGAACTCATCCCCAGCTCGGCGGTCACTTCGATGATGGCAAATGCGATCGCGCGCGACACCCAGCGTTTGACTGGATAGTTGCCCAGATGCCAGGTGAGCATGCCGCACAGAAACAGCACGCCGAGCGTGAGTCCGATGACGAACGTCTCCCACCCTGCTGTCATCGTCGCGCCGAGTACGAGCGCACGGTACGCGCGCAATACGAGTCCGGTGATCCCCGCAGGCTCGATCGATCGCACAGCAAAAGCGCGAAGCGGATGTAACCGCTCCTCGCCCCAATGAATCACATCACGCGGAAAGAACCGGGCCATGATGCTCGCAAGCTACCCGTGGCGCACCCTGCCGCCACCCTCTGCATACACGTGGGAGGACGGGTTCGTCACATCATCAGCGGAGATGACGCAGACGAGACCCTGCGTTGTTCACGGTGCGGTGTGTTGGAGCAGAAAAGTCAGACTCTCGACCGCATGGAGACGCCAATAAGGCCAGTCGTGCTTCCCCGGCCATTCAGCGTATTGATGCAGCACACCGAGTCGCTCAAGCGTTGCGTGGAAGTCGCGATTCTGATCGACGTACTGGTCCTGTGCGCCACAGTCGATGAGCAGTGCCGGCATCGGCGTCCCGTCCGAGCGCTGGCGCTGTTGCGCGCGTCGTGCGAGGCGCGCGGGATCACGCGCGGTCCATCCGATGCTGTCGTGACCGAACGCCGGCAGCATCGACGTCCACAGCCCACCAGCGGCCGTTTTGAATTGCGCGGAGTCGGTGGCATAACGCGCAGGTGCGGCGAACGGCTTGGGGCCAAGAAAGCGCGGCGAGAGAACGCCTGAATGACTCGCGGCAGCTCCAAACACATCCGGGTAGGCCAGGGCCAGGGCGACCGCGCCATAGCCGCCCATACTCAAGCCGGCGATACCGCGGTGACGTCGATCGCTGATCGTGCGGTAGTGCGAATCGACATACGACACCAGATCGCGCGCGATGTAGTCGTCGTAGTGCGTCCAGGGCACACAGTACGTCGCGGCCGTTTCCTTGCGGACCAAATCAGACGCGCATGGCGGCGATGCAGCCAGGATATTCCACGTCGTGTACCAGCTGTCGTCCCCATCAGGCATGACGACGATCGCTTCGCCGCGTCCCGCTCCTGCGAGCGAATCAAGCGATCGGTCGAGCATTCCGGCGTCGACCCAATTGCGTTCGTTGCCGGTCAGTCCATGCAGATAGACGAGCACCGGATAGCGACGATTGGGCGACGTCGCGTACGACGGCGGCAAATACACGGTCAGCGATTTGCGAAGCCCGAGCGACTGCGTCCAGAACGTATCGGTGTGCACGGCGGCGGCGCGCGTCTGCGCACGGGCATCGGTCGCTGCGGTCGGAAGGACGCCGATGGCGAGTGCCACTGTCGCGAGCGTGCTACGCACGTGCGCGGCGATATTCACTTCTTACCCGCCGCCTGCGTCGTCACGACACCCGGGATGGGGAGCAGCATGGGGATCATGGTGCTGCGGTGATGCTGGAAGTGATGTACGACACTTCGTCATCGATGGCGTTGAGAATCGGATCGAGCGACACCGTGCGCGGGAAGCCGAGTGACGCGTCGTATTCAACACTCTTGAGTGTGCCCGTTTTCCCTTGCGCCGCGCGCACCGCGTCGAACAGCTGCGCGACCGTCTTGAACGCGCCCCAGTTCGACGAGGCGAGCGGCACGTCGGTACGATCGTTCACAACCGCCGTGATCGTTGCTCCGTTGACGGTGATACGATAGGACACGTTGCCAAGGGTGCAGAAGCAGACGACACGCTGCACCATCACGTAGCGATCGCCGGCCGGCTTCTTCGCATTCCAGAGCGCCTGTGCCGCCGTCAACGGATCCGTCTGCGGACCGCCGCCACCGTCCGTCACCGACGAACTGCTGCATGCACTCAGCAGCAGCCCGGCTGCAAGCGCGCCCGCCACGAAACTCCGGGTGCGTCGCAGCAGGTGTGGCACGTTGCGCACCGCAATGCATGCAGCCGGAATGTGGACAGTTGGTGACATCGTGATCTCCCTGTGCGGCGTCCGGTTACGCGTTGAATGCAGTACTCGCTGCAGTACTCGCTGCAGTACTCGCTTCACTACTCGCTGCGCTACGTACAGCGCTTACTCCGCTACTTGATGATCGTGCCGAGTCGTCCCCAACGGATGTCCGTGATGAACGGGAGCGGACGATCGCTGTCATCGGCGTTGTACGAGTAATACACGAATGAGGGGCGACCGCGCACGTTTTCTCTTGGCACAAAGCCCCAATAGCGCGCGTCTTTCGAGTCGTACCGATTGTCGCCGAGCATGAAGAGGTACTTGGCGGGGACAATCATCGGCCCCCAATTGTCGAGCGTCGGAGAGGGCGCCGGGTCGCCGGCGCGTGTCCCCGTCACCTCGAACTGTTTCTGCCACGCGAAGAGCGGATGCGAGAAGGTGCCGTCACCCTTCACGTTGTTGGACGCCGGAAAGCCCTGCTTCTGCGGCATGCCGTTGACGTAGAGCAAACCCTCGCGCATCCAGATCGTGTCACCGGCGATCGCGACACACCGCTTCACGAGCGTCGGATTCGGATCCTCCGGCTGATCGATCTGATTCGGTGAGATGAACACGACGACATCGCCGCGCTTGGGATCGGCGTAACCCGGGAGATTGATCTCCGTTCCCGGCACGTGGGGGCCGTACGCGAGCTTGTTCACGAACAGCCAGTCCCCGACGAGCAACGTGGGAATCATGCTTCCGGACGGGATGCGATACGCCTCGAAGAGAAAGGTCCGGATCGCGAGGAAGATCACCAGCGTCCAGAGGATCGCCTTGATGTTTTCCCAGGTGCCGGCGCCGCTGCCGCTGCCGCTCGACTTGCCGGTGCGGAGTGAGGCGACGCTGTTGTCGGACTTTTTCTTTGGGGACACGACGGGGAGTGGGCAGAGAGAGAAACAAACGACTCAGTGTCGAGTGGTGAGTTTGAGTGTCGAGTAGCCAGTCACTCGGAACCCGTAACTCGAACTGCAAACTCAATACTGAGTGGTTCTAACGTCGAAGGGGCGCATCCGGATGAATGCGCCCCTTCAATTTACGCCAGAGAGACTCCGGAGGTTACGACCGGAGAGCCTCCGGAGGTTACGACAGGTGCTTGGAGATCAGCTTGGTCATGTCGAACATGCTGACCTGCGCCTTGCCGCCGAACACCGGCTTCAGCTTGTCGTCGGCGTTGATCGCACGACGGTTCTTTGCATCCTGCAGGTTGTTCTTCTTGATGTACAGCCAAAGCTTCTTCACAACTTCGGTGCGGGGGAGCGGCTTGTCGCCAACGACGGCGGCGAGCTCCGGGCTGGGCTTGAGCGCCTTCATGAACGCCGCATTCGGCGTGCGCTTGGCGGCCTTCTTTGCAGCCTTCTTCGGTGCAGCGGCCTTCTTGACGGCAGGGGCCTTCTTCGCAGCGGGAGCCTTCTTCGCCGGCGCAGCCTTCTTCGGCGCGGCAGCCTTCTTCGCAGCCTTTTTCGGTGCGGCTTTCTTTGCAGCCTTCTTAGCAGACTTCTTCGCAGCGGCCATAGCGTCTCCGGAGGGGGTGACCATAAGAGCCGCGTCGCAACGAACGGCTCTGAGTGCGTCGCGCCAATGCGCAGCCGCGCCACAAACTACAATCACTGATACAGCGCGCAATAGTGTTTGCTGCGTTTTCCCCTATGAAAAACGTACTTTCTTTCAATTTTTCCCTCTGAAACGTGTGTAGCGCCCCTCTGAACGTCGCGTTGTGCGCGCGCAGGCCGCGCCGAATCACCTACTAAGCACACACAAATCCACGTGGACCTCGAGCGAAACGTGCGCCGATGAAGTGCAACGATGTGCGACTGAGCGCCGCCGATGTAACACAGCGAAATCGCACGGATCACGCTTTGTATTCGCGCGCGCGAATCCACATCAAGGCAGTGGAGCGAGCCCGTGTGCGCGCTAAAACTCCGTCATCATGCGTCTACGCGCTGGTGTCGCCGTCGGCAAATGCACGCAACCGCGCGATCGAATCGACGTCCCACGGGTCAGGGCTGTCGTCGTCTTCGGCGATATCGGGGTTTGCCTGCGGTGTCTCGAGAATGAGCGGGACGTGCTTCGCGCGACGGTCCTGGACGAGCCAGCTGAATGGCTCTGCGCCGATCAACCCCTCACCGATGACCATGTGGCGATCCCGATTGGAGCCGAGTGCGCCTTGGCTGTCATTGAGGTGAAAGAAGGACGGCGGCTCACCGATCGCGCTTTCGAATTCGTCGAGCACCTGCGTCAGCGCGGCGCGTGATTCGCCAATAGGAAAACCGGACGCGAACAGATGACAGGTGTCGAGGCCGTAGCCGGTGCGGGCGCGCAACTCGGCGGGAATGCACGCCAGCATCGCCGCGATTTCCGCTGGTGTGCGACCAACCGTGGTGCCAGCGCCCGCGGTGTTTTCGATGAGCAGGCGCGTTTTTCCCTCAGGGACGGCAGCCAGCGCGCGCTTCATCGCCTCGCCGACGCGCAGCACGGCCGCGTCCCGATCACCGTCGGTCGCCGCGCCAGGATGAAAACAGACACCGCCGACGCCGAGTGCAGTGGAGCGCTCAAACTCCTTGGCGAGCCCCCCGGCAGCACGTGCCCACTTCTCTGGGTCGGGTGTGCCGCAGTTGAGGACGTATGCAGCATGGACAATGACATGCTCGGGACGGATGCCCGCTGTTTCGAGCGCCTCACGAAAGCGCGCGATACGATCGGGCTTCACGCTGACTTTGTCGTTGTAATACTTGGGCACCGCACTGAAAATCTGCAGTGCGGTCGCACCTGAACGTCCGGCCCGACGTGCGGACATGGGAATGCCGCCGGTATCGATGCAGTGAGCGCCAACGTAGAGCATGGGCAGGATCGGTGGTGGGAAACTGCGGCCGCGGATTGCTTGCACAGCTTTGGCCACGAATTGCACGAATTTCGCGAATCGGGACGGTGGGTCAGCAACTCCACAGCGGGGTGACCGCTGCGGATGTTGTTTTGCTGTACTCTCGGAGCGGATGGGGAAATCTGCCTCGTTGTTCTTTCAAAAATGAAACCGTGGTTACTGGTCTTTCCGCGAGAGCGCCTGTTTCGGCTCCTGCCCCATTCGCGTTATTCGTGAAATTCGTGGCCCGTTGTTGCTGTTCGAAAAAGAAAACCTGGTTGCTGGTCTTTCCGCGAGAGCGCCCGTTTCGCCGGACTGCCTCATTCGCGTTATTCGTGAAATTCGTGGCCAAAGCTGTTCACGGAATTCGCGGCTGCTACTTAACCACCGCGCCGCGCACGACAAAAATCGGTGTGCCGCCGCTCGGCACTTCACTCCAGCCAACCACGATTGCGCGTCCACGGAGTGCGATGTACGGATCGCGCGCGTTGGCCACCTTGCTGCTGGCGATGATGCGATCTTCGAACAGGTGGCCCGATGTCCGCGACACCGCCAAGCCGATGCGTGGACGCTCGCCGCCATTGGGGTCGTCGTACGCGATTGCAACGACGTCGCCCGACGCCGACACACGCACCGCGCCGAGCCGCTCGCCGTAGACGATCGCCTGCGGAGTTTCGAACGCTGCACGCGGGTCCATCTGGTGTGCGTAGAAGACGCCTGGGCCTTCGGGACCGGTCAGCGCGTAGCCGACGTGCACGTAACCATGCGTGTCGTCGACGACGACGCTTGGAGCCGGGCGTGAACATCCCGCCGAGCCACGCGAACTCGCCTGTGCATCGCCCGGACCCTGATCGAGCGAATCGACGATAATTGGACCGCGCCACGCCCCCAGTCGCGCGTCGGCGGTGAGTGTGTCACGCCAAGCGGCGAGCAGCATCACGCGTCCGCGTTCACGTCGTGACCACCACACGGCGACACGGCCGTGCATGGGCGCGAGTGCTTCGCGCAGCGATCGCGCACAGCGCAGTGAATCGATCGGCGCATCTCCGTCGCCAAGTGAGCGCGCCGCTGGCGGCGCCGTCATCGCCATGGTCATCGGTGTGACCGGCTGTCCTTCCGCGGTCAGACGGGATTCCGCCATCGCATCGAGGCGCGGCGCCAACCGCGCCGTTGCACTCGTTTCGCGCATCAGGTCCTGCAACTGCAACAATGGTGCAGCCGGCGCACTGTCGCGCATCGCGGAGTCGATCGGCACCACGGCGGGAACGCTCAGCGGCGACGGGTCGGTGGTCGCAATCGCGGCGGCGTCGGCCCACGAAACAGCGGGCGACTCGCATGCACTCGCTGCTAAAAGTGCGAGGCAGAGCAGCGCTGAACGGCGCGCCTGCCGGTGTTCGGAAAGATGACGCATGAGCAACGCTAGTGGACTGTCGAGGCAATTCGGTAGGCGGAGGTTGGGTGCACCCAGAGACGCGGGCGGGTGGCTAGCTTTTGAGGGCGACGGGTCGCCCCGCGGACCCGAGCCCACCTTTCCGCTCTTTCGGAGATCCGCTGATGCCTTTTGCCCCGTTTGACGGCGTGCGTCGTGTGCCGTCGGCTGTGAATGAACCCATTCGCAGCTACGCCCCGAACTCCGCCGAACGCGCGTCGCTCAAGCGTCGATTGGCGCAGATGGAGACCGAGCAGATTGAGATCCCCGTCGTCATCGGTGGACGTCGCATTCACACCGGCAACGTGGGTACGGTGACGATGCCCTGCGATCACCAGCATGTGCTGGCGACCTTTCACAAGGCGACGCCCGCGCTGGTCGAAGAAGCGATCGCGTCGTGCGCAGCCGCGTCGAAGGAGTGGGCGAATTGGCGATGGGAAGACCGCGCGGCAGTGTTCCTGCGCGCTGCCGAACTGCTGACAACCACCTGGCGCGATACGCTCAACGCGGCGACGATGCTTGGGCAAGCCAAGACGGTGCATCAGGCCGAGATCGACGCGGCGTGCGAACTGATCGACTTCTGGCGTTTCAACGTGCAGTTCGCGCAGGAGCTGTACGGCGAGCAGCCGATCGCTGACCACTCGATGTGGAATCAGCTCGACTACCGTCCGCTTGAAGGATTTGTGTACGCGGTGACGCCGTTCAACTTCACGGCGATCGGCGGCAACCTTCCGGGTGCACCGGCCTTGATGGGCAACACCGTCCTCTGGAAGCCCGGCGCAACGGCGATGCTGTCGGCGTGGTACATCCTGCAGATCCTCGAGGAAGCGGGACTGCCGCCGGGCGTGATCAACTTCGTGCCCGGCGATCCGGCGGAGATCTCGAAGGTTGCGCTCGCGCACCGTGATCTTGCTGGCGTGCACTTCACGGGTTCGACCGCCGTCTTCAACAGTATGTGGGAGACGATCGGCAAAAACATGAATCACTACAAGTCGTATCCGCGCATCGTGGGCGAAACGGGCGGCAAGGACTTCATCGTGGCGCATCCCAGTGCAGATCCGCAGGCGCTCGCGGTCGGCATGGTGCGGGGCGCCTTTGAGTATCAGGGGCAGAAGTGTTCAGCCGCGAGTCGCGCCTACGTTCCGCAATCCTTGTGGCCCGCCGTGCGCGAGAAGTGCATCGCGATGCTGGCGGAGATCAAGCAGGGCGACGTGCGCGACTTCCGGAATTTTGTTGCCGCCGTGATCGACCAGAAGGCGTTCAAGCGCATCAAGGGTTATCTCGACGACGCCAAGCAGAACGCGACCGTGGTTGCCGGAGGTAACTGCGATGATTCGAAAGGCTGGTTTGTCGAGCCAACCATCATCGAGACCGCAGATCCGAACTATCGACTCCTCTGCGAAGAGATCTTCGGCCCCGTGCTCACGGTGCACGTCTACGACGATGCGAAGTGGCTCGAGACGCTGGCCATCGTCGACGCAACATCGCCATACGCACTCACCGGCGCCGTCTTCGCACGCGATCGCAGCGCGGTGCGCGATGCGTCGAACGTACTGCGGCAGGCTGCCGGCAATTTCTACATCAACGACAAGCCGACGGGTGCAGTGGTTGGCCAGCAGCCGTTCGGTGGCGCGCGTGCTTCGGGCACCAACGACAAAGCCGGATCGAAGCTCAACCTGATGCGGTGGGTGAGCGCGCGGACGATCAAGGAGACCTTCGGTTCGCCGTTGGATTGGAAATATCCGTTCCTTGGAGCGGAGTGAAAGTGCACGGCTTTGACCTGCGTAGTCGTGAGTGGTGAGTTCGGGTTTCGGGTTACGAGTTCGACAACGCGAAACCCAGAACGCACCACTAATCACTCAGTGTTGTAGACTCGAAACTCGCAACTCAAACTCACCACTGAAAACTGAGTAGTCCCTACTCCAATGCGTGCTCTCCGTTTCCTTACCTGCGACGTCTTCACCTCCGCACCCTTCACCGGCAACCAACTGGCCGTCGTGTTCGGTGCGGATGGCCTCTCCACCGAAACACTTCAGTCGATCACGCGCGAGTTCAACTATGCGGAGACGTCGTTTGTCTTCGCGCCCGAAGATCCGTCGCACACGCGCCGCGTTCGCATTTTCACTCCGGAAGCGGAACTGCCGTTCGCGGGCCATCCCACCATCGGCACCGCGCACGCACTCGTGGCCAGCGGTGAAGTCAAAGCCACCGGCGACGAAATCACCCTCATACTCGGCGAAGGTGTCGGCCCGGTCCCGGTCAAAGTGCGACTCGAGAACGGTGTCCCCGTTCACGCGCAGCTGACGACCGCGAAACTCCCGGAAGAACGTGCGCCATCAGCTACGATCGAGCAGCTCGCCGATGTGCTCTCGCTCTCGCCATCCGATTTCGTCGCCGGAACACACATGCCGATGGCCGTCAGCACCGGCATCCCGTGGCTCATGGTTCCCCTCGCCAGCGTGGACGCGGTCAAGCGCGCGCGCATCCGCGTCGACGCGTGGGAGCAGCATCTGCAGGGACATTGGGGCGCGTGGCCGTTCGCGTTTGCGATGACCAATGGGCAACAGGACGTATCGGCGCCGTCGCATGTGCAGGGCGTCGACATTCGCTCGCGTGCATTTCTCCCCGGCGCGGCGGTACCCGAAGATCCTGCGACCGGGTCAGCAAACTCCTGTCTCGCCGGCTATCTCGCGGCGCGCACGCCGCGCGATGGGCTGCTCACGTGGGAAGTGGCGCAGGGTGTGGAGATGGGACGCGCGAGTCGCTTGTCGATCGAAGCCACAAAGCACAGCGGCGCGATTGAATCCGTGCGCGTTGGCGGGGCCACAGTAATGATCAGCCAAGGCGTGATGACGATCCGCTGACTCCGGCGCCCCCGCTACCAAGCGGAGGCCCTGAGCCACTGATTGCCGGTCCACTGCCGGAAAGCATCGGGAATTCGCCGCTCTGACCGCGACGCAGCGCTTCGAGGCCTTCAGTCCAGAGTACGACCCGATCCCGCCCACTCCGCTTGGCCGCGTACAACGCCTCGTCGGCGCGGGCGCGCAGATCTTCCGCCATCCCTTCGTTCGGCACTCGGTCGGCCACCACGCCAACGCTCACCGTGACGGTCACCTTCCTGGTCCTCGGCTCCGCAAAGCCCTTTCGCCGGAACGATTCGACGATGCGCGCCGCGAGATGCAGCGCGCCTTCCACAGGCGTGTCCGGCGCAAGCACCATGAACTCCTCGCCGCCCGTGCGCGCGACGACGTCTCCCGCTCGGGCGCTCGCGCGCAGCAGTTCGCCCGCCTCCGCGATGACTTGATCGCCGACCAGATGGCCGAACGTGTCATTGACCTTTTTGAAGAAGTCGAGGTCGATGGCCATCAGTGCGAGATCGGTGTGCGCGCGAGATGCACGTGACAGTTCGCGACGATACTGCTGCTCGAAGCCACGTCGGTTGAGACACCCCGACAGCGGATCGGTAAGCACGATCGACGCGAGCTGCGTGCGCATGCGATTGTACGCGCGACCAACGACGGTAATCGCATCGGGACGCCGATCGCGCTGAACGTCGTACGTTCCCGAAAAATCGCCTTCTTCAGCGCGCTCGAAGATGGTCACCAGAGTTGCCAGTCGCGAATGCAGATTGCTCTGCACCAGCACCACGAGCATCGCACCGACACCAAAAATCGCCAGTGTAATGAACACTTCGTGCCACTGCACCGCCGCCGCGTGCGCGATCGCAATATCGTTGATGAGGAGATAGCTCGAAGCGATAGCCGCAATCAGCAACAGCGCCGGCGTCCGTCCGAAATACACGTGCGTCAACTGTAGCGAAAAGAGCGCGATCAACAGCCCGCGATCGTAGTCCTCAGGGCGCGCGAGCAGGAACACGAGCCAGAACACAACTGCGAGGTCGGCGACGACCATCAGCGTCGCAAGCGAGCGCCCGGCCCGATGCGTTGTCCGCAAGCGCACGCGAATGACAACTACCAACGACGCGTACAGCACGCTGATCAGGCCGAGTATCCACTGGGCCGCACCGGGCATCAGTGCCGCGTCCGCAACCGGTGAGAGCGACAGAATACCGGCCGTGCGAAACATGACCGACACCGTGCCGGCAATTGCCGCCAGCGCGACTCGATATCCAGTTTGCCAGAGCAACGCATCGGCGTTGCCTGTCTCGTAGCGGCTGCTGTCAGTGATCATCTGTTGCCATAAGCCGGGCCGAGGCGATGCTGCGCCTCATCAAATACTCTCACGAGATACACTCAAGAGATACTCTCGAGTCGATGCAGAAGTGCCCGTGTGCGCGGCTCTCACGCAAGCGTGCTGGACCGAATCTCGCACTGCGCTGTGGTTCGGCCAGTCTAACGATGCGTGCCCGTTGGGCTCAGTTCTGCCCCGCCAGCGAGGGCCACAGCTGCTGCAACGTCATTGAAGGTTTGCGCCCGATCAAAATCTGAAGATTGTGCTCTTCTGGTACGAGCCACTTCCTATCGAAAACTCCAGCATCCTGAACGTCCGCGTACACCCGTTGCAGACTCTCGTGGTCCTCTCCGAGCGTCACGACGATGCGTCCCGGCCGATCACCGGGGCCAAAAAACCAGAACGAGCCGTCTGAATTGATCACGGGCGGCAGTCGAAAGCGCGGGCCATAGAATTCGAGCGCACCGGCTTCACCGTAGTTGCTGCCCACGACCACCACCTCTGCGCGCTCACTGTCAGGCATCGTCCCGACAATCGCAGCGACAGCGGCGGTCATGTCGCGCCAGCCGAGCATGTCGGCGTAGTCCTGCGGAAGTTCGATCTGTTCGCCGCGATTGGTTTCGGTGTTTTTCGCGACGCCAAGCCACTTGGTGTACGCGATCATCTGTTCGGGCGGAAGGATCGGAACCCCCATCGGCATGACCACCGCACCGAACGCCAGCAGCACGAGTACAGTCGCCGTGATTCGAGTCGTGCGCATCGCACCGAGCCGACTGAGATCGAGGGTCGCAGCACCGATGGCGTAGAGTGCCGGATAGATCGGCCCGATGTAGTATGACTTGCCGTGCATCCCGAGCAGCAGAACGAACGCGGCGAAACAGCTGAGCGCGACAACGCGATACGCGCGCCACCGTTCGAGGACGAACACGGCAATCGTGCCGGATATCGCGAGCACGATCGCCGGACCGAAGAGCAGCTGCTCACCCAGAAACGCACTGTACGTCACGCGCGCCAGCTGCGACTCCTGCAGCGTGTCCATCTGTCCGCGAACGGGAAAGCCGAGTGCAATTTGTCCAACGATCGACGGCGAACCGATGGCGAGTGCGACGAGCAGCGCCAACCACGGCCACCGCGTCGCGAGCCAACGCCGTTGCGGCGTGAGGACCAGTGCAACGACCATCGGGACGCCAATGAACGCGATGCTGAACTTGGTGAGCAGGCCGAGCCCCAACGCCGCGCCGATCGCAATCCACCACCGACCGTCATCCGTGGTACAGAGCCGGAGCAGAAAGTAGAGCGACAGCGTCCACCACAGCTGATCGAACACGACCGGTTGCAGCATCCCACCGGAGCGCAGGAACAGCGGTGAGAGCGCGATCGCCAACGCGCCGATTCGCTGCGCGACTGCACCGCCGCCCACTTCGCGCGCGATGAGCGCGCCGAGCATCACGAGCGCGCCATGGGTGAGGGCGGGGAATGCGCGAACCGAGGTCAGCGAATCGCCAAAGAGCGCGCGCGTGCTGTTGGCAATGATCGCGATCGCCGGCGGGAAATCCATGCGCCACAAACGCAGGTGCTTCCCCATCGCGAGATACAGAAATTCGTC
>JBKJTE010000368.1:0-6021 GCA_046590495.1 Gemmatimonas sp. | reverse complement strand
ATCGTCAGCTGGCAAGTCGGCGCCCAACACGAGCGTCGTCACCGGCCGGAGCAACGGCACCGCCGCGACAGGCGGCGTCGTGCTCTTTCAGGGCGACTCGGTCACTGACAACGGACGTAACCGTAATGCCGCCGGCGCCAACAATGCCGGTGCGCTCGGCAACGGTTATCCGCTGCTCGTGACCGCGGGCGTGATGCGTGACGATCCGCTGACGCCCTGGCAGTTCTTCAATCGCGGTGTGAGCGGCAACAAGATCCCCGATCTCGAGACACGCTGGGACGCCGACGCCGTGGCGATCAAGCCCAACGTGCTGAGCCTCCTCATCGGCATCAATGACTACTGGCACACCAAGACGCTCGGCTACAAAGGCACCCGCGCCGACTTCGAACGCGGGTTCGGCGCGTTGCTCGCGCGGACGAAACGCGCGCTGCCGTCGGTGAGACTCGTGATCATGGAGCCGTTCGTGCTCAAGATCGGCGCCGTCGACGACAGCTGGTTTCCGGCCTTCGACGAACGTCGTGCCATTGTCGCGCGGGTCGCGTCCAACGCGGGCGCGACGTTTGTGGCGCTGCAGGCCACCTTCGACCGCGCCGCGAAGGCGACCGGCCCGGCGCATTGGGCCGCGGATGGTGTGCATCCCACGCCGGCCGGTCATGCGATGATCGCACAGCGCTGGCTCGAGACGGTCAAGCTGTAGTACTCGCCGTAGGACTCGCTGTACGCACGGCAAGCCATTGCTTCGGTGCCGTCATGGATGGATCGTATAACAACCCCCGCACGCCTCCCTCCGCACACACTTCGAATCCTGCAATGTCGAACCCCCTTTCGCGTCGCGACTTCGTCGCCGACTCATCGAAGCTCGCATTCGGTGCCATGATCGTTCCGCGTTTTGTACTTGGCGGCCCAGGCTATCGCGCGCCGAGTGCGAGGTTGAACATCGCGTGCGTCGGAATTGGTGGGATGGGCATGAGCAACATGATGCAAATGCTCGACGAGAACATCGTCGCGGTTTGCGATGTCGACTATCCGTATGTCGAACGTTCGCTGCTCAGTCGCACAAAGCCGGCGCGCGGCGAAGCGACGCCTGAAGCGCTCAAGCTCGCGGACGCATACGCGAAGGCCACGAAGTATGCCGACTTCCGCGTCATGCTCGAGAAGCAGAAGGACATCGACGCGGTGGTGATTGCAACGCCCGATCATATGCACGCCACGATCGCGCACATGGCGATGAAGATGGGCAAGCATGTCTACGTGCAGAAACCGTTGACGTACTCAGTGTACGAAGCGCGCTTGCTCGCCAGGACTGCGGCGGAGATGAAAGTCGTCACGCAGATGGGCAATCAAGGTCACTCCGCCGAGGGTACTCGTCGCATCAACGAGATCATCGCGTCGGGTGTGATCGGCAAGGTGCATGAGGTGCATGTGTGGACCGATCGTCCGGTGCGTTACTGGGCGCAGGGCATTCCGCGTCCGATTGCACCGGGCACACAGTCGCCGGCCGTTGCGCCCGAGAATCCGAACGCGCCGCGTCAGTGGAACAAGGGCACTGTCGATCGTGCTGTGCTGGCCGCGATGGCCATCAATCCGTCGTCGCCGCCGCCGGGGCTCAACTGGGATCTGTTCCTGGGCGCAGCACCCGAAATTCCGTATCACCCGTCGTACCATCCGTTCTCGTGGCGCGGTTGGGTCGACTTCGGCGTTGGCGCGATCGGCGACATGGGCGCGCACCTGATCGATCAGTCGTTCTGGGCGCTTGGACTCGACTACCCGACAAGCATTGCGGCGTCATCGTCGCCGTGGGGCGGTACCGAGAAGGCGCCGGCAACATACCCGCTCGCAACGACGGTGCAGTACGAGTTCGCTGCGCGCGGCAAGGAGCCGCCAGTGAAACTGTATTGGTATGACGGTGGACTGATTCCGCCGCGTCCGGACATGCTGCCCACTGAAGCAGCGCTGTCGATGGGTGACGGTGGCGGTGGTGTGTTCATTGGTGAGAAGGGAATTCTTACGCACGAAACGTACGGCGCGAATCCCCGGATCTACCCGGAAGCCATCGCGCAGAAGGCTGCTGCAGTTCCAAAGACCTTCACGCGCGTCACGGGCACGCACGAAGGCAACTGGATTGCTGCATGCAAAGGCGAAGGCAAGGCATCGAGCCCATTCGACTACGCGGCCAAGCTCACGGAAACAATGTTGCTCGGCATCGTTGCGCTGCGGACCGGGCAGGGCAAGAAGCTGTTGTACGACGGACCGAACATGAAGGTGACGAACATTCCGGAAGCCAATCAGTACCTGACGCGCGTGTACAGGAAGGGCTGGGAGCTGTGACGTCGTACCTCACGCTGCAGCGGCTGGCGCAGTGAGTTCGGCAGGCGATCAGGCAAACGATGTGATTCCGATTGTATGCGGTGATGGTGCGCGCGCGGAATTGCATCGCAACGGCGCGCACCTCACGTCGTGGGTTCCGGCAGGCGCGCGCGAAGACCACCTGTTCGTCAGCCGAAACTCGGCGTTCGGTACCGGCGCGTCCATTCGTGGCGGCGTGCCGGTCATCTTTCCGCAGTTCGCCTCGGAAGGCACGCTCCCGAAGCATGGATTCGCGCGCACCATGCCGTGGACAATCGTGCGCGTCGACGAGAATGCCGATTTTGCGCGCGTGGAGTTGGAGTTGGTCGATGCTGATGTAACGCGCGCGATATGGCCGTATGCGTTCCGTGCGCAACTCGCGGTTCAGATCGAAGGCACCACGCTCGATGTCACCCTGTCAATCGAGAATCGACACGATACATCGTTCTCGTTCACGGCTGCACTGCATACTTACTTTCGTGTCCGCGACGCGTTCAGCACGCAGATTGTCGGATTGCACGGCTTACGCTATCGCGACAAGCTTGTAGCCAACGCTGAGCGTGATGACGTTGCCTATGCGCGCGCGATCGTGGGCGAGATCGATCGGGTTTACTACGACGCGACCGGACCGCTGGAAATTCGCGAAACAGATCGTCGGGTGCGGGTGGAGCAGCGCGGATTCCGCGATATAGTTGTCTGGAATCCGGGCGAGAATGGACTCCGCGGCAAAGCCGATTTCGCGGCCGGCGAAGAGCGCGAGATGCTGTGTGTGGAGGCTGCGGTGGTGAGGGAGCCGGTGGTGCTCGCGCCGGGCGAACGGTGGAGTGGCAGTCAGACCATCACGGCGACACGCTGATGCGACTGCGCTTCGCACGGTAGCCTTTTTTTGCTTTTTGTTGCAGTTCTCCGCGTCTCCGCGAGAACACTTTTGTTTGTCACTGGTTCTGCATCGCCGCCTTGGGCGCCGGCTTACGCGGAAGCAGCGCCGGTCGATTCGCAGTGTGGTAGACGAACGACGCGATCACGGCTGCGTTGAGCATCATGTCCGCCTCCTGCACTCGTTCGTACGTGTCCATGTTCGAGTGGTGGGTGCGCGTCCCGTATTCGATGTCGTCCTGAATGAACTGGAAGCCAGGAATTCCGACCGCGTCGAAGGAGAGGTGATCGGTACCGCCCGTGTTGGACGGCGTCAGCGCTTTCACGCCTTTGTCTTCAAACGGCTTCATCCACGCGCGGAAAATCGGCGCAGCTCCCTCGTTCCCCTGCTCGTACACACCGCGAATCGCACCCGTACCGTTGTCGAGGTTGTAGTACGCCGAGAGCTTCCCGGCCTCGGCTTTGGCCGAATCGCGAGTCCCGAAGTGGTCGCGCACATATGCGCGCGAGCCGAGCAATCCCTGTTCTTCGCCGGTCCAAAGAGCGATGCGGATCGTGCGCTTAGGCTTGAGCCCCGACGCCTTGAGCACGCGTACGGCCTCAAGCATCGCGGCCGAGCCCGCGGCATTGTCTGTGGCGCCCGTACCGGCGTGCCACGAATCGAAGTGCGCACCAAGCATCACCACTTCGTCCTTGAGCATGGGATCGGTGCCCGGGATCTCCGCGATGATGTTGAACGAGTTGAGATCGGTGTCGTAGAACGTGTTTCTGACATCGAGCTCCATCTGCACCGGCGACCCCTTCTCGAGATTGCGCAGAATGCGGCCGTAATGCTCGATCGCGATGACAACCAGCGGCGTGCCGTACGGCGTCCTGGGGTCGCGCGACTGTCCGTTGTTCGTAAAGATCGTGCCGCCGTCGCCGCGCCCCGGCTCGAGCACGGCCGCCACGTGTTCGTCAGCGATAAACGCCTGACGTCGGGCGGCAGTCGCCTGTGCCGCACGAGTCGCTTCGAGCTGACGCAGCCGCGCGCTGTCCTGAGCCGTAATCGGCGCCGCCGCAGTCGCGCGCGGACCAGGCTGCCCCTGCGGTGCCGGCATCGGCGCGGCTTCCATGCGGGCGAGCTCCTCGTCGCTGCGACGTGTGCCGAGCAGTTCGAAATGCGGCGTGACGGCGCGCATTGGGGCAAGCACCACGATCTTGCCTGCGAGTTTTCCGCGATACGTCGCGTAGTCGGCATCACTGTCGATCTTCACATACACGACGTCGCTTTTCACGAGGCCATTCGTGCCCGGCGTCCACGCCTGCGGATATCCGATGACGGGGAACGCGACCGGTGCCGTGACCTGCGCGTAGAACTTGTCGTTGGTCCAGCCACGACCGAACGGCCCCCAGGTCTCGAGACGCGGATTGCTCATCCCCCACGACTTGAGCTGCGTGATCGTGTAGTCAGCCGCTCGACGCGTGATCGGCGATCCGGTCAGACGCGGACCATGCACGTCGGTGAGATACGACATCAACGTCATCACCTGAGAGCGATTGAACGCTTCGTCGCGGATTTTGGCGACGGCGGCGGCGTCGATGGGTTCTGCCGACTGTGCGGCTGTGCCGGTCGACCACAGCGGCAATGCCAGCAGCGTCAGACAAACCAACAGTCGGCGCGACGACAAAGCGCGAACAACGATCGGGGCAACGGCGAACGACATACGAACTCCAGCGATTGGACGAGAACGGAAGCCTGTGTCAGAGAACGGTGGTTGGGTGCCGTGCGTTGGGCGACGGCGATGCTTGCATCGAATTTGGCTGCGGGCAACCTAAACTCACATCATGACTGACAAAGTCCGTGAACCCATCCAAGTCTATCTGACGTCAGCCGCCGCGCGTGCTGCGCACGCTGGCCGATGCAGCGCTGGCGGTCGGATTGCCGCTGTATCCGATGCCAGACCGACTCCGTCGTCGCGACTCTGCTACCGCGTCAGCCGCAACGACTTCGATAGCTCATCCGCCTCGGCCAACACCTTACCGGCGCCGGTCGAATCGCCACGCGCGGCGAGTCCGTACGCCAGCAACTGCGCCGTGACCGGGTAGATCGACGGAATCACCACCGAGGCGTCGTCCACCCAGCCACCCTCGCGGCGAATCGCCGCCGGGCCGCCGTATGCGCGCCATAACGCGCGCGTCCGCTCAACGTCGATAAAGCCACCGGGATACGCGACGTATGCAGGATTACTTTTGGCCGGATTTTCAACCAGCCGCTGCGCGAGTCCCTGCACGACGATGTAGTCGCCAAGCCCAATCGATTGCGCATAGCCCCCGACCGAGAAGTAGATCGGCCTCTTTGGAAACGCGTCGGTGATGAGCTGCAGCACCACCAGCTGATCGCGCGTGACAAGTCCGGCGGGCACAGTCGCGTGGATGTTCGCATGATCGAACTGCTGTGGCTCACGCAATTCGAGATATGGTGGAATGGCGTCGGCTTGCGCGTCGCTGATGGAGAGCGGTGGCGTCGTCGGCTTTACACCAGCTAGGGCGCGATACTCGGCGATCCCTTCGTCTCGGTACACGTCAACGAGGCGGCGACGCATCTGCTTCGGATACCAGTCGGTACCCAGGTACGGCACCAGCGCGACCGTCACATCGCGTCGATAACCCTCCACTTCCTGTGCATACCACAACGGAAACGAGTCGTTGTCGCCGTTGGTGATCAAAATCGCGTAGGGCTCGACCGACATCAGCAGATCGCGCGCCCACTCACGCGTAAACGTCTGTCCGCTGCGCGATGCCTGCGTGCGATTGCCA
>JBKJTE010000245.1:0-8260 GCA_046590495.1 Gemmatimonas sp. | reverse complement strand
ACCGCCGGCGGTACGGTCGCGTTCTACACGTTCACCACATACGCGCAGAAATTTCTGGTCAACACGGCGGGTTTCAGCAAAAACGACGCGACGCTCGTTTCGGCGGGGTCTCTGGCGATCTTCATGTGCGTGCAGCCACTCGTCGGCGCGCTCTCCGATCGCATCGGCCGCAGACCGGTGCTCACCGCCTTCGGCATTGTCGGATCGCTTGGCACGCTCCCACTCCTCTCTTCACTCGCGCATGCACCGAGCGTGACGGCGGCCCTGCTGCTGCTCACACTCGCCCTGCTCGTCGTGAGCGGCTACACGGCCATCAACGCCGTTGTCAAAGCAGAACTCTTCCCCACCAACATCCGCGCACTTGGCGTTGCGTTCCCATACGCCATCGCCGTGTCGGTGTTCGGCGGGACGGCCGAGTACCTCGCGCTCTGGTTCAAGAACATGGGGCATGAGTCGTGGTTCTACTGGTACGTCACCGCGTGCATTGTGGCGTCGCTGGCCGTCTACGTCACCATGCCCGAAACGCGTCACGCGGCAACGATGGCTGACGACTAGATGGCCTTGGCCTTCAGGCGGAGCGGGGCAGCGACTCCAACGTCTTGATGAGCAGCGGCATTGCAATCGGCTTATTCAGCACCATCATTGCGTTCTGTTGAACGAACGCCTCTGCAGCGGGGGTCACGACGCCGCCGGTGATGACCACCATTCGCGTACGCAACGTCGGATGGTCGGTCGCGAGAATCGCCGCGAGATCCATCCCCGACATGTGTGGCATCATCAGGTCGGAGACAATCGCGTCGAACGGACCGACGCTGATCATCTCCAATGCCGCCGCACCGTTGCCGGCACGCGAAACATCGTAACCGTGCTTCTCGAGCCCGCGCGAGAGCGCGCCAAGTACCAACGGCTCGTCGTCCACCAGCAACACGCGACCACGCCGCGCCGGCCGCGCACGCGCCGGCGTGCGTCGCTGCGTTGCGATCGGCGCCGATGCCCGGTGCGCCGGCAACGTGATCCGCACCACGGCACCGCCGGTCGACGCGTTCAGCAACGTCAGGATCCCGTTGTGCGCCAGCACCAATCCACGCGTGACGAACATTCCGAGCCCCGTCCCTCCCACATTCGCCTTGGTCGTCAAATAGGGTTCGCCAAGTCGCGGCAAGACATCGTCTGGGAAGCCGGCCCCGTCATCGGAAATCTCGATTTCGACGCTTCCATCCGGCGTCGACCGGGTCCGAACGCAGATCGTGGGTTTGTTGCCAGCCGTGCTCGCGCCCCTCAGCGACTGAGCGGCGTTCACCAGCGGATTCACCACCATCTGCACAAGCTGTCCTTCATCGCCCAGGACGACCGCCACGTCCTGCAGATCGAGTTCGACCGTAGCGACGTGCCGAAGCTGTGGAGACGCGATTCGCAGCGCAGAACGCACGACATCGCGCACGTCCACTGTTTCGAACGTTTCACCTGCTGGACGGGCGTAGGTGCGAAGACCATCGACCACACGACGAATCCGCGATGCGCCTTCGAATGCATTCGTCAACGGCTCGTCGAGATCGACGCGCGACAACAATTGCACTGCCTCGCGCAACTCTTCGAGGCTGAACATCAGGTATTGGAGCGGATTGTTCACTTCGTGTCCGACGCCCGCCGCCAATCGCCCGAGTGCCGCCAGCCGCTCCTGTTTCAAGAGTGCGTCCCGCGCGGCATCCCGTTCCTGTGTCCGCTCCTGCACCTCACCTGCGAGACGCTCAGACAGGTCTGCGAGTTGGCGCGCATCACGCATGAATCGGCGCATCAACTGAACGGTCACCGGAAGCACGGCGCAGAGATAGCCGAGGTCGGCGAGGAAGATGAAGTTGATCTTGCCCGCGGCGACCAGCGCTTCTTCCAGACTGCACGCGAGAAACAAGGCGAAGCCGATGACGAGTCCGTGCGCTCCCGGAACACCGACCCGCGCACGACGGGCGTACTCGACGAGTGAGATGATGAATGTGCCAAGCACACTCACCGCCGCAACGTTGCCGATCAATGAAAGCTGCGGCTGCGTGTAGTTCACACCAAGCGAGAGAATGCGCACGGTGTGCAGGACGTTGGGTTCGACAACCAGTCCGGTCAGCGAAACACTCGCAACGAACAACGCATTTGCAATCGCCACGCGCCGAATCCACCGTGCCGTACCTCGCCATCCACCCTGCTGATCGCCGAACGTGTAGCGCAGCCACAGCGACGCGTGAATCGCGGCGAGTGTCAGGTTGATGCGAACTACCCATTCGACAAATTCACTGGGCAGCGGCCGTGCCACTGCCAATACATCGACCGCACTGTACAACGCTGCGGTCAACGCGATCCCGCCAAATAGCCGCACTCGCTCCCAACCCGGAGCACGTGCGATGGCGAACATCACGGCCATCATTGCGGATTGCAATGCGAACGCGACCAACGCTAGAGCAACGGCGGCGTTCATATGGGGACGACGACAGAAGGCATGGTCTTGTGAGTATCGTCACCTCACCTTCAAAACATCACCCGGTGCTCAAGGTGTGACAGTCTGAATCTCCACCCTCGAAGGAAACGACGGCGTGCGCCAGATGGCGTGCGTCTGCGCGACGTAGTCACTCACCTTGGCTCTGAAAATATTGGGCACCCACGTCTGCGGATTACGGTCGATGATCGGGAACCAGCTGCTCTGCACCTGCACCATGATCTTGTGCCCCTTGAGAAATCGATAGCTCTGCGTGTGCAGGTCGATCGTGAACGGGGTCACCTTGTTGGGCACGAGCGGGACAGGCTTTTCGAACGAGTTGTGAAAGCGCCCGCGGAATACATCGTTCGCAACCATCAGTTCGTAGCCACCCAGCGCGAAGTCCGGCGACATCTCTTCGGGATAAACGTCGATCAATTTCACGATCCAATCGGCATCGGCGCCGGTCGTGCTCGCGAAGAGCTTGGCCGTGATATCACCGGCGACGACAACATCCTCAGCGAGCGTTTCAGTCTGCCAGCTGAGCACGTCCGGCCGATTGTCGACGAATCGTTGGTCTTCCATCAACCACGTACGCCATCCCGATCCCTTCGGGTAGTACGTCGGCTCAATCGGCCGCTTGCGATATGGCACCGGTTTCGCCGGGTCGCTGATATACCTATCAACGCCATTCGCATCCGCGCCGGTCGGTGCCGTGAACGAGAGTCGACCCGCACCGTGAAAGTAGAGCGACTTGGTCACCGCTTCCTTCGGCGGCCACGCCGTGAAGGTTCGCCACTTGTTGCTCCCCGATTCAAACACCGTCGCTTCCGCAGGTTTGAAATCGCCGAGGTCTTTCAAATAATGAGCGAAAAACGGCGCCTGGATCTTCTGTCGATAGTACTCGCCGGTCGCCGATTTGAAATCAATCGCGCCGATCTTTTGCCCAGGCCCGCTGCTCCACCCACCGTGCCACCACGGCCCGACGACAATCGAATTCTCACCGCGCGTATCGTGCTTTTCGAGCTCACGGTAGATCGTGACGGGTCCATAAAAATCCTCCTGATCCCACCATCCGCCGACATTCAACGTGGGCATCGTCACACGCTTCAGATACGGCTTCATCGCCTGCTTCTGCCAGAACGCATCATAGTTCGGGTGCTCGGCGAAGTCGTTCCACGTCGGCAGCGTTTTGTCCTTCAGGTAGCGTGACTGCACATTCGATAGCGGACCAAGTGCCAGATACCAATCGTACGTGTCATACTTGTCGAATGCGAAGTTGGAATTCTCCTTGCTCGCCTCAGTCAGAAAGGCGTACTCAAATCCGTAACTCAGACGAAATGCGCCATTGTGATGGAAGTCATCGCCGATGAACATGTCGGCCGGTGAGGCTTGCGGGCTCACCGCTTTGAGTGCCGGATGCGGATCGAGCATTCCCATCGCTGCGGTCCATCCATCGTACGACACGCCCAGCATGCCGACGCGACCGTTGTTCTTGGGCATGTTGGTCAACAGCCACTTGATCGTGTCGTACGTATCGGTGCTTTCGTCGATGGCGTTCTGCGGTCCGTCCAGCGGCCTCGGCGGACGTTGCATCGCGAACGTTCCGTTCGACTTGTAGCGACCGCGAATATCCTCGAAGACAAAGATGTAGCCGTCTTCGGCCAACTCCTTGTAACTCCCGCTCAAGCGCGGAGACTGGCCGGCCACACCGTACGGCGTGCGCTGCAGCAGAAACGGCAACGGATCGACGATGTTCTTCGGTGCGAAGACTTCGATATGCAATGTCACCCCGTCACGCATCGGGATGTCATGCGCACTCTGCACGTATTCCACCGGAACGTATCGCGGCGCACTCTGCGCGATGCTGGCTGCCGTTGCTGCGAGCGAAGCGACTGCGAAAGCAACGCACGCGAGCTCGCGCACTCTGAATCGAATTGCGCCCTGCATCATGAGTTCCTCTGAAGGACAGGTGACATGGTCTTCGCCGCAATGAACTGTCCGAGCGCACTCAACGACTCACGCGCCTCGCGCATCAGCGTGCCGTAAAGTTGCCACGCGTGCGGCACGACTGGCCACACGGTTATGTCCGCGTCTCCGCCGGCGGCGCGCGTCCGCTCCACAACACGCGTGCTGTCGTCGCGAATCATCTCGTCTTGGCCAACATGCACCAGCAACGGCGGCAGCCCGTCAAACCGACCGTACACGGGAGATGCCCGCAAGTCGCGCGGATCGGCATCGCCCAGATACGCACGCGCCGCGATCGCGATCGAATTCGCATTGAACAGGGCACACCGCTCCACGTTGGTGCGATTACTTTCGCCCGTACCAAGCATGTCCGTCCATGGCGAAATGAGGGTTGCGCACGCGGGCAGCTGCTCGCCGTTATCGCGCAACGCCAGAAGGAGCGCAAGCGCCAGTCCGCCACCGGCCGAGTCGCCGCTGACGGCAATCGATGCCGCGGGAATACCCTGAGCAAGCAGCCAACGATATGACGTCAGCGTATCGTCGAATGCGGCAGGAAATCGGTGCTCGGGCGCACGGCGGTAGTCAGGCGCAAAGACACGCGCACGAGCCGCGGTTGCAAGTCCGCCGGTGATTGGTCGAACGGTGCCTGGACTGCCGCACTGGTAGCCGCCGCCGTGGATGTGCAGGATCGTGCGCAACCCGTCTGCGCCGCTTCGCGGTGTCGTCCACTCGCCCTGAACGGGTGCATTCGTTGACGGCGCGAAGCGCACGGGCCCAGCCACCCATGCACGCGTGAACAGCGCACCGTCAAACAGGGCGCGAGTCTGGCGCGCATCCGACCACAGATTCGCCCGTGACTTGACGACTCGGCGCAACACGCCATTCATGACGTACGCAAACCCGCTGGCACGCGCCGTGGTCATGCATGCTCCGGCGCCGGCGAGCTGTCGAGCACTCCGCGCACACGACGTGCCAGCTCCGCGCGATCGTACGGCTTCTCCAACAGTGAAATACCTGCGTCGATCACGCCGTGCTGCGCGATTGCACCGGCGGTGTACCCCGAAACGTACAGCACGCGCATCGACGGTCGTTCACGCTGCAGCGCGTCGGCGAGCACTCGTCCGCTCATGCCCGGCATGACCACGTCCGTCACGAGCAGATGAATGATGCCGCTCTCGCGACGGGCTGCCCCCAACGCCTGCAAGCCGCCTTCCGCTTCAAGGACGGCATAACCGTACCGCCGCAGCGATTCGGCGGTGATCGCTCTGACAGGTGCATCGTCGTCGACAACCAGAATCGTTTCGTGTCCGCTCCGGGGCTCACCGGCAGGGGCGGCGAGCGGCGTGACCGGTTCTTCTGACGCCGGGAGTATGACGCGCACGGCAGTACCGAAGCCGATGGAGCTGTCGATGAAGATCAGCCCCCCCGCCTGTGAAATGATGCCGTAGCTCGTGGCCAGACCGAGGCCGGTCCCCTTCCCTTGCTCCTTGGTGGTGAAGAACGGCTCGAACGCGTGCGTGCGCACATCCTCGCTCATCCCCGTCCCGCTGTCGCGCACCATGATCTCAACGAGCGCTCCCGGCGGGATCGTGGAATGCTCCGGGCGACGCGCACCTTGCGGGATGTGTGATGTCGCGATCTGTAGCGCGCCTCCGGTCGGCATCGCGTCCATCGCGTTCACCACAAGATTCATCAGCACCTGATCGAGCTGCGCGGGATCTGCGCGCACACGCCCCGCATCCGGATCGACCGTTGTCTCGAGCGTCACCCCGTCGCCAACAAGCCGTCGCACAAGCGGCGGCAACCGACTCACGAGCGCGTTCACGTCGACGATCTGCGGTGCCACGACCTGCTTGCGTGCAAAGCCAAGCAGTTGGCGCGTCAGCGAACTCCCCGACGATGCCGCCGATCGAATTTGTGCAATGCTTTCGGCGGTGTCTTCGTCAGTCGGCATATCAAGCGCGAGCAATTCCGCGTGGCCCAAAATCGCGGTCAGCAGGTTGTTGAAGTCGTGTGCGATGCCGCCGGCGAGACGACCAACGCTCTCCATCTTCTGCGCCTGACGTAGTTCGTCTTCAAGCCGCTTGCGTTCGGTCACGTCGACAAGAATACCGGACCACACGACGGCGTCCGCGCCAGGCACGGCCTCGGGTATCGCGCGCGCTGCCAACCACCGCGTTTTCCCGCCGTGCTCCGGGTCGAGCCAGCGGAATTCGTGCGTCCATGGTGTCAGGTTTTGGTACGAGTGCATCGTGGTCCGACGCATTTCGCGTTCGTCGTCCGGATGGACGTATCGCCATGCGGCGCGCGGATCAGCGATGATCTCTTCCGGCGTGATGCTCAGCACCGACACCGCGTACCGACTTGCGTACAGGAACCGGTCGTTCCCCTGCGAGTCCATCCAGTACTTGTACACCATCCCCGGCATTGCCTGTGTCAGCCGTTCGAGCTGGACATCGCGCTCGTGCAGCGCTTGGTCGGCCGCGAGCGCCAGCGTGATATCGGACAGCGCAAGCACCACCGCGCGCAACTTGCCATCTTCGGCGAGCAAGGGCGCACCGTTCACCGAGAGCGTTGTGCGTCTCCCGTCCGGCCACTGAATGCAGTGGCGTACATCGAAGATGGGATCGCCGCTTTTGATCACACGCCGATACGGACGCTCCTCTGGTGGCATCGGCGTACCATCGAGGCGAAGCCGAGTCCAGGCCGGCACCTCGTAGCGACGACCGGGCGACGTACTGCGGATGAGGCCGAGCAACTCTTCGCCACGACCGTTGCCAAAGATGATCTGCCCTTCCAGATCGACCACGATCACACCGGCGATGCTCGTGGCCAGAATGCCATCCAGTAAATTGCGTTCGGCGAGTTGACGCTCCTGATCCCGGCGGCGTTCGGTGATGTCGCGCAACGAGGCGTAGATACGCCCACCAGGCAGCATACGCACTGACGCTTCCACCGGTACGGTCTGGCCATCGGCGCGACGGAGATCGCGTTCAACAAGAATTGATTCGCCCGCGCGCAACCGATCGAGCGACATCGGCGCTGTGCTGGTCGATGCGAGCATTCGCAGCTCTTCCAGCGAGCGTCCAATCAGATTCGGTCGATCAATCCCGAGCAACGTTTCGAGTCGTGAGTTCACATACGTCACGTTCAATGCGGCATCGGCCAGTAACACCCCGTCGGTCGAGCCGTCGAGCAGTTCCTGCATCCCGTCGGCAGCATCGCGAAGCCGTACTTCGCGCTCGGCGGTCGCGATGCGACTCTGCCGCCATCTGCCGCTGATCGCTGCGGCTCCAAGAACAAGCCCGCTGTTCGTGAGGAGTCGTACGACGGCGGCGCGATCCGTGCCGAACGTCGTGCCCATCGGCGGCGCGAGCAGCCCGATCGCGAGCACGCCCGCCCCCGCAATCACGGAAGGACCAAACCCGCCGAGCAGCACCGACAGCATCGCGAAACCCGCAATGAACGGATAGCCAGTTCCAGTCAGGCGATGCACCACCACCGTGATCGCGCCGCCGGCGAGCCCGGCGACGATGCTAGCCGCATACCATCGGTAGCGAACTGCAGTCAACATTCTACGTGCACCCGCGAGGGAGATGAGGGCGCCAGTCGCCTGCCCAACACTAGCTCTGCCATCACGTTGTCCGCTATCTGTCGGCTATGTACCCGCCATGTACCCGCTATGGCGCGCGCCAGACGGCTGGCTCACTCGCATTCCCGACTCGATCGATCGCATGCACCACCACCGCGTCGGTCGGCGACGCTGCCACGTTGCCGGGAACGTCGATCGTGCGCAAATCAGACGGCACGATGCGCATCGACCAGAGACTA
>JBKJTE010000016.1:0-9867 GCA_046590495.1 Gemmatimonas sp. | reverse complement strand
GCGCCAAGGCTTGTGACGTAAGCAGTCCACCGTACGACAATCCCCAAATGCCGATGCGCGACACGTCGACATCCGCGCGTCCCTGCAGATACTTCGCCCCCGCCAACACGTCCTGATACTCGCTGTTACCGCGCGCCTGCGTCTTTTCCGCGTTGCGGAAGTTCTTACCGTACCCGACGCCGCTCCGGTAGTTAATGGACAGCACCACATACCCCTGACTCGCCAACCACTGATTGTACGCGTACGCCCAGTGGTAGAACTGCATGTAGTGGTAGCCCGGCATCATCTGACGTTGCGGACCGCCGTGCACGAACACCATCGCCGGACGCTTTTCCCCGGGCTTCATGTCCTGCGGAAGGAACAGTTGATTGTGAATCTCGAGACCGTCAGCGGCCTTGGTAATCACAATCTCTGGCACCACGTGCGCGGTACTCGGAAAATCCCTCGCCAACTTGGGGAAGATCACGGTGGGGTTGGTGCCCTGACTGGGCACGAGCGCAATCGATGCCGGTGTTTTTGCATCGAAGTAGATCACGGCAACACTTTTCCCCGACGCCAGCGGCTGAGGCGACGTCTCGATGCCACTCCCCGTGGAAATACGGGTTGGAGTTCCACCTGCGGTCGGCACAGCCCAAATGTGGCGACGCTCGATATCGCTCGCGTTCGTGCAGTAGAAAAGCGTCCTCCCATCCTTCGACAGCGCAAGCGACGTCGCATCTTCGATGATGCCGTCGGTCGTCGTAAGCCGAATCGGTGTACCGCCGCTCACCGGCAGCGAGTACCAACGGTCGAAATCATCCTTCGGCACATTGACCGGGAATATGACGTTGTCGCCCGCCCATACCATGTTGTTGAGCGTCGTGAACACGCTGTCGCGCGGCGCGTTGTGCCATGCATCCTTGGCGTCGCCGGTCGTTGCGTCAGCGATCATCAGCTGCAGCGAATGTCCACCGGCAAACGTCGACGAATAGAATCCCGGAGAACGGCGCATAACGTTGGCGTTCCAACTGCCGCTGTCGGCTCCCGCCGGCGCGGCACCGCGTCCGCCGCCACCAAACCCGCCACCACATCCGCTCGCGGGCGCCCCACGCTGCTGTTGCGAGTTCGTGAGCGCACTCGACCCGGGACCCGGCGGATTGCCGATACCGCCCGAACCACTCTGCACCTGCAGCCCGAACGGAGTCCCCGGACGACGATAGAACGCAATACGCTTTCCATCCCCCGACCACGTCGGACCGCCATCGCAATCGACACTCGGCGAGACATACGTCACGTGACGCGACTTCACATCGTACACCGCAACGAACGCGTGATTCTCACGGTCGCTGACGTATGCGATCTTTGAACCATCAGGCGACCAGCGCGGCGAACCGTTGCGCCCCCATTCGCGGATGAAGGGAACGCCACCGGTGTCCATTGCAGTCAACGGCGAGCCACGAGCGACACGGGCGCGGTAGATCTGACCGTCTTTCGTGTACAACACGTAGCGGCCGTCGGGCGACAACTCGGGCGCCGTTCCTTCTGCAACGCGCCACGCTTGTCCCCCCGTCGACTTCACGGCCCAGATCGCGCGTTCGGCCCCGTCTGCACTGTGCGAAGGATTTGCGACCCATCCAAAACGATTGGGTGCCGAGCCTCGCACAAAGACAATGACCGAACCGTCGTCGGAAATATTGACGTCGGTGAGATCTTCGCCGTTGTCCTCGAGAAAGTTGGTCAGACGGACGGCGGCGAATGCCGGTGCGGCTGCCGTGTACACGTTGCGCATGCCGCGGTCATACGCCATCCAGGCCACGCGATCGACCTTGTGCGCCGATACCAGTGTGAGTGGTGACGCAGGTGACAGGAATTGCGCCACGGTCGGCTTTGATTGTGCGCCGAGCGACGTGGCGGCAAGCACGATTGCAGCGACAGCAGACGGGAAACGTGGCATGGAGTCCGGCCTCATCAGCGCGGTTCGAGTATGAGCACAGCCCTTTCTGGCGACGATCGGAATCAGTGTGCTGGAGATTCGAGTGAAATATCCCGCTGTACGCTGAGCGCGGCAACGGATACGGTGCGTGGAGCGATCTCGCGCCGGTGGACTGACGCGCGTTCGACTGCATATTCCCGATCGCTCGCTGCGCCCGCGCGCTGTTCACCCTTTGCCGCCGAGATCCCGATGTGGCTGCTGATGCTGCCCCTGTTGATGCAGACCCCGACCGCGCGTCAGGTGCTGGAAGCCGAGCATGCGCGCGGCGCCGATGTCTCGGTGTTGATGGCAGCAACCAGGGGCACCGATGTCCGCGTGCAACGACTTGCGGTGCGCGCACTCGGCCGATTCGAACGGGGGTCACTTCGGGATAGCATCGTTCCACTGCTCAAGTCGTCGAATGTCGACGTGCGGCGCGAGACCGTAAATGCGCTTGGGCAGTTGAATGCTGTCTTCGATTATGTCGCGCTGTTGCCCAAGGAGAAGAGTGGGCGGGTGCGTGCCGTGATTTACGAAACCATGGGGCGCGTAACGCCCACCGCGAGTGGCACGGAATCGGCGCTGACTGCGGGATTGCTCGACGCAGACACGTTGGTGCGCAACGGTGCAGCGCGTGGCATTGAAGCGTTCATTCGCAAACAGGGACGTGCACCAAAGGTTGCGGCAACAACGATTGCAGCGTTGCACCGCGCGCTGCGGGCAAACCGTTCCGGAGAGTTGCGACAGCTCGCACTGCTCGCACTGACCGCTGCCGGCGACAAGGATTCGGCAACCTTTGCGATTGCGCTGCGCGATCCGAGTGCGCAGGTGCGTCGTCTCGCGGTCTTTGCGTCGCGTCAGTGGATCGACGACGCGTCGCCGATGGTACGCTATGCGGCGCTGCGCGTTGCGGGTAACTGCGAACGTGCGATGGCCGCACTGCGCGACCGAAGCGAGCACGTCGCCCTCACGGCCATCGACATCTTGGGAGAGAAGAAGTGCGAAGCGACAACGGCCGCTCCGATGCTGCAGATGGTGATTGCCGACGGCACCACGTGGCGGATGAGGGCAAATGCGCTCGTTGCACTGGCCAAGGTTGCGCCCGAGCTCGCGCGCCCCGCACTCGCCACGGCGGCAGCGGCGCGCATGTGGCAGGAACGCGGGTACGCTGCGACGACAGCCAAGCTCCTCGCAGATAGCGAGGTGCTCGCCAAGCTCGCGGTGGATGCCGCGCCGAACGTCGCCATCGCCGCAATGACGTCGGCAGACGATGCAGTGCGTGCACTCACCAGCGAACATGCAGGGTTGCTGTTTGCCGCCGCGAATCAACTCAAGGGATCTCCGCAACTTCCATCTGCACTCCCGCAGCTGCGTGCGGCGGCGCAACGTCTGCGTGCGGCTAATCGTTCGACGTTTCGCGATCCACTCGTCGCGATCACTGAACGCCTGGCGGAGGCGGGCGACAGTGTGACCATCCCGCGCGTAGCAGACTTTCCCGTCGAGCCGCTGCCGTCAGACTCGGTGTTGCGTGCGCTCGAGGGTGCAACGGTGCGCGTGCGCGTGCGCGGACTCGGGGTGATCACACTCGAACTGTTGTCCGACGAAGCACCGCTCGCGGTCGCGACGTTTGTCCAACTCGCGGAGTCGGGCAAATTCACTGGACTCACCTTCCACCGCATCGTGCCGAACTTCGTGATTCAGGGTGGAAGCCCCGGGGCCGACGAGTACGATGGCGTGTCGGCGGGGTTCATGCGCGACGAAGTGGGACTGGCCCGGAATGCGCGCGGCTCGCTGGGCATCTCTACGCGAGGTCGTGACACTGGTGACGGACAGATCTACGTGAATCTCGTTGATAACTTCCGTCTCGATCATGACTACACCGTCTTTGCGCGCGTGATCAGCGGACTCGATCTCATCGATCGCGTGCAGGAGGGAGACGGAATGCAGTCGGTGGAGATCGTTCGAAAGAAGGGGCCGGGGCCGCGCTGAGCCTCGTCGATCGATCACGGCCTTGGCACGGGCCGGAACCATCGCCGGATGCAGTGCCTCGTGCATGGACGCGGAGCGCGATACGTTTTCGTGATGACGAAGCACATCCGCTACATCTCGAAGAGCGTTCGCGTCTTCACAGTAGCCGCGCTCGCCGTTGTCGCGCTTGCCGCGTGCAGCGGTTCCACCACAGACAGCATGCAGCCGGTCAACACGAAGCCGGTTGCTCTCGCCCTGACGTGGACGATCGCCAAGGCCAACAACGGTGTGACGTTCCGCTCGACGCCGATCGTGACCGTGAAAGCCGCCGACGGGGCTGAAGTCACGGAAGCCGGCATCACGGTGAATGCCGAAGTCGCGTCGGGCAGTGGACGCGTGATCGGCAACACGACCGCTGTCACGCGCGCCGATGGACGTGCAGTGTTCACCGACCTTGGGGTGCAAGGCTACGGGGCGCTGTCGATTCGATTCACTGCGCCCGGCCTCACATCAGTTGCGTCGCCGACATTCACGGTGACTGAACCAGCAGTCGCACTCGCCGTCACACAGATCCCGACGTTCGTGCCGGCAGGCGGCACACTCGGCTCGGTTCAGGTTGCGCCCACCGACGTGTATCGCGACTTCACACGCGAAGAAGGGATCGTCATCACTGCTGCGATCGCCAGTGGCAACGGTACGCTTGTTGGAAGCAATACAGCAACGACCGACGTCAATGGCATTGCCCGATTCTCGTCGTTGACCATCAACGGAACCGGTCCGCATTCGCTTCGTTTCACATCACCCGGATTACCGACGGTTACGTCCGGCACGATCAACATCGGGCTACGCCCCGCTTCGCTCAGCGTCTCGACGCAACCGGCCGGGGCAACGAGTGGCCTCGTCTTCACCACGCAGCCGCGAATCCAATTGCGCGATGCGCAGGGAGTGGGCGTTCAGCAGCGCGACGTCCCCATCACCGTGGCGCTCGCGAGTGGTACCGGCGGCCTATACGGTACGCTGACGATCCGGACGAACGATGTTGGCGTCGCGGCATTCACCGACCTTTCGATCGCAGGAACCGGCGATCACGCGCTGCGGTTCACGAGCCCCGATCTGACCGGCGTTACGTCGACGGCAATCGCATTACCTCCATTCGAACTCGCATTCGGACTGGATCAGTTTGTACTCGTGCGCGCAGGCAGTTTCGACATGGGCTCGGACGGTGGCTTTCTCAATGAGCGGCCCTTGCATCGCGTCACGCTCAGCCGTGATTACTATCTGCAGAAGACAGAAGTGACGCAGGCTCAGTGGGGCGCTGTGATGGGGCGCAATCCGAGTGCATTTGTGGTCTGCGGCGGCAACTGTCCGGTGGAAAGCATCACATACGCCGACATTCAGGAATTCCTGCGCCGACTGAACGTTGCGAACCCGGGCGTCACGTTCCGTCTGCCCAGTGAAGCGGAGTGGGAATACGGCGCACGCGCCGGGAGTGGCGGCGAAGATCCAACTGCAGTCCTGAATCAGGCGTGGCACGCGGGAAACAGCACCGGCCGCACGCAGCAGGTCGCCAAACGTCAGGCGAATGCGTGGGGGTTGTACGACATGGTGGGCAATGTCGCCGAGTGGGTGGGAGACTGGTACGACGACTATCTGCCCGGCTCAATTGTCGATCCGGTCGGGCCTCGCGTCGGCGCGCAGAAGGTGCATCGCGGCGGTTCGTGGAATCTTTCCGCAACTCTCATTCGCATCCCGGCGCGTCAGTTCGAAGCGCCGGACGATCTCGAGTTTGCGGTGCGGTCGACACTCGGTTTGAGACTGGTGCGCACTCAGTAATCGTTACACCGTGGTTGGCATAACGCGCACGTCATACAGACCGCGCGTTCCCCGTTCGCTTACGAGCCTTCGGGGAGCGCGCGAGTTGCATCGACGGTGCTCGACGCGATGCTTTCCATTTGTGACGCGCGCGTTCGTGCCCAGCGCGGCAACTGGATGCCTATCGACGCGATCGTGCCCGCGCCAAACAGTGCGAGCAGCGATGGGAGGACAATCGCTCCAGCGCTGAACCCGCCGCCACGAAAAATGAGCGACTCCCAAAGCACCACTGCGGTGGTGAGCATGACCGTGCCCAGCAACACGCGCGCGCCCACATCGCCTTTGCGCGTCATCATGCGCAGCCGGTGTCCGGTTGCAGTCGGCTCGAGCAGCGCCTGCAGATTGCCGTTGCTCCATTGACGAAACGACCCGTCGCGCTGCACGCGTCCTCGTGCTTCGAACGTTTCGCGCAGTGTCACCACGATGCGATCCCACTCTTCGTCGGAGACTTTGCGACCGAAGTCGACGGTGCGTGACACGCCAACCGGAAGTCCGAGCCAGGTGCGCTGCTGCGTCGGGACGAGATCGCCGCGTGCAACGGCGCTCGCCGAGCGCGCGACGAACTCCGGCGCGATTCCGACTTCGGTTCCGATTTCCTGCAACTGCTCAAGCGTGAGCCCTTCACCGCTGCTGACTGAAAGTGCGGTTGATGTCGCATCCTGCGCTTTTTCCTGTGCCGCGCCGGCGTGTTCGAGGATCAGCGCAATTTCGCTTTCGCTATACCGTCTGTTCGTGGTCACTGAACTCCGTTCCTGTTGGATGGATTGGTCATGCCACTGGTACCTACGTCGGGTGGCACGCCGCCGTTTCCGCCTGTTGCTGACGCGCGCTACCCGTCCAGCGACTTCTTGAAACGATAGCTGGTCTTCTCGTACCCAAGTCGCTCGTAAAAGGCATGGGCCGGCACGCGGCTCTGATTGCTCGTGACTTCGACCAACGCGCACCCACTCGCGGCGAGGCGTCGCTCGGCTTCATCGACGAGAGCCCTTCCCACCTGCCGTCCGCGGGCGCCTTCAGTCACCACCATCGCCGTGATCCGGCCGACGCCGGTCGGACGGTGAAGTACCGGGGTGATATGGGTAGTTACAAGTCCGAGTGCCCGGTCGCCGTCGAAGGCGAGGAGCACGTCCTCGCCGGCGCCGATGAATGCCTCCAGTCGGTCAGCCATGACGCTAACCGGCCAAGGGTAGCCGAGTTCAGAGAGGAGGGCGCTGACGATGTCGGCGTCGGCGATCGTCGCTTCGCGGATGATGAGGTTGGACGCTGGGGCGGATTTCGGGGCTTCGGGCGGGTTTGGCATGATCGTTTCGGTGGGACGAACTGGGAGTCAAATGCCACAACTCTGGTAGGGCGGACGCGACAGCTGCTGGAATATGCCGCGGCCCCACCGTCCGTGCGATTTGCTCGACTAGCGAGCTTAACATTATGAATTACAATGACTTAAAAAGAGACGAGCTCAACCACAGAATTGTGGCATCGAGCTTGCCAGACTCAGCAGTATCCCCAATCCGGAATCGCCCAATGTTTCGTCGCCTTGTCGCCAGCGCTGTCGCAACCCTTCTCTGCTCTGCCCCGTCCGTCGCGTCGGCCCAGTCGTGCCGCACGATGGTCGGAAATATCGTCCTCAACTGCAGTTTTGAGCTTGGCATCGTCAAGAACGGCGCGGACTATCCGAACGCGACTGTGTCGAACTGGACGCCACTGGGCAATGCCGCGAGTGGGACGTTCGAGCGGTGGACGAATTCTTTCAACGGCTTCGCGGCGAAGGACGGTAACAGTCATCTCGAGCTGCAGGTGAATAGCCCGACGGCGATTCAGCAGATTCTCGGCACAACAGTCGGCATGCAGTACACCCTGAACTTCTGGGCGGCCAATCGCCCGCGCGATGTGAACGGATACAGCCAGATCGACGTGTACGTGAACAACGTGCTCCTGACGTCGACCGGCCACATCACGCCCACGTATCAGTGGTTCAACTTCACGCAGACGTTTGTCGCGACTGGGCCGAACAGCACAATCAAATTCCGCAGCATGGGCAACCAGAACAGCTACGGCGATTTCATCGACAACGTCAGCGTTGTTGGCACGTCGACGGTTCCGGAACCGTCATCGTTCGTACTGACCGGACTTGGCGCGGGCCTGCTCGGCTTCATGGTTCGCCGCAAACGCAACGCATAAGCAAGTAAGTGAATTGCGCAGGATGCAGCTCGTAGAGCGGTAGCGGTTGCAGGTGTTGTTTCACCGGGGGGTGAACGGCGAGGGGCGATCTTCGGATCGCCCTTCGTTGCGTTGCGGAGTGGCGCTGAACAGAATACGAGTCATGACGGCCTTTCTTCGAACAGCACATCTCGTGTACGCGCTCTCCGCTGCGGCGATCCTGGTGAGTATTCCCGCAACGCGCGTTGACGCGCAGCGCGCGGGTGCTGCGCGCCGGGCGCAAGCCGAGGCCGTACGCGCCAAGCTGATGGCGCGCATCGCTCAGGTTCCGGGCGCCCAGGTTGGGCTATCGGTGCGGGACTTGGGCAGCGGCCAGACCCTTTCGATCGCCGGCGACACGGTGTTTCACGCCGCAAGCACGATGAAAGTGCCGGTGCTCTTCGCACTCTTTCGCGAATTTCAGTCCGGAAAACTCAAGGCCGATCAGAAGCTGCTGCTCGTCAATCAGTTCAAGTCGATCGTGGACAGTTCGGCGTACACATTGAATTCGAGCGACGACAGCGACAGCAGCGTGTACGCGATGGTCGGCCACGAAGTGCCGTTACGCGAACTCGCGACGCGCATGATCACGCACTCGAGCAACCTTGCGACGAACGCGTTGATCGCGCTACTGGATCCGGTGCGCGTTACGGAACTCACGCGCACGTTCGGCGCCACGCAGATGATGGTACGCCGAGGTGTGGAGGACAACGTGGCGTTTCGCGCCGGGCTGAATAACACGACGACCGCGAACGATCTGGTCGCCCTCTTTTCAGCGCTGCAACGCGGTCAGGTTGCTGGTAAGCGGGCTACCCGTGAGATGCTCGCAATTCTTGAGGCGCAGGCGTTCAATAGCGAGTTACCGGCCGGGCTGCCGCCGGGAACGCGCATTGCGCATAAAACCGGATCGATCACCGCGACCTGGCATGACGCGGGTATTGTGTATCCGCCGCGTCGAGCGCCCTATGCGGTTGCGGTGCTGACGCGCAATATCAGCGACGAGAAGATCGCGGCAGCGTTGATCGCCGACTGTTCGCGAATCGTGTGGGAGTGGCTGGTGCCGGCGAAGTGACGGCGGCGATCTTGACCGTATGAAACGCTATTGCTGCGAAGTAATTGCAATCGCTCCGCACGACGGATCGCCGCGCGTGCTTTGCATTGCGATCGGCATCGTTGAAAAGCTTGGATAGGTCACCATCAACTTGATCGTGCTCGGTGAGATGTCGTTGAGGTTGAAACCGACGAGTGTCTGCCCGTCCAGAATGATCGTCGGTAAGCAACGCGACCGCGAACCGACGACGCGCGCGAGTGAGCCCGAACCGATGACGGTGAAACCATTGCGTGAGCGCAGGAGATCGCTGGTGACGAGCGGTGCAAGTTCCGCGATGTCGCGATCGGTGGTGACTGCGCCATACCGCGCCGTTTCAGTGGCGTAGGCATACCGCCGCACATCGCGCGCCCACGCGGCCTCCGCACGGGCTTTCACTTTCACCGTGTCCATCTTCTGGCCGATGTGATCGAGCAGGAATTGCAACGTGTCGGTGGGCGTGAGTCGAACGAGATCGACGGCGGGCAAATAGCCGATACGCCGCGCACCGACGAAGGTGAGTCCAGGCGCAAGACCGGCAATTCGAAAGCGACCTTCTTCATCGGTTGTTGCGCGTGTCGCTTCGCTGCCGATGACGATTTCGACGCCCTCGATCGGATTACCAAGTTCGTCCTTCACGAATCCGATCAACAGCCACCCGGGCGGCGCGTGCATCGCCTGTGTGCGCGTCGGCCGGTCTGCGCGTGTCGCCTGCGCACCGGCGTTTGACGACGTGAGCGCGAGGAAGGCCAATGTCGCGGCGCTCGCGATGAGCGCCACACGAGCGGTTACA
>JBKJTE010000366.1:0-10798 GCA_046590495.1 Gemmatimonas sp. | reverse complement strand
CTTTGGGTTCGCCAACAGAACCGCGGCGACCTCGATCGAGCGCTCGTTTCACATTCGCCCGCTCGGCGGCGCGTCGATCCTCGATTGATCGTTGTTCACTGCCGGCTCCGTGCGATGGGATACGCCAATCCCCAACTCAAGGGCACGATTCGCGGTCGGGATGATTGGCGCGCGTTTGCGCGTGCTATCGGCGAATGGTCTGCTCGCGTCGACGCGCCTCGACATCGCTTGGCCGGTCGCGGCGATCAATCGCATCTCGCATCGGCCCCTGCTCAGCGTGTCCGCAACGCCGTTATTTGACGCGACACGGATGCGAGACGGAAGACGACGGCATCCGTAGCGTCTGAGTGATGCGATTGGCGGAGGCAATTGATTGGCGACGGACAATGGAGCAGCGAACCGATCTCCAGCGAGTACCCCCGGGCGGATTCGAACCGCCGGCCAACAGTTTAGGAAACTGCTGCTCTATCCAACTGAGCTACGGGGGCAGAACCGCAAAATCGCATACACGGCCTGCGCGCGCCACCCGCCACACGAAGGACTACTCGAAGTGCGGCAAAATGCGCGGCAAAATGCGTAGCGAAGGCGCGCTAATACTGGACAATGGTGTGCAGGAACGCCCCGTTGAGCACCGCGCGGCCGCCCAGAAAAGTCAGCTCGCTGAGGAACGCCATCCCGGCGACCTTCGCTCCGCACTTCTCGGCGAGCCTGACCACGGCGGCGGCCGTTCCACCAGTCGCCAACACGTCGTCGACGATAAGCACCTTGGCGTTGGCATCAAGCGCGTCAGCATGAATGGAGAGTGTGTCGGTCCCGTACTCGAGAGCGAATTGCTCGTCGACCGTGGGGCATGGAAGCTTGCCGGGTTTGCGCGCGGGCACGAAGGCGACGTTGAGGAGCTGGGCAACAGGAACTCCGAACAGAAACCCCCTGCTCTCCACACCTATCACGTGTGTTATGTCAACGTGCAGGAACGGTCGGGCCAGTTCTGTGATGACTTCACGAAACAACAACGAGTCGGCCAACAGCGGCGTGATGTCGCGAAAAAGAACGCCTGGCTTCGGGAAGTCGGGTACATCGCGGATCGCAGCGCGCGTCCGCGCGGCAAGTGTCGGGGCGTCGGCAATGCTCATGCACTGAATTTATCGCGCGACGCTCAGCGCCGGATCTCGAAACGTGGCGGCAGCGACGCGGCGAGAACGTCGTCCAGATCGCCTATATCAAGCTGCGTGACCCGCGCCCCCGGTGGCCCCGCGCGCAGCGCACTTTCCAGGTCCGCCAATGCTTCCGCACCACCGCGCACATGAGCGATCACGGAGCCGTCGGGTGCGTTCTCCACAAACCCGGCGAGCCGGCGTGAGCGCGCCTGTTCCCGAACAAACCATCGGAAGCCAACACCCTGCACCTGACCGCTCACCACGTATCGGCGCGCGAGCAGACTTGTCGACAAGTCGCGCGACCTACATCACGGACGCGGGCCGAGCAAAACGACGAGCGCAGAGGCCAGCGCAGCCGCATCGCCAAGCTCGGCGTCGAACGCAGGAAACTCGACTTCACCACGACGCACCCGACGAGCCAGCGCTTCGAGCGCGAGGGCTGCCGATTCGTGCGTGTCCGCGCGGTCGCGTGTCGGCGCAGCCAATGAGGCGACGTGCGCTGTGACAACGTCCACGGGGAGGCTCGTCACGTGCACCGGCATCACGTCCACGAAATCATCGTCGCTCCACATTGCCAGTGGCGCAGCAAGCGCCGCGCCGGCGATCGACGGGTCTGTGTCATGTTCGGCGACATGCCCGAATGAATCGTCGCCGGATGCGGCGTGCGACTCGAGCGCGTTCGACAACTCGCGCATCCGCGGGCCCGCGTCGTCCAACGGCCAGAGCTCGGCTTCGATCGCGGCCTGCTCCGCCATCGAGGCGTCGACATTGTGCGTCGACGCATCTTCGCGATGCTCTGACACGATGACCGCTTCCGGTACATCATCGAGAAACGCAGTGATCCACGGCAACTCTATGCCGACGCGGGGAGGTTCGACTACGCGCCCTTGCTCGGCGAGAATGGCCTCGGCCATGATGAATTCTTCGTCGAGCACTTCAAACGTCACGGCGTCCGTAACCGGCGACTCCACCGCCACAGCAGACATAGACGCCGGCACATGGACTACGGGCGTTCGCGCTTTTGATCGGCCACGCGCCGGGACGTACGGACCCAGTTCGTGGTAGCCGCCTGTTCGAGATGACGCGTCGTTTGCAACACGACGATCCGCTACACGACGCTCCGGTCCGGCATAGGGCGCGTTGCCCTTGCCTTGCGCAATTGATGTGCTGCTCAGTAGCTGCGACGGAGTGATCATGGACACTCGAACAAGCGAAGGGGCGCTACAAGGCGCCGGACGCAGCTGCGCGCGCGGTCGTCATGCCGGCCAACCACCGGCTCCAATCAAGGGGACGAAGCGGACGGGGACGATGTCACGTCTTTCCAGTTGATTCCCGTTCTTTCGAAACAACGTCAACATCTGTTCGACCTTGTCACCGATCGGAATGAGGAGGCGACCACCATCGGCAAGCTGTGATTCGAGTGCGGGCGGGATAGATGGCGCCCCTGCACTCACGACGATCGCGTCATATGGAGCATACTCCCGCCAACCGAGGGTGCCGTCACCGAGCGAGAGCGAAACGTTACGTACCTGCGCCTGCGCGAGAATTCCACGCGCTTTGTCGAGCAGCGCAGCGAATCGCTCAACCGAAAATACCTGCTCGGCCAGCGACGCAATGAGCGCGGTCTGATACGCAGAGCCTGTTCCGATTTCTAGCACACGTTCGCGACCGGTGAGCATCAACTGTTCAATCGCGCGCGCATGCACATACGGTTGCGAGATTGTCTGACCACTTCCGATCGGCAACGCGGAATCTTCGTACGCGCGATGACGCACTGTCGGCGGCACAAACAGATGGCGCGGAACCTGATCGATCGCACGCAACAGTGCGAGATCCTTGATCCCCTTCTCCTGCAGCGCCTCGACAAGACGTCGACGCGCACCGCGGAACTCCGGCTCTACGGCGCCTGCCACCAATCCGCCGCGGTGTCCAGCACTGCACGATGGGTGAGATCGAGATGCAACGGCGTGACTGATACATAGCCGTCATGCACCGCACGAAAATCAGAATCCACCGGACCGCTCCACTCAACGGACCCGCCGCCGATCCAAAGAATCTCGCGCCCCCATGGATCTTTCATCTTGGCGATTGAATCGCTGAAGACCCGACGTCCGAGTCGAGTGAGTTTGATCCCTTTCACTTCGTCCGCCGCAACGTTCGGCAGATTCACGTTCAGCAAAGTGTCCGCAGGAAAACTCGTGAGCGACGTGAGCCGCGCGAGCAACGTGCGCAGCATCTCGACCTGTGTGTCGAGCATGGCATCTTCGCGAAGCACTCGCCCTGCAAATGAAACCGCAATCGACGGAATACCGAGTGCAAGCCCTTCCATCGCTGCGGCGACCGTGCCGGAGTAGAGCACGTCTTCGCCCATGTTCGGTCCGTGATTGATACCGCTGATCACGAAGTCCGGACGCGCGTCAAGCAAGGCCTCGCAGGCAATCATCACGCAATCCGTCGGCGTGCCGTCAATTTGCCAGCGACGCTCGCCAAGCCGCACAGGACGCAGCGGATGATGCAGCGTCAGCGAGTGGCTGGTGGCACTCTGTTCACGATCGGGAGCGACGACATACAACTCGCCGAGTGTTTCGCAGGCCCGTTCGAGAACGCCAAGTCCCTTGGCGAGAATACCGTCGTCGTTGCTCAGCAGAATGCGCATGTTCTAAGAAAAGAGTTCGACGCCTACGGCGTCATCCTGGACAGTCGCTTATCGAGCAGGGCGGCAAGAGCAGCGAGATCACGTTCCAACGACTCGACGGTCTGCACATCAAGTGCGACGCGCGCGGCGGACCGCAGCGTGCCGCCTTTGCGATATTCATCGAGTTTCTGACGCGCACCGTCGATCGTGAATTTCTCCGCGTACAACAGGTGCTTGACGAGCAAGATGAGTTCAACTTCGCGGCGCGAGTACACCCGATTACCACTACGGTTTTTTGCCGGATTGAGCAGCTTGAACTGACTCTCCCAGTAACGCAGCACATGGGGCTTGAGATCCGTGAGCGCACATACTTCACCGATCGAATAGAACTCCTGCACCGGCTCGCCGCGAATCATGCCGCAACTAATCCCGTTCAGCGCGAAGCTCGCGCGCCATGAGTTCAGCGATCGCTTCCTTCGGTGCCTGACCGTCAAACAGAATACGATGCGCCGCGTCGATGATCGGCATCTCGACACCGACACGATCGGCAAGCGCCTTTGCACTCTGTGTATTCAGCACGCCTTCAGCAACGCTGTCCTTGCCGGCGAGTGCTTCGTCGAGAGTCTGCCCCTGCCCGATCGCTACGCCAACTGCACGATTGCGCGAGAGCGCCCCGGTACACGTCAACACGAGATCGCCAAGTCCGGCCAGCCCCGCAAATGTCTCCGGCTTGGCACCGATCGCGACTCCGAGTCGAGTCATCTCAGCAAGCCCGCGCGTCATCAGTGCTGCGCGCGGGTTGTAGCCGAGTCCGAGACCGTCAAGAATGCCGGTCGCCACAGCCATGACGTTCTTGAGCGCGCCACCGAGTTCAACACCGATGACATCGTCGCTGGTGTAAACGCGAAATGCCGCCGCGCTCATCGCGCGTTGCACGAATTTCGCCGCCGCATGATTGTCACACGCAGCGACCACGGCGGTCGGTTGACCGGCCGCAACTTCAACCGCGAAGCTCGGCCCACTCACAGCAACCACAGCATGACCTGGTGCAGCCGACGCGACGACATCGGTCATCAGTGCCAGCGTTTCGCGTTCGATGCCTTTCGTTGCAACAGCGAGCACGGCATCCTTGGCAATCCCGTCAGCACCCGATGCAACGACGGCGCGCAACACATGCGATGGTGCGGCATAGACAACGAGCTGTGCGCCCGCGAGCGCCACGTGCATATCGTCGGTCGCCGTCAGCGCATCGGCGAGTGTGGCACCGGCCAGAAAGCGCGGATTTTCATGACGTACGTTGATTGCTTCGACGACATCTGTTTCGCGCGCCCAGAGCACGCACGCGTGCCCATTTCGCACGAGGCGATCGGCGATCGCGGTGCCCCATGCTCCACCGCCAATCACAGCACAGCGGATTGTTGCACCCGGAACAGCGCCGTTGACAGTGCTCATGTCTGCTCTCCCGCTGTGCGACCGATGCGGCGTTCCTGCCCGCGACGCAGTCGACCGATGTTTTCGCGATGCGTCCAGAAGACAAACGCGGCGACGGTGAAACTCACGAGCACGAGTGGCGTCAGCGCGCCTTCCTGCAGGCCGAGCGCGACGGGCAACACAACTGCACCGATCAGCGAACCGAGCGAGACGTAGCGCGAGGCTGCGACCACGATGATGAAAGCGATCAGCGCGCACAGCGCAGGGATAGGCGCAAGCGCGAGGAACACACCACTCGCGGTTGCAACACCCTTGCCACCGCCTTTCCCCATCAAGAAGATCGGGCGGACATGGCCCACGATCGCAGCAACACCAAACGCAACGCCCCACGGCCAACCTGCAACAACGTGCGCCAACGCCGGCAGCAACAGCACCGGCAAAACGCCCTTCAGCATGTCGGCGAAATATACGAACAGTCCCCACTTCCAGCCGAGTGTGCGGAACACATTCGTCGCGCCAAGATTGCCCGAACCGACGGTCCGCAAGTCGACGCCATTTACGCGTCCAACGAGGTACGCTGTTGGAATGGAGCCGACGAGATACGCCGCGATCAGCGACAGCACGAGCAACATCACTCTTCCAGCTTCTCGTTTTTGCGACGCATCAGAATGCGGACTGGTGAGCCAAGGAAGCCCCACTTCTCGCGAAAGCCGCGGTGCAGGTAGCGGATATAATTCTCTGGGATGAGTTCGGGATGGTTGCCAAAGATCGCGAACGTCGGCGGTTCGATTTCAACCTGCGTCGCGTAGTTGAGTTTCACTTCGCGACCAGCGGCCTGTGGCGGCTGCAGGCGGTTGATCAACTCCTGCAGTCCGTCATTCACCTGCGACGTCGAGATGCGACGCGCGCGCTGTTCCTGCACCGCCAGCGCCATGTCGAGCACCTTCGTGACGCGCTGACCAGTCGTCGCTGATGTAAAGAGAAATGGCACGTTGCCGAGATATGGTGCTTTCTCGACCATCTCTTTCGTCAATTTAGCGGCGCTCTTTCCGTCCTTCTCTTGATACAGGTCCCACTTGTTCATGACGATGATCAGGCCTCGTCCTGCTTCCCACGCCATCGTCGCGATCTTGAGATCCTGATTCTGCAATCCCTCGACCGAGTCGATCATGAGGATGCAGACGTCAGCCGAGTCGATGGCGCGACGGGTCCGCAGCGCGGCGTAGAACTCGACGCCATCATCGATCTTGGATTGACGCCGCAAACCGGCGGTGTCGATGAAGATCAGGTCGCGTTCCTTGTAGCGCATTGGCGCGTCGATGGAGTCGCGGGTGGTGCCCGCTTCGTCGTTGACAACGAGACGCTCTTCGCCAAGCAGCTTGTTGACGAACGATGACTTGCCGACGTTCGGACGGCCGATGACGGCGATGCGAACGGCTTCGTCCTCCTGCTCCGGCATTTCGGGAATACGCTCGATGACGGCATCGAGCACATCACCGGAGCCTTTGCCGTTTTGCGCGGACATCGGAAAGACATCGCCGGCACCCAGGCGATAGAACTCGAAGTAGTCGGTGCTTTCGGGGGCATCGACTTTGTTGGCGATGATCATCCACGGCTTTTTGGCGTGCCGCAAAATGTCGACGAGCCGCGCGTCGCTGGGGTGCACGCCAACCTTGGAGTCGACGACCAACAGCAGCATGTCGGCCTCGTCGATGGCCTGCATGACCTGCTTGCGGATCTCATTGTCCATTGGCTCGTTGGAGTCTTCAACGAGTCCGCCTGTATCGACGAGCCAGAAGTGGCGCCCGGCCCATTCGGCCTGACTGAAGTGACGGTCACGCGTGGTGCCCGCTTCTTCAGAGACGATGGCAGACGCATCACCGATGATGCGATTGAACAGTTGCGACTTGCCCACATTGGGGCGGCCGACGATTGCTACGACTGGGAGGCTCATGCGGCAGGGGTCATCGCCGCGTCACCTTCCGGGACCAGCGCGTCTATGAAATCATACGAAGGGTAGACCGGCATCGGCATCGCTTCGCGCACGGCAACGAACGACTCTTCATCCAGAAAGAGACCGTCATCGTTGATGCACTCGGCGGGGATGAGTGCGAGGTCGAGATCACTGCGGTCGGCCAGCGCGCGCCGGATATCAGCGCCTACCAGCAGACCAGCAGTGGTGGTAGTGGGACCAAAGAGCGAGTTCTCCATCACAATGATTTCAAAGTTCGCCCCGGTCGCGTCGTGCAACTGCGCCAACAACTCCGGCATCATAGGCGCCATGGAGACGCCGGTTACGACGCCAATGCGGCGTCCATCAAGACGTGGAAGCTGCGAAAGTCCGTCGCGCACACGCATGCGCAGCGACGTGACCGCACCGACCCCGTTTTCAATCTGAGAGAACTCGCCGTAATGCTCGACACCCGGGAGTTCACGTTCGGCGAGCAGATAGAGCTCGTCCGAACCGAAGACCCACCGATCGCCGCGTTCGTCGAGCGCGCGTGCTTCCCACCGTTCGACGGCATCAAGGATGCACCGCGCGTTGTCGCGGTCCATCGACTTGCCGTTGTAGAGGTGCGAGAACTGTGTGACACCAACCGGGACGAGTGCGACCGACATCACCGCGTCTCCCAAGTTGTACAAATCGGTCAACGATTCTTCGAGCACGGCGCCGTCGTTCAAGCCCGGGACGATGACCATCTGTCCGTGGAATTGAATCCCGCCTTCAGCGAGTCGCGTGAGCTGATCGACGATGTTCGGGACGCGCGGGTTGTTGAGCAGGATTTTGCGCGCTTCCCACGGCGTCGCGTGTACCGAGACGTACAGCGGCGACAGACGGTACTCGAGGATGCGCGCAATATCCTTCTCTTTCACGTTCGAGAGCGTCGCGAAATTGCCGTACGCGAACGACAGCCGGTAGTCGTCATCACGGATGTAGAGTCCTTTGCGTAGCCCCTTGGGCAGCCCTTCGATGAAGCAGAACTCGCAGCGGTTGGCACAACGGCGGATCGTTGGCGGCGCGAGTTCAACGCCCATCGGTTCACCATCTTCGCGCTCGATATCGAATTCGATCGCGCTTCCATCGGGCATTTTCGCAGTAACCACGAACGCATCATCGGCCGTCAGGAACTCCCAATCAAGGAAATCCTCCAGCGGCCGTCCGTTGACAGCGAGTAGCTCAGTGTCGGGGACGATGCCGATTTGATCGGCGATGCTCCCGGGATGCACACGTGTGACGCGAACCATGTCCCGATACGAAAACGGGGGACGGGGCCACGGCGGCCCTCCCCCGGAAACAATTCGGGCGACGACCGAACGCCGTCACCCACTTCAGAAAAGCTAAGAACCTCGCGGGCCGAAGTCAATCAAATACATGGACTTCGGCCGACTGGTCCGCTCCCTTACTTCAACTCCAAGCCGCCCTTACTTGATCGGCGCGTAGCGATACGCAACGGCCTTTGGCGCCTCAACTTTGAGCGAGAAACTGGACGAGGAACCCGGATCGACTGGGCCGACGGCAACATCCTTGGTTGCAACGACAGCGCCGGTTGCATCAAGCAGTTCGAACTTGATCGTCCACGAGCCGGCCTTCTCGCTTTCGTTATTCACGTTCCCCTGCACCTGATACGAGGTGCCCGATTTCGCCGCGAGGAAAACCGTGACGCGCGGATTGACCTTGTCGCGTGCCGCAATCGCCGCGAGCGTCGAATCGCCAAACACCTTCTTCTTGGCGGCATCGGTTTCGGCGCGCTGCCGCAGCTGCCAGTAGCCGGCGTGCATACGCCACGAGTCCGCGCTGTTGGGATCGACTTCAATCAGTCGCTGCGACACCGGCCCCATGCGCTCGGCGTCCTTCAACTGAAAGAGGACGTTGGAGAGGTTGAGAAGTGCCACGCGGTGATACGGGTTCTTCTTGAGGCCACTCTCAAAAAGCTTGGACGCCTCGGCGTCGCGGCCCGCGGCGGCGGCGTTCGACGCTGCCTCAAAAAGCTGAATGTCGGTGAATCGGTCAGGATTGCTGACCATGTCGCCAAAGATCGCTTTGACCGCTGCTGTGTCGCCCGACAGACGCAGTGCGCGGCCGAGTGCCTGCGTTGCCGCAGCTTCGCCGGGCGATTCCTTGAGATAGTCCTCAAGGAGCGCGCGTCCGGATTTGAGGCTCTTGTCCTTCTCGGCCCCGCTCTCGGTCTCAGCCCGAGTGAGCATGATGACCGCAAGGTTGTAGCGGCTCTGCTGTTTCACTTTTTTGAACAGCGTGTCGGTGCCTGACAGCTCGATGATCTTGGTCATCGCCGTCATGGCGCTGTCGGTCTGATTCTGCTTCTGAAAGACGGCCGACAGGTCGTTCCAGGTGCGCGGATCGTTTGCCGCGACCTGCAGTTCGAGGTGCGCGTAGAAGGACGCTGAATCCGTCTGATCGGCGTTGATCGCGGCCACGAACTTGTTGTGAATCTCCGTGAAGAAGCGCGCGCGGAACGGTTGAATCATCGACTTGCACTGCGGCATCAGCCGCTCGACCGCGCTGGCGGCAGAGTCGAGCGCGAGGAGCACGTTCTGCGTCCCCTGCTGGTTCGTCGTGTAACCCATCTTGCCGCGCGGCATGATGTACGCGGCGCCGTCCTGCTGCAGGAACTGCGAGTAGGTACGCACCAACACCCACTGACGACCGGGCTCGTTGCCGATCTTTTCAGCGTTGTCAGTCAGCACGCGAATCGCGTTCGCCAGGTGCTTGGGGATTTCGTCCGGGCGCTTGGAGTTCGCTGCCGCAAGGACGTACTGCTTCCCGCCGTTCACCTGATACGGGCTACCATCGTTGATCTCGCATTTGGTCGTCTGCGCCATCAACGCACTCGGCAGCGCGAGCACAAGCGCCGTTGTCGCCTGTGCGACCCTGTTCCACCGCAAAACCTTCATCCCGCGTTCTCCTGGTCAGATCAGCTGATCGCGACGGTCGCGCACCAGCGCGCGCCCTATCCTTTGCGTGATTTGTCGACGAGGCTCGTCGATTTGCTCTCGTGTGGCAGCACACTTTACTACACCGTGTCCTACCGACGTTCGGCCGGAGAATATACCGGCGCGCCTTCGCCCTGCGTACTCGGTGACCGGCGTCACCTCGCCTATTCGCGATACGAGGCGCCGCTGCCGGTGTTGAACAGCACGACCTCGGCATCGTGCGAAATGCTGCCGTTCTCGACCGCCTCGTGAAGAACATGCAGCGCACAACCGCCCTCAGGCGCCGCATCGATTCCCGTCTCGGTCGCGAGGCGAAGTGTCCAGGCGCGAATCTGTTCTTCGCTCGCCACACCGGCCGTGCCGCCGGCTTCTGCCAGAATCCGGAGCAGCAGGCGATCACCCAGCGGCGACGGCACACGCAATCCCGCGGCGTGCGTCACCGGATCGACCCATGGTTCAGCTTTACGCTGACCAGCGGCAAAGGCGCGAGCAATCGGCGCACAACCGGCGGCCTGCGCAATAACGTACTTCGGTTGCTTTGATCCGGTTGGGAGCCAACCGCCGGCGATAAGTTCGTCGATCGCCTTCCAAATGCCGATCGTGCCCTCGCCGCCGCCCGTGG
>JBKJTE010000299.1:0-36464 GCA_046590495.1 Gemmatimonas sp. | reverse complement strand
GATCAGTCCGAGCATGCGGCGCAGCTTGCACAGTTGGCGCGTGACTGCAAAGCGTTCGTCAATCTGATTCCGCTGCACCCGGGCGGGTCGATGGGCTTCACGCCAACGTCAGCTGCGGTGATTGCAAGCTTTGCGCGTGCCCTGCGCGGACGAAAGGTCGAGACGGCAGTGCGTCGGAGCCGCGGACTCGATATCGCGGCCGCGTGTGGTCAGCTACGGACGGAGCGGTTGGGTCGGCGCCTTCCAATCGCTGCCGAGTAGAACCGTCAGGTCGACATAGTGCGCTGAGTCGGCACTGGCTTCGATTGCGCTCGCCGACATCGCGCGCTGAATGCGTTGTGCCCAGTCGTTGTGCTTGGTGTGCGACAGGATAACGGTCCGTTCCCGATGCGCCTTTGCATCACCGTCGAAGTCCACCACGTCGTAGCCGAGATCGCGCAACACGAGCGTCGCGCGACGTGCGAGCCCTCGAACGTCGGTGCCATTCACGACACGCACGCGGACGCGAACGCCGCTCGGCGCGCGTGCAAGTGTATCGGCGACGATAGCGGGCACCCCGGTCGGCGCGCGCGCACTGGACGACGTTTCCAGCGACCGTTTGAGTCCAAATTGATACCATCCGCCGAGCGCACCCAGCATCACGATCAGTGCCAGGCCGCCAACGGCCGCGCGCCGACGAAAACGACCTGCGTTCCGACTAGACGGCTCGTTCGGGAGCGGCATCGACGAAATGCGATCGCTCATCGCACCGAGTTCCAGAGTTCGACAGTTTCATTTGAAAGTCCCTTGCCTTCACGCAGCACCCACTCGATGCGCATGCGCACGACCTGCCGGAACACCGCGTCGAACGCGTCTGGGACGCGCTCAGCGAGAAAGGCACGATCGGCCTGCATGAACGTGCGACCAGGCTCGAGAAAGTCTGCCATGTAGAGCGCACGGCCTGTTCGTGACCATCGTGCCTTCCCTACTGTGTGGCAGCGAATTGCTTCGAGCACGTCCAGCCGCTGCTCGCCGTTTGCTTCGAGTCGCAACGCGGCGGCCGGTCCATGGAGCATGCCGACGGGGCGATCATAATCACCCGTCATGGCGCGCAATGTCGGTTCCGTCTCGTCGCGGAGTGCGTCATGCCATGCGCCGGCATCGAGCCATGCTTTCAACTCTGCCGAGGACAGCTTCATCGTCGCGGCCCAATTCGCCAACAGCGCTACAACGCGCGCGACATGGTCGCGCCGCTTTTGTGTGACGACGGCCCAGTCTGGAAGCGACGAAAGTTCCACAGAACTCATGCCGCGTCGATGGCCTGGCGCAGCGATTTGGTCAACGTCACAGCATCTGCTACGGAGCGCTCGGCCGCACGGACGATGGCACTGCCAACGACCACACCATCGCCCAGCGTGGCGGCCGCCCGCGCCTGCTCGGGTGTCGAGATTCCAAAGCCAATGCAGATCGGTAGAGTGGTCGCGGTGCGAAGACGCGCCACCGTTGCCGGAAGCTCGGTCGAGAGTGCGTCCTGCTCACCAGTCACGCCCATCCGACTGATCAGATAAACGAATCCACCGCCATGTCGCGCGATATCGGCCATGCGAAGGGCCGGCGTAGTCGGTGCGACAAGGCGCACAAAATCGAGACCGCTTGCACCAAACCAGGCTTCACGTTCGGGGTCCGCGCCGACGGGAAGGTCGGTCACGAGCACGCCCGATACGCCAGCAGCGCGCGCACGTGCGAGGACGTCATCTCCAGCAGCGATGATCGGGTTCAGATAGCTGAAGAGCACCACCGGCACCGTCAACTTGGCATCGGAGATGACCGTCAGCGTGCTTTCGAGCGTCATACCCTGCTCAATCGCGATCTGCGAACTGCGCTGAATAACCGGGCCATCCGCAAGCGGATCGGAGAACGGCACGCCGACTTCGATGACATCGGCACCGGCCGCTTCGAGTCCGCGCAGCAGCTCCACACTCTTTGCCGGATCGGGGTGCCCCGCTGTGACGTAGCAGACGAGCGCGCGGCGCCCTTCGGCCTTGAGTGCCGCGAAACGTGCAGAAATCGGAGACAGATGCCCGTCGGTTGTCACGGTCGAATCAGGCGAAGTAGTCGCCAATGCGGATGCCATATCGTTCTGGGTCCTCGGTGCGAATGATGGTGCGCGGATGCTGTCCGGTGGCGTCGACGGCGGTGAGATCGCAGAGTACAACATCAGTCAGGCGATTGCCCAGCGCATCCGACAATAGTCGAACGATCGGGCGCGATAAAGCAGTTGCGTCCGCACTGGCACCCTGGACCAGCGCCAACTCGAAGCTGTCGAGTACGACGAGCGTGCCCACGGGATAAATGCCGGTGAGATTGATGAACGCTTTGACGATGACCGGATCAAGACCGAGGCGCGCATTGTCTCGCATGCCACGCAACACATCCGCGGGTGACCACGGCGATTCCTGATAGACTCGCGTCGTTGTCGCAGCGTCGAAGCCATCTGCGACAGCAATGATCTTGCTGAAGAGCGAAAGACGACGGGCGCGCAACGCTTTGGGATAGCCTGACAGATCGATGCGCATGTGATGCTCGTACGCCGTGATCATCGAACGCCACGGCCGACCGGTGCCTGCGGGCAACGCAAACAGTGCGAGCACGCCCTGCCATGTGTGGGTCTGTAGCACGAGGCGCTCGTCATCTTCGAGACGACCACGTTTGTTGAGCACGTCGAGTGGCAGGCGCGACTTGCCTATGTCGTGCACCAGCGCCGCCAGGCCGAGGTCGAGGAGCTGTAGCTTGGACAAGCCTAAACGACGTCCCAAGGCGACCGACAGAATGCAGACGTTCACGCTGTGCACGAACGTGTACTCGTCAAAGTCGCGGAGCGTCGTCAGGCCGAGCATCGACGAGACATCCGTAAGGATCGCGTCGACGATCCCCTGCACTGCGCGCTTGACGCGCTTGAGCCCTGGGCTCCGTCCGATGCGAACCGAGGTCATGATTTCGCGGGTCACATCGAGGGAACGCACATACGTCTGGCGTGCGCGTTCCTTCTGATCGAGCTCGGCGTCGCCGGTGCCTTGTTCGTCCGCGCGCTTGGACAGTGCGAAGCAGGTGACGTTTGATTGTGCGAGACGTACTTCGAGGTGGCCGAGCCGCTCTTCTTCGGGAACGTCGAGCGGCGGCGACTGGAGAAAGGCGAGCAGCACGATCCAATCGCGCGACTCGGTGTTCGCAGTAACGGAAATTCCGCCGATGCCGGCTTCGCGCAACAGCCCGAGCACGTACGCGACGGCCGCGTAGTTGTCGAGCATGAGACGCAAGCGTGTGTCGTTGACGAACAGGTAGTCGCCGACGCGTCGCAGTTCGCATCCGTCCTGCAACTGCGCGATGCGACTGGTCGCAAGCGACAGTTCGCTGATGGCCTTCTGCACCGCCTGGTTCTCGACGGGATAGAGGCGAATTGCGCGCACGGCGCTGTGCAATGCGACAACCAGCGCGCGCGCCGTGCGTTGCACGTTCGGATCGGCCGACGACGACTCCGGTGCCGAACGCATCGCGCTTGTGAACGGAGCGCTGCTGCTCACGCAGCGCCTCGCATCGCACGCGCGACCGCACTGCGGACAACGACGTCTTTGGTTTCCGCGGCACGCTGCAGCGCGGTATTCGCGGCGGGGCTGTTGATCAATCCGAGCGCGCGCGCGGCGCAGGCCCGTACTTCTGCAGGCTCACGAGCGCCGAGCAGTCCACGCGCGTTCAGCAGCTGATCGAGTTCATCAACGCCTGCATCCCCGCAGATGGAGCCGTACGCTTCGAAGAGCGCCATCTTTTCGCCAAGGTCGGCCGCACGAATCTCTTTGCGTCGGATCGCTTGCGCGAGCTTCGGCAGTGCGCCGGTGTGTTTGCGCGCGGTGAGTGCGCGTAGCGTTGCCACGCGAACGTCGCGATCGCCGTCGTCGATACCGCGTTCGAGCGACTGCAGCGCGCTGGTGGAGCCAATCTCGCCAAGCGCGGCGACGGCCTCGACGCGGAGCTTCGCGTCGTCGCCGCGAAGCAGGCGCGCCAATCCGGGTACTGCTGCTTGCGTGGCCAATTGTGCAGCAATTCGGAGCGCGCCGCGCACGACCGCGGTGTCGGTGTGTTCCAGTAAGCGCGCGAGTTCAGAAACGTTGGCGCCCGCGAGCAGCAGCGACGCCCGTTCGATCGCCGCGCGCGCGGGCGATGCCGCAGCCGAACCAAGCCAGCCAACCAATGGCAGCAGTGCGGTAGGGCGCAACTCGGCGAAGACCCCTTCGAGCAGCGACGCGACCGGTGTGCGCGCGGCCTCATCAAGCGCCTGCAGCAGCTGCGCCATCACCGTCGGTTCACTCAGTCGCGCCGGAAGTTCGGCGAGCGCAGCAGCGACATCGGTATGGCTCGTGCCTTTACGGACAATCGTCGACCCTTCACGGAGCGCGAGGGCGACGAGCTCGTAGTCACCGACTGAAAGAAATTCGAGGAGCAGCTGATCAACGATGCGAACCGATTCCAGTTGGGCATCAGAACCGGTCGGCGATTCGATGATGTCGAAGAGAACGAGCAGTGCCAGTCGTCGTTGATCCTCGACGTATTCGCGTTTCAGCTCTTCGTGCAGGTACGTGACTTCGCGCTGGTCGAGAAAGTAGAGTGTCGAATCAAAGTCTTCGACTCGCACGATTCCCGGTGGCGGTCCTTCACCTGGCGGTGGCGTTTCTGCACCCGGGGCCGCGAGCGGCGCCTGCCCCGGCCCCGTGGTCGCAACCCCACTGTGATCGGTGCCGATGGATGGGAGATCCACGACGCTGTCGCTCTCAACGTGTTGGTACTCGAGCGTGGTGAGGTCGGCGACCCAGAGCATGGTGACGAGATCGTCTTCGTCGGTGGTCGCAGCGCGTGCACGCTGCAGCACGGCAAGCAGCGTGTCGATATCAGCCGCCTCAAAGCCGCGCCTAAACGAAAGTGTGCGCAGTCCGTCGCGATACAGAAGCCACGGCAGCCCTTCGGTGCCCCGTTCGGCATCGGTGTAGACAACGCGCCCTTCCCAGCGGAATGCGGCTTCGCGAATCTCGAGTTCGAGCGGATTCACATGCTGCCACACTCCCGCAAAGGCTTCGCGTGCGCGCGTGATTGCGTGCGCACGCGTGGGATTGTTCGGGAGATAGAGTTGTGTGGAACGAAGCGCCTTCGCGAATGTGCGAAGCACATCCTCGATGGCAGCGATCGCTTGCGGCGCAAGCGTGGCTTCGTCCACTGCGACGGTCACGTCGCCGGCATCTCGTACTGGCTGATGGTCGCGACATCCTTGTCACCGCGACCGCTCACGCAGAGCAGCACCGCTTCGTTCTCGCTCCAGCGGCCGGTGTTCTTCTCAATCCATGCGACGGCATGTGCCGTCTCCAGCGCAGGGATGATTCCTTCGAGCCGACTGAGCAGCGCGACACCCTTCAACGCCTCGGTGTCGGTGATGGAGACGTATTCGGCGCGACCGCTGTCGTGCAACCACGCGTGCTCGGGGCCGACGCCCGGATAATCGAGCCCTGCCGAGATCGAGTGCGCCGGATGCACCTGTCCGTTGGCATCCTGAAGCAGGTAGCTCAATGCACCGTGCAGCACACCGGGCGTTCCCTTGGTGATCGATGCGCTGTGGCGTTCGGTATCGAGCCCTTCACCGGCCGCTTCAACGCCGACCAGCTGAACGTCGGCGTCATCAACAAAGCCGGCAAATATTCCCATCGCATTCGATCCACCACCAACACAGGCGACGACGGTCTTGGGCAACACGCCCGCACGCGAAAGCATCTGCGCGCGTGCTTCGCGGCCGATCACCGACTGAAACTCCCGGACCATGCGCGGATAGGGCGCCGGACCAACGACAGAACCGATGATGTAGTGGCTGTGGTTGACGGTGGTGACCCAATCGCGAATCGCTTCACTGGTGGCGTCCTTGAGCGTGCGCGTGCCGGAGGTCACTGGCACCACGGTCGCGCCCATCAGTCGCATGCGGAAAACATTCAGCTGCTGCCGCTGCATGTCCTCCTCGCCCATATACACGACGCACTCGAGGCCGAAACGCGCGCAAATTGTGGCGGTCGCCACGCCGTGCTGCCCGGCACCAGTCTCCGCAATGATCCGACGCTTGCCCATGCGGCGCGCGAGAATGGCTTGCGCAACCGTGTTGTTGATTTTGTGCGCGCCGGTGTGATTCAGATCTTCGCGCTTGAGCCAGATCGGCGCGCCGACGCGCGCCGACAGTCGCGGCGCAAAGGACAACGCCGTCGGCCGTCCGACATACTCGCGCAACAGCTCATCCAACTCGGCCCGGAATGCTTCGTCGCCGAGCGCCGTACGAAACGCAACTTCGAGTTCGTCGAGTGCGGGAATGAGTGTTTCTGGAACGTACCGTCCGCCGAAGGGACCGAAGCGCTCGGTCGTGGTTTCGATTACTGCATCCACCGTGGTCATCCCCGAATCCCCGTCGCGGCGTGCACCGCTTTCACAAACTGTTCTACTGCCACCGGATCTTTCACACCGGGAGCGGTCTCAACGCCTGAAGATACGTCCACAACCTCTGGAGTAAGGAGTCGGATGGCTTCGGCCACATTCGACGCGCGCAGCCCGCCGGCCAACACGAGTCGCAAAGCGGGTACCGCACGACGAAGCGTGACGAGCTTATCAAGCAGTCCGGACCAATCGAGCGCGACACCGGTACCGCCAAGCTGTCCGACGACTTTCGCGTCGAGGACGAGCCACCCCGCCGCTGCAGCCAGCTCGACCGCGCGAGGCGGAATCTCCGTTCCTTCGACGCGCAGCACCGGCCAGACGGCACGACTCGTCGCGCTATAAATGTGATGTATGTCCTCGACTGTCACGTCACCGTGCAGCTGTGCCACATCAAGGTCGAGTTCCTGCACCAGGGTCACTACTTCGGCGGCACTCTGAGGACCAAACACGGCCACGCGACGCACCCCGTGACGACGGGGGCCCAAGACCGTTTTTGCCTGCTCGACCGACAGCAGCCGAGGACCGCTCGCAAGGATGACGCCGATATAGCTCGCGCCACTCAGCACTGCATGTTCAGCGTCGTCACGTTGCGTCAGTCCACAGATCTTGATCGCAGTCATGCGTTAACCCGCGATGTGTTGTGCGTCACCCGTGTGCATACCGCGAGCATGACGCGTCACGCCGGTCAGTGCGCGCACGCCCGACGCGGGATCTGCGTTCGCGGACACCGCACTGCCAACCAACACGGCATCGGCACCTGACGCGGCGGCGGCGCTCATATCGTCGGCCGACTTCATTCCGCTCTCGGCGACGGCGATTCGATCGGATGGAATGAAGGGAATCAGTGCCGGTGCGGTCGCCACATCGATGATCAACGTTTCGAGATTGCGATTATTCACACCGATCACGCGCGCGTCGACGGCGAGCGCGCGCGCCAACTCCGCTTCATCGCGCACTTCCACAAGCGCCTGCATCCCCGTCTCCTGCATCGCATCCATCAGCGCTTCCAACTCACTCGGCGAGAGCGCACGCACGATCAGCAACGCAGCCGATGCACCGGCCACCCGTGCCTCCCACAGCTGCACCGGATGGACGAGGAAATCCTTCCGAATTACGGGAACAGCGACGCGCGGCGTGACTTGGGCGAGATCGTCCAGCGAGCCGCCAAAGCGCGACGGCTCGGTGAGTACCGAAATCGCGGCGGCACCCCCACGTACGTACGCCATGGCCTGCTCGCCAGCGTCGAGTCCGGGTGCTATCGCGCCTTTGGACGGCGAGGCACGCTTTACCTCAGCGATCACCGAGATGTGGCGCTGACGAAGTGCTTCTGCGAAGGGTGTGGGAGGCTGTGCGTCCCGTGCGGCAGCGCGGAGTTCGGCCAGGCGGTCGCCGACGGCGGCGGCGCGTTGGTGCGCTGCGCGGGTGAGCTCCCCGAGCGTGCCAGTGGGTGGCCCCCAGCCTCGGGTCGAAGAAAATGCTTGCACTTCGGCCTGTCTTCGGTTAGCGTGGGTTTGGCCCCTGTTCGGGCCCTGGGGTTTCGTGTCTTCGACGCCCCGGGCGGATCTCTGCACTGCACACCCTATCGAGGAGGCGCTATGGCCCTCACGAAGCGTCAGCGGGAAATCCTGTCGTTTCTCTCCGAATACAACGAAGCGAACGGCTACGCGCCGAGTTTTGAAGAGATCGCGTCGCAGTTCAACTATAACTCGCTGGCAACGGTTCACGAGCACCTCTCGAATCTCGAACGCAAGGGCTATATCAAGCGCTCGTACAACGAGAGTCGTGCCATCGAAATCCTGCCGTCGGAGATCTATCAGCGCGCGGTCGAGTTGCCGTTGCTTGGGTATGTCGCGGCAGGCGCGCCGATCGAAGCGATGACCGTTGGCGAAACGATGTCGGTGCCCGACGGGTTCCTGCGCAAAAGCGGTAGCCACTACGTGCTGCGCGTTCGCGGTGAATCGATGATCGACGAGCAGATCCGCGACGGCGACTTCGTGGTCATCAACGATCGCCAGGCGGCGGATAACGGCGAGATGGTCATCGCCCTGCTCGACGGCGCCTCGGCGACGGTCAAGCGCTACTACCGTGAGCGCGACGGTCGCATCCGGCTTCAGCCGGCCAACGAGACGATGTCACCGCTGTTTGTGCACGAAGACGACGTGCGTATTCAGGGGATCGTGGTCGGAGTCCTGCGGCGATACTGAGTCCGGGCACTACAACTGATAGCCGCGAATCGCGCGAAAGCTGGGATCAGCGCGGGGCGAGCAACAAAAGAACAGGAGCCACGAATCACGCGAATTGCTCGAATTGGCTCCATGCTGATTCGCTCTTTTTCGCGGGATCAATGGCTGCTGTTCGTTTCCTTTCTTTCTTTCGGGCCTTCCCGGAATTCCGTGAAAGGGGCTGCTGTTTGTTTTAGTGTGCTACGCGAGACCAGCGGCGCGGCGGGACGCAACACGTAGTCGTGACAGTGCGTCCATTCCCACACCTTGGGAGAGGGCTGATTTCGCGGCAGTCACGGCGTCGCCGAACGTTGTGCCCATCGTGCTGACGTAATACGCGGCGGCACCGTTCAGGATCACCGCGGCCTGAGCACCAGGCGGGCCACCGCCGGCCAATACCGACTCGATCAACGTCGCGTTCTCGCTCGGGTCACCACCCACGAGATGTTCGCCCCGCACGCCAGCGACGCCGGCAATGTCGGCGTCGATCGTCCAGTGCGAGAGTGTCCCGAGGCGCGCCTCAACGACCGACGTCGGGCCCAGCGGCGAGATCTCGTCCATTCCAGGTTCGCCATGGACGACCATCGCGCGAACGCTCCCCAAAACGGCGAGTGATTCTGCCAAGAGATGCAGCCGCGCCGACTCGGCGACGCCGACAACCTGCCGGCCTGCGCGCGCCGGATTCGCCAACGGTCCAACCATGTTCATCACGGTCGGAATCGCCAACTCTCGTCGCACCGGTCCGAGGTGACGAAAGGCCGGATGCATCAGTGGCGCGAACATGAACACGATCCCGGCTTCGCGGAGGGTCGCCTCCATGGCATGCGGCGTCGTTTCGATTACCACGCCGAGCGCTTCAAGTACGTCGGCGCTCCCGGATCTCGAAGTCGATGAACGATTGCCATGTTTGGCCACGCGCACACCCATGCCGGCCGCAAGGAGAGCTGCCGCCGTGGAGATGTTGAAGGTCGTCAGCGCGCCGCCACCTGTGCCGCAGGTGTCGACCAAGTCCTCAGGGGCGTCGGCATCGAGCACGATCATCGCGTCACGAAGCGCTTCGACGACACCGGCGACTTCGGCGGCCGTCTCGCCTTTCACGCGCAGCGCCACCAGAATCGCCGCGACCTGCGCCGGTGTCCCCTCACCACGCATGATTACACCAAACGCGCGCGTCAGCGAAGCCGAGTCGAGCGACTCGTGTGCGGCAAGACGGCGAATCGCGAGCGAAAGCGGGTCAACCGTCACGGAGGGTCCCCAGAAGGCGGTTGGTCAGATCGTTGCGCGACGCGATGAGCGAAATCACCAACCCAAGCAGACGTACGCGCTCGACGTCTTCGTCGCCATACACGCCGCGCTGCGCGCGATTCGTCAGGTTCAGTACACCAACGAGTTCGTCGTGATACACGAGTGGAAAGCTGATGAAGCTTCCCGTTGTGAAGTACTGGTCGCGCAACAACGGGTGCTGCCCCGCCTCGCGCACGTCCTGCACAAGGAGCGGTTGACGGGCGGCGGCGACCCGGCCGGCCACCCCTTCGCCGATCCGAATGCGCATCCCTTCGGTGATGTTGGGCGCAATACCGCGCGCGGCCGCGAGAAAGAGATGATCGGGCTCGGGCGCTCGAAGCATCAACGAACAGCGCTGCGCCTGCATATCGTCGCCGACGAGTGCGAGCAGCCCATCGACCAAGGCTCGCGCGTCGTTTGTCGATGCGTCGAGCGTAAGCACACGATCAACGAGATAGAGGGTGCGCGTGCGCTGTCGTAGCGCTTCACTGCGGCGGTGCAATTCCACATGCGCCTGCTCCAATTGCCCAACAGCGGCGGTCAACTGCTGGTCGGTCAGCTCGGCGCGTCGGAGCGCACGACGAGCTTCTTCTGCAGCGCGCGCCGCGTCGGCCTGAAGCGCCACGGCTTCGGCGGCACCCAGCGCCGAGGAATCGCGCGGAGTGTTGCGAGCTTCGCGCAGCTCCGCTTCGAGCGCGCCAAGTCGACGGACGTATTCACCATGTACACGTTGGGTGACGTCTTCGAGTGTGCGAACGGCTTCTTCGCGGGCGTCGCGTTCGGAAAGACGACCGAATGCCAGGTCAAAGAGCGAGAGCGCCGGCGCGAGACGCTCGGTGGTGCGCGTTCCGAAGATTTTACGCGGCTCGAACAGGGCCAGCACACCGGCGAGTGCCCCCTCGACGCGAAGTCCCCGGAGCGACAGCAGCCCCCCGTCGATCGAAGAGCCAAAGCCAAAAAGCCGAGCGTAGTCGGCTGACTTGTCGGTGACGTCGATGAACTGCCCGCCGGCGCTGACTTTAGTCCTCAGAGGCTCGGGGAGATGATCGAAGGTCGTCTCGATTGACGAGTGGACGACGCGCGGGCCGACCGGGGCGAGCCGAGCCCGGAGCATGTCGCGACGGGCGTCGTAGTGGAGAAACGCGATCGCGGCGCCGCGGTCCAATTCCGCCAGACATTCGCCCAGCGCAATGAGGGCTCCGTCAAGATCGGAGATGGCCCCAAGGGCGTGGGCGAGCGAGGCGAGTGAGCGCGGAGGCATGCAGGAGGGAGGAAATAGAGCCGAACGCGACCGCGCAATGTGGAAGGGACGCCTTTTTGCGCGCAATTGCTGCTTCAAGTCGGTTGAAGCGGCGACGGAGCGGACATACCTTCCCCGCGCTATGGACCCGCGCCCAATCCTCCTCGTAACGCAGTATGACGGGGGACGGTTCTCGGGATGGCAGCGGCAACCTGACGCGCGGACGGTTCAGGGCGAGATGGAGGTCGTTCTCGCGCGGCTGTGCGACGGCCCGGTTCCAGCGACCGGCGCCGGTCGGACCGACGCGGGGGTGCACGCCCACGGACAGGGGGTGGGTGTTCGAGTGCCCAGCCGGTGGACGGCCGTGACGCTGCGGAAGGCGGTCAATGCGCTCCTTCCGGACGACATCTGGGTCGCCTCGTCGCATCGGATGATTCCGGAATTTCATCCGCGACGCAGCGCAACCATGCGTCGGTACCGTTATCTTGTAGGCACGGACGAGGCCGTCCGCTCTCCGTTCCGGCGTCGGTACGAGTGGCCGCTCGGGCGTTCACTTGATGGTGACGCGTTGCGGAGCGAAGCGGCGGAGTTGATTGGAGAGCACACGTTTCGCGCGTTTGCCGTAGCACACACGGCGCCGATCGATGACCATCATCGTTGCGTGATACTTCATGCAAACTGGATGGAGCGCGACGGCGGCTGGCTTTTCGAGGTTACGGCAAACCGCTTTCTCCATCACATGGTTCGATTCCTGGTGGGCACGATGGTCGAGGTAGCACAGGGGCGGCGCCCGCGCGGGACGATCGCGCGCTTGCTTGAGGCACCCGACAACACCGACACGTCCGCGCCGGCACCGGCGCAAGGATTGTCGTTGTACGAGGTGTCGTATCCTGCCCCTCTGTACTCAATGGAACCGTGAGACTTTTCCTCGCCACCGATGCGCTGGATGACGTGCGCTGGGCCAATGAGCGCGCGCTCATCGACGGCGTGGTTCTCCCCGACTCGGCACTGACGGGCGCACACAGCGCCGATGCGTCGTTGACCTGGCTGGGCGATTTTGCGCGCGCCGCCGCGATGCCCGTTTTCGTGTCGCTCGAAGCAACGACTGCGGACGCGGCAGAGGCGGAAGCGGAACGACTTGGACGCGCCGCGGATCATGTCGTGATACAGTTGCCCTTCGCTGAGCCGTACATCCCGCTGATGCATCGACTCGCGTCGGCCGGCGTAAAAGTGGCGGCGACCTTTGTCGGATCGGCATCGCAAGCCATGCTCGCGGCACGTACCGGCGTCGCATTTCTCTTTGTCGACGTCGATCGCATCGATGCCGGTGGCGGCGACAGCGCGACCGTGCTGCGGCAGGCTCGCGCGATTCTGGACAACAGTACCAGCGAGGCCGACCTCGTCGCAGTGTTCCCGGCGCCCGGTGCGTCGATCGTGTCCTGCGCGACCGCCGGCGCTGATGCGGCCGTAATCGGCGCCGCCGCACTCCGCGCGATGGTCGCATACCCATTCACCGATCAATCACTCCTCGATCCCGCGCGTCGACCCGTTCAAGGCGAACGGCTGCGCGTCACACCTGCATGATCCCTCGACGCTCAACACTCGTCTTCGCGGTCTCGCTCCTCGTTGTCGGATGCGAAGGGGCAAACCCGGCTCCGTCCGGTGCTCAGTCACGCACACTGCCGACCACCGCAGCTGCGCCGGCTCCGGCAACATCGATTCCTGCCTCACGTCGCACGGCGATCACCACCGCCGTCGAGCGCGTCGCACCCGCAGTTGTCACCGTACAAACTGAAACAGTTGAACGCGTTCCGGTCGACTTTTTCGAATACTTCAACGGCGGTCGTTCAGGCGAACGTCGGAGCGCAGGCATCGGCTCAGGGTTCATCATCCGCGACGACGGCGTGATCGTGACGAACGCGCACGTTATCGGTGGCGCAGCGAAAGTTTCTGTGGCCATGCGCGACGGCAAGACGTACAGCGCCAAGATTATCGGCATCGATGAGACCAACGATCTGGCCGTCATCAAGATCACCACCAAGAAGCTCCCCGTGGCACCGTTGGGCACGTCTTCCGATCTGCTCGTTGGTGAATGGACGATTGCAATCGGCAACCCATTCGGCTTTGTGCTCGGCAACAGCGAACCAAGCGTCTCCGTGGGCGTCGTGAGCGCCGTCGGGCGCAATCTCGCTGGCCGCGGCGATGGCGGTGGCGTATACGTCGACATGATTCAGACCGACGCCGCGATCAATCCCGGCAACTCGGGCGGACCGCTCGTGAACGCGATGGGCGAAGTGATCGGCGTGAACAGTTCGATCTACTCGCCGAGTGGCGGCTCGATCGGTTTGGGGTTTGCGATTCCGATTGATCGTACGAAACGCATCGTCGAAGATCTGTTGGAGCATGGTGCCGTTCGACAGCCGTGGGTTGGCATTCGCTTGCGCAATCCGCAGGCGCAGAGCGCGCGCGAAGTTGCGTCGGCAGGGGCAATCGTTGATCGCGTCGTGCCTGGTTCGCCAGCGGCCAAGGCGGGCGTGCAAGTGGGCGACGAGATCGTGCGTGCGGGCACGCGTGCGGTGCGCAATCCGTTTGACTGGGAAGCGCGACTGTTGGATCTACGCGTGGGAGAATCGTTGCCGATCACGGTCAAGCGGAGCGGACGTGATGTGAGTGCGACGCTGTCCGTGGTCGATGCGCCTGAAGTGAGTGCGCCTAAGGTGACCGTGTTGCGCGAACTTCAGCTGATCACGCTGACCGATGTCATTCGACAGGAGCGCGCGATCGATTCGCGTAGTGGAGCGCTGGTGTACAAAGTTTCCGACCGCATCAGTGATGAGATCGGGCTCCAGACCGGCGACGTCATCGTGCAGGTTGGACGAACGCGTGTTACATCCGCCGAAGAAGCGTCGAACGCGATCGATCAGTCTGGTGCCCGTGGTCCGGTATATCTCATTTTCGAACGTGGGCGCCAGCTGTTGCAAACGTCGTTCTCGCTGCGCTGACATGACGCGCACGCTGCCCTGATGATTTCCTGTTGATTCATTCTCCATATCCGTGACTGCTTCCGACTTTTCGACGTACTCGTCGCCGCTCGCCGAACGCTACGCTTCACGCGCCATGCTCACGCTTTGGGGTGGCCAGACGCGCTATGGACTGTGGCGCGAACTGTGGCTCGCACTTGCTGAATCGCAGCGCACACTCGGCGTCGCGATTCCGGAAGAGGCGATCGTTGCAATGCGGGCGCATCAGACCGACATCAACTTTGCGGCGGTCGCTGCGTACGAGAAGTCGTTCCGCCACGATGTGATGGCGCACGTACACGCTTTTGGCGACGTTGCGCCAGCGGCGCGTGCGTTCATTCATCTTGGGGCGACCAGCTGCTACGTCACGGACAACGCCGAGCTGGTGCTGATGCGGCGCGGTCTGGCACTGCTGCGCGACAAGTTGCTCGATGCACTCGATGCACTGGCCGCTTTTGCGCGTGAGTGGAAGGATGTCCCGACCTTGGGCTACACGCACCTGCAACCTGCGCAGCTCACGACGGTCGGCAAGCGCGCGACGTTGTGGATGCAGGACATACTCATCGACCTCGAAGATATCGACTTCCGCGTCACGCAGATGCCCTTTCGCGGGGTGAAAGGAACAACCGGCACGCAGGCGAGCTTTCTGTCGCTCTTTGATGGTGATCACGCCAAGGTGCGTGAACTTGATCGTCTGGTGACGCAGCGCATGGGCTTCTCACGCTCCATTCCGGTCAGCGGCCAGACATACTCGCGCAAGATCGATGCACAGGTGTTGGGTGTCGTCGCCGGCGTCGCCTCGAGCGCGTCCAAATTTTCCGGCGACATTCGCATGTTGCAGGCGTTCGGCGAAATCGAAGAGCCGTTCGAGAAGAAGCAAATCGGCTCATCGGCGATGGCGTACAAACGGAATCCGATGCGATCAGAACGTATTGCATCACTGGCCCGCTTTGTCCTGTCGCTGGAGCCGAATGCGAATCAGACGCATGCGGTGCAATATTTCGAGCGTACGCTTGATGATTCGGCCAATCGGCGTCTGGCGATTCCGGAATCGTTTCTCGCCACTGACGCCATTCTGGTGTTGATGCAGAATGTCGTGCGCGGACTCGAAGTCCATCCGGCGCGCATTCGGCGTCGCGTGGATGACGAACTGCCGTTCATGGCTACGGAAGAGATCATCGTGCGCTTTGTTCGCGCGGGTGGTGACCGTCAGGAAGCGCACGAGCTCATTCGCGGACACAGCATCGATGCATCGCGCGCCGTGAAAGACGGCGCCCCGCGCAACGACATGCTCGAACGTCTGGCTGCCGATCCCGCCTTCGGTATTCCTCTCGAAGATTTGCAGGCCGCCGCCGAGCCGTCACGTTTTGTGGGTCGCGCGCCGCAACAGGTCGACGAATTTCTTGATGAAGTAGTTGCTCCGTGGTTGGCGCGTGATCGTGGTGGCATCACCGTCGAAGAGGTGCGCGTATGAACCCGTCGACGGGTGCTGCAGTGATTGAGACGGCGCTGCCGTTACCGCTGCTGCGCCGCGGCAAAGTGCGCGATGTCTACATCGTTGACGACGATCGTTTGCTACTGGTGACGACCGATCGCATCAGTGCGTTCGATGTCGTCATGAACGAGCCGATCCCATACAAGGGGGCAGTGCTGACGCAGCTCACCGCATGGTGGTTGTCGCAACTTGCTGGCGTGGTGGAGCATCATCTCATCAGCGCTGAAACGGACGAAATCATCGCCGCTGTTCCGCGACTCGCGCCATATCGTGACTCGCTTGCTGGTCGCTCTATGCTGTGCGTTCGCGCCGACGTCGTGCCCATTGAGTGCGTGATTCGCGGCTACATCACCGGTTCAGCATGGAAGGAGTACGCTGCATCGGGCACGCTCGCCGGCGAGACGCTCACCGCTGGGCTGCGAGAGAGCGACCGACTCGATCCGCCGATTTTCAGCCCGGCAACAAAAGCGGAAACCGGCCACGATGAAAACATCACGATTAAGAGCGTGATCAATTCGGTTGGTGCGGACACTGCGGCCACACTCGAGCGACTCGCGCGCACAGTCTACGAATTCGGGCGCGCCGCGGCCGCACCACGCGGAATCCTCGTCGCCGATACAAAGTTTGAATTCGGCTGGCGCAACGAAACGCTGCTGCTCATCGACGAAGTGCTTACGCCTGACAGCTCCCGCTTCTGGCCCGCCGACAGCTACACACCCGGTCGTGGTCAGCCGAGTTTCGACAAGCAGCCGCTGCGCGATTGGCTCGACATTGAACGACACGCCGGTCGTTGGAACGGAGACGCACCGCCGCCGGCCCTTCCGAAAGAAGTGATTCGTGCGACCAGTCTCCGCTATCGCGATGCATTCTTGCGTCTCACCGGCGCACCACTCGACCTGGCTCGGCTCGGCCTGCCTGAGGAGCGCGTCTGATGTTTGCTCGCGAAGGATATCCGTTCATCGTCGGCTCGGCGATTCTCGCTGCAGTCGTCTTTGGCGCGGCGCTGCGACTCCGCTCGTGGCCGCTCTGGCTCGCTGCATTCGTGCTGACCATCGTCGCGATTTGGGTCTGCTGGTTTTTTCGCGATCCGGTTCGCACGGGTGAACGCGGCGCGCAAGTAGTCGTGTCTCCCGCCGACGGACGCGTGGTTCTCATCACCGAAATCGACGAGCCCACCTTTGTTCACGGCAAGACTGTTCGGGTTTCAATCTTCATGAACGTTTTTGATGTGCACGTTAATCGGTACCCGGTCGATGGCGTTGTGCAGTTCGTCGTACACAAGGCCGGCAAATTTCTCAACGCAGTCAGCGAAGCGTCGAGTGCAGAAAACGAACAGGCATCGGTTGGCCTGGTGAGTGGCCCGCATCGTATTCTCGTGCGACAGATCGCCGGACTCATTGCGCGCCGCATCATTACTGATTCGGCGAACGGAGACCAGGCAGTGCAAGGTGCACGCATGGGACTCATACGCTTCGGTTCGCGCGTAGATGTGTTTCTTCCGCCAACGTCCTCCCTGCGTGTCAAGCTGGGCCAGCGCATGACCGCCGGTGTGACCGTCCTCGCTGACCTGCCCACCGCGTGATGAGCGAGCAGCCGGAGCGACTGCGACGGCTCCGACCGAAGGCGGCGGTCGCGCTGCCGAACGGATTCACTCTGGCGAATCTGTTCTTCGGCATCTTTGCAGTTGTCGCGGCATCGCGCGGCGAGTTCGATGCGGCTGCACGCTATATCGTCTTCGGTGCGATCGCGGACATGCTCGATGGCCGCATCGCGCGTGCAACGAATACGGGCAGCAAGTTCGGATCCGAGCTCGACTCACTCGTCGACGCGATCTCGTTCGGCACCGCGCCAGCGCTGATCATGTACTTCGTGGTGCTGAACAAGACCGGGTGGGACTGGATCTTCTGCTTCTTCTTCACCGCATGCGCGGTGATGAGGCTCGCGCGATTCAACGTCGAACAGGCCGGCACGAACGTCAAACACTTCACCGGGTTGCCGAGTCCCGCCGCCGGCGGCACACTCGCGACGTACTACTGGTTCAGTCAGACATCGCTGTACCAGCAGACGATCATCGGTGACTTGCCGTGGCATCAAATGTTGCGCTGGGTGATGCTCGGCCTCGGCATGCTGATGATCAGCAATGTGCAGTACGCAAAAGTGCCCACGGTTGGCTTCCGCTCCCTCAAGGGAATTCTCGGATTGCTGCTCGTGGTCGGTACGTTGGTCGGTGTGATTTTTCTACCTAAGCAATTCTTCTTTCCGGCCGGCATGGCCTACGTGCTGTACGGCATAGGACGCACCGTTTTGCACGGGTTGCTCGAACGCCTGCCTGCCGTCCGCGACAACGGGCATTCGGACAACGACGACAACGCTTCCCCCTCTCCCGAGGATGAAGCGGAGAATCAACGGCAGCGGCGCCGTCGCCGTCGTCAATCACGCAACAATCCCGGCCGCTCTGGTCGCGAGGATCCTTTGGCATGACCCGTTATCGCCTCTCCGTTCACATCGTGCCGCGTCGCGGCATCCTCGATCCTCAAGGCAAGGCTGTCGCCGACGCGTTGCACTCGCTCGGCTTCGCGCAGGTGAGTGATGTGCGCGTTGGACGTTTCCTCGTTCTCGATGTAGAAGCGGCGAACGCTGACGCAGCTCGCGACGCCGCACGCGTGATGTGCGAGAAGTTGCTCGCGAACCCGGTGACAGAAGACTTCGAAATCGCCGCGGTGGAGCAGGCGTGAAGGCCGGCGTCGTCCGCTTTCCGGGCTCCAACTGCGATGAAGATGCGTTCAATGCCGTCGCAGACATTCTCGGACAGGAAGCTGTCTATTGCTGGCACAAGGATCACGACCTTCAGAACGTTGACGTTGTAATCCTCCCCGGCGGCTTCAGCTACGGTGATTATCTCCGCCCCGGGGCAATCGCGCGCTTCAGTCCTATCATGCACGAAGTTGTCGCGTTCGCAAAGCGCGGCGGACCAGTGCTCGCGATCTGCAACGGCTTTCAGATCGCCTGCGAGGCCGGTCTGCTTCCAGGCGCATTGCTCCGCAACGCGAGTCTCCGTTTTGTCAGCGAGCCGGTGCATCTTCGCGTCGAAAGCATCGCCACATCATTCACGTCGCAGTATCACATCGGCGAAGTCATCACCGTTCCGATCGCTCACGGCGACGGCCGATTCACGGCGGACGCCGACGTCCTCGCACGTATCGAAGGTGAGGGTCAGGTGGTGTTCCGCTACGTCAACGCCGCCGGTGAAGCGACCCCTCGGTCGAACCCGAATGGCTCGCTGCGCAATATCGCCGGTATCATCAACGATCGCGGCAACGTGCTCGGCATGATGCCGCACCCTGAACGCGCGATGGAGCAGGTTCTCGGCTCGACCGGTGGCGTTGCACTTTTCAATTCTCTGCTCGACTCGCTGCTGACGAAGGTGTCCGCATGAGCACGGTCCTGCCTCGCGCCGGTGACCCGGCGATCACGCCAGCTCTCGTTGCCGAGCACGGAATCACCGAACTCGAGTACGAACGTCTGGTGAACATGCTTGGCCGCACGCCGACGTTCACCGAACTTGGCGTCGTTAGCGCGCTGTGGAGCGAGCACTGCTCGTACAAGCATTCACGTCCGCTGCTCAAGACCTTGCCGACGAAGGCGCCGTGGGTGTTGCAAGGCCCTGGAGAGAACGCTGGCGTTATTTCCGTCGGGGATGGACTCGCCGTCGCATTTAAGATCGAATCGCACAATCACCCGTCTGCTGTGGAGCCGTATCAGGGTGCCGCGACCGGTGTCGGTGGAATTCTTCGCGACGTGTTCACGATGGGTGCGCGTCCGATCGCGCTGCTGAATTCGCTGCGATTTGGTCCGCTCAGCAGCAATCGTGTGCGCTGGTTGTTTGCCGGTGTTGTGCGCGGTATCGGCGACTACGGCAACTGCATCGGTGTGCCGACCGTTGGTGGCGAGGTTGTCTTCGATCCGTCGTACGAAGGGAATCCGCTGGTGAACGCGATGTGTGTGGGTCTCATGCGCGAAGACGAGCTCATACGCGCGGTCGCGTCCGGCGTTGGCAATCCGATCATGGCGGTGGGCGCACGGACGGGCCGCGACGGTATCCACGGCGCATCGTTCGCAAGTGAAGATCTCTCGGCATCGAGTGAAGCGAAGCGGCCGATGGTGCAAGTCGGCGATCCGTTCACGGAGAAGTTGCTGCTCGAAGCGTCGCTCGAACTCATTCGTAGCGGACATATCGTCGCCATTCAGGACATGGGTGCGGCCGGCCTGACGTCATCGTCGGCGGAGATGGCCGAGCGTGGTGACGTCGGCGTTACAATCGATGTGACGAAGGTGCCGGTGCGCGAGACGGGGATGACACCGTACGAGATTCTCCTGTCTGAATCGCAGGAGCGGATGCTCGTTGTCGCCAAGCTCGGCCAGGAAGATGCGGTGCGCGCAATTCTCGCCAAGTGGGATCTTGAGGCAGCCGTGATCGGTGAAGTCATCGCCGAGCCGGTATATCGCGTCACAGAAGGTACGACCGTGGTCGCGGAGTTTCCGGGCTCGCGATTGGTGACCGAATGCCCGCAGTACACCATCGATGGCAAGGAAAGCGTTGCGCTCCGCGCTGCACGCGCGAAGGACCCGTTGGCAGTCGTTGCGCTGAAGGACGAGCGCGACCATTCGTGGACGCTCGAGCGACTGCTCGCATCGCCAACGATCGCGAGCAAGGCGTGGGTGTGGCGTCAGTACGATTCGACGGTGCGCACGAGCACAGTGCGTGGTCCTGGCAGCGATGCAGCCGTGGTGCGCCTGCACGGCACCGACAAGGCACTCGCGCTTTGTATCGATGGCAACGGTCGACACGTCGCGCTGTCACCGCGCAACGGCGGTCGCGCCGCGGTGTGTGAAGCGGCGCGCAACGTTGCTTGCTCTGGCGCGCGCCCACTGGCCATCACCAACAATCTCAACTTCGGCAACCCGAAGAAGCCGGAAGTGTATTTCCAGTTGAGCGAGTCGATCGCCGGCATGGGTGAAGCGTGCCGCATTCTCGAGACGCCGGTCACCGGCGGCAACGTTTCGTTGTACAACGAGAATCCGCAGGGTGCGATTCACCCGACGCCGACCATCGGTATGGTGGGTCTCATCGAATCGCTGTCGCACATCACGCCGTCGTCGTTCCAACGCGCGGGCGACACAATCGTGTTGCTCGGTGAGCCGACATCCGAACTCGGTGCGAGCGAGTATCTCCTGGCAATTCACGGACTGACCATCGGCGAACCGCCCGTGTGTGATCCGGCCAAGGAACGTCAGCTCATCGACGCGCTGCTCGATGCAATCAAGGCGGGCGCAGTCCGTTCAGCACACGATTGCAGCGATGGTGGACTCGCCGTTGCACTCGCGGAGTGTGCGATGGTGCAGCGCGACTCAATGTTCGGCTTCGACGTCGACCTGTCGCAGTGGACGCAGTTGCCGCACCGCGCGCTGCTTTTCGGTGAAGCGCACGGACGGGTGGTGGTTTCCACCGATCGCGCCGACGATGTCATCGCGATCGCGACCAAGCATGGTGTTCCCGCTCGTGTCATCGGTACCGTCACGGCGGCTTCCGAGGGCGCGCGCTTCACGATTTCGGATGACGCCTTTGCGGCGCCCATCGAATGGCTGGCGCGTGCATTCCACGACTCGATCGGTGTGACGATGGACGGCGAAACACCTGCGGAGCACGCAGTAGCAGCATCACACGCTCCTTCCAACGACTGACCGGGAGTTCTCCCATGTGTGGCATATTCGGCGTATACGGACACGAGGATGCGGCGGCGTTGACGCAGCTCGGGTTGTACTCACTGCAGCATCGTGGTCAGGAGTCGGCCGGCATCGTCGCGGTTGATCCGTCCGGTCGCGCACGTGTCAGTCGTGCGATGGGGCTCGTCTCGGAAGGTTTTGGCGACGAAGAGATGAAGACGTTGCGCGGGTCAATCGGTGTAGGACATACGCGCTACAGTACGGCAGGTGCGTCGGCAATCGAAAACGCGCAGCCGATTCTCGTACGCGTGCGTCGTGGACACATTGCGCTCGCGCACAACGGTAATCTCACGAACGCGGTCGAACTGCGCCGTCACCTTGAAGACGAAGGCGCCATCTTCGCTTCGACGATGGATTCGGAGGTGATCGTGCATCGCATCGCGCGTGCACACGGCGCGACACCGGAGGCACGTGTTGCAGAAGCTCTCGCCGGACTGGAAGGCGCCTACTGCCTGCTGATTGTCATCGACGACACGGTGCTCGTGGCGCGTGACCCGCATGGCTGGCGACCGCTGGTGATGGGCAAGCTCGGCGATGCATATGTCTTTGCATCGGAGACATGCGCACTGGATATCGTTGGTGCAACAATCGTTCGCGAAGTTGCGCCCGGTGAGATCATTGCCGTGGACACGCACGGCATGCGCTCCGTGCAAGGCTTCGCCGCTCAGCCCATTCATCGCTGTGTTTTCGAGCACGTCTATTTCGCACGGCCAGACAGCCAGGTTTTTGGTGGCTCTGTCGACAAGTCGCGCCGTGAACTCGGCCGTCAACTTGCGATTGAGTGCCCTGCACCGGGCGCCGAGATGGTGTTCGCGGTACCTGACTCGTCCAACTCCGCCGCGCTCGGTTTTTCTGATCAATCGGGAATCCCGTACGAGCTCGCGCTCATTCGCAATCACTACATCGGACGCACCTTCATTCAGCCAACGCAGGCCGGTCGCGACGCAAAGGTGAAGGTGAAGTACAACCCCGTGCGTGAACTGCTGGAAGGCAAAAGCGTCGTGATGGTCGACGACTCGATCGTGCGCGGCACGACGACGCGCGGACTTGTATCGCTTGTGCGTGCGGCCGGTGCGCGCGAAGTGCACATGCGCGTCAGCAGCGCGCCAATCATCAGTCCGTGCTACTACGGCATCGATACGCCACGGCGCGAGGAGCTGATCGCAGCAACGATGACGCACGAGGAACTGGTTCGACATTTGGGCGTCGACTCCCTCGGTTATCTTTCGCTCGACGGTATGCTGTCTCCGATGCCCCAGGGGCCTGGTGGCTATTGTCATGCCTGCTTCTCTGGTCGTTATCCCACTGCCATTCCAGCCGAACCGGAACTCCTGCGCGCGGGAAGCGATCAGGGTGTTCCCGCCGGCGTCGCCTGACATCAAGGAGATCGCTGTGAACCGCTCAGTCTACTTTTTCGGAAATGGCAAGGCTGACGGAACGCGGGAGATGAAGAAGGAGCTGGGTGGAAAGGGCGCAAATCTCGCCGAGATGACCAACCTCGGTGTGCCGGTTCCACCCGGATTTACGATCACAACTGCAATGTGCGTCGAATATCTCGAGCGTAATGAGATTCCGGACGCGCTCCGCGCTGAAGTCACAGAGTCGCTGATTGCGCTCGAACGCGCGAGCGGAAAGACCTTTGGCGACCCGGTGAATCCGCTGCTTGTGTCGGTACGCTCAGGCGCGGCTGTGTCGATGCCTGGAATGATGGAGACCATTCTCAATCTTGGCCTCAACGACAACACCGTCGAAGGACTGGCCGACGCGAGTGGCAACGCGCGCTTCGCATTCGATTCGTATCGTCGGTTTCTGCAGATGTACGCGGACGTCGTGCTCAACGTGCCGATGCACTCCTTCGAGCAACTGCTCGGCGCGAAGCGACTGACCAATGGCGTGACGTCGGACTCGGATTTGCCTGCTGACGCACTTCGCGCACTCGTACAGGAATACAAGCAACTCATTCGCCATTCGACCGGCGCCGACTTCCCGATGGACCCGCGTGAACAGCTCTGGGGCGCTATCGAAGCGGTGTGGCGTTCGTGGACGCTCAAGAAGGCAGTCGATTATCGGCGCGTCAATGGCATCTCACACACGCTCGGCACCGCGGTCAGCGTCGTGTCGATGGTGTTCGGCAACATGGGCGACGATTCGGGAACTGGCGTTGCATTCACACGCAATCCCTCAACCGGCGAGCGTCGCTTTTACGGCGAGTTCCTGGTCAACGCGCAGGGCGAAGATGTAGTCGCTGGTATTCGTACGCCGTTGCACATCGACGAGATGGCGCAGTATCTCCCCGCTGCACATGCGCAGCTGCTGGAGACACAGGATCGACTGGAGCGCCACTTCCGCGACATGCAGGACATCGAGTTCACCGTTGAACGCGGCACGCTGTTTCTGTTGCAGACCCGAACGGGCAAGCGCACGACCGCGGCCGCCCTGCGCATTGCGACCGACATGGTGACGGAGGGGTTGATAGAGCAACGCGATGCCGTGCTGCGATTGCAGCCGAACCAGCTCGATCAACTGCTCCATCGAGTCATCAGCCCCACGGTGCGCGCAGATGCGATTGCGACGGGACTCCCGGCGAGTCCAGGCGCTGCGAGTGGGATCGCGGTGTTCGATCCCGATGCCGCCGAGCAGCGCGCTGCGAAAGGCGAGTTGGTGATTCTTGTTCGTGATGAAACGACGCCGGAAGACTTTCACGGCATGGTTGCCGCGCGCGCGATCCTGACTGCGCGGGGCGGCATGACGAGTCACGCTGCGGTAGTCGCGCGAGGCATGGGTAAGTGCGCGGTTGTCGGTTGCACGGAAGCCGAGATCTCGCACCAGAACCGTCGGATGACGGTTGGCAAGATCGTTGTCAACGAAGGAGACTGGATCACGCTTGATGGTTCTACCGGTCGCGTATTTCTTGGCGAGCTGCCGATGGTGCCAAGCGAAGTGATGCGCGTAACGTCGGGTGCGTTGAACGAAAGCGACGCGCCGACGTATCGGGCGTTCTCGAAGCTGATGGGGTGGTCCGACGCGTATCGCCGGCTGCGCGTACGCGCGAATGCGGACACGCCGCGGGATGCGCGCGTAGCACGTAACTTCGGCGCTGAAGGTATCGGACTCTGTCGCACCGAGCACATGTTCTTCGAGGGCGAACGTATTCTCGCGATGCGCGAGATGATCGTTGCACGCGATCTGCATGGACGCAAACGGGCGCTTGAGAAGTTGTTGCCGATGCAGCGCGGCGACTTTGAAGGAATCTTCGAGGCGATGGACGGACTGCCCGTCACGATTCGGCTGCTTGACCCACCGTTGCATGAGTTTCTTCCACACGGCGGCGAAGAGTCGACGATGTTGGCCAAGACACTCGGTCTCACGCGCAGTGAACTCGGTCGCATCGTCGAGAGTCTGCGCGAAACGAATCCGATGCTTGGTCATCGGGGATGTCGGCTTGGCATCGTGTATCCGGAAATCACCGAGATGCAGGCGCGCGCGATTTTCGAAGCTGCGGTGAAGGCCACGCGTCGCGGCATCGAAGTGCTGCCGGAGATCATGGTGCCGCTCGTCGCGGATGTAGCGGAACTGCGCCATCAACGCGCAGTGATCGAGAGTGCTGCAGCGCAGGTCATGGGGGCGATGGGTGAGGACGTGCCGTACCTGATTGGCACCATGATCGAACTACCACGTGCTGCGCTGACCGCCGATGAGATTGCGACCGCCGCAGACTTCTTTTCGTTCGGCACGAACGATCTGACCCAGACCACCTTCGGTCTCAGTCGTGACGACGCCGGCCGTTTCCTGCCGCAGTATCTCGCGCAAGGTGTGTTGCACGAAGATCCATTCCAGGTGCTCGACACGAAGGGTGTCGGCAAGTTGATCAAGTGGGCCGTCCGTGATGGCCGCGAAACGCGTCCCAAGTTGAAAGTCGGTATTTGCGGAGAGCATGGTGGAGAGCCACAGTCAGTCGCGTTTTGCCACGCCGCAGGACTCGACTACGTGTCATGTTCTCCGTACCGCGTTCCCATCGCGCGTCTGGCTGCGGCGCACGCAGCCCTCGCCGAGGCGTGAGCCGGAGCACGAGTATGGGCGCGATGCCTTCCGACAAAATCATGGATACGCAGCGCGGCGCGCCGAAACCCATCGTGGCCAAACGCATTGCGGTGATCGGCGCCGGGCCGTCGGGCGTCACGGCGCTCAAGAATCTCGTCGACGCGGGTTTCACCGATATCGTCTGCTACGATCGCAATGATGCCGTCGGAGGCAACTGGTTGTATCGCCCGGAGTCCTCGCACTCAAGCGTCTTTGAGACAACGCACATCATCAGTTCGAAGACGTTGTCGCAGTATCACGATTTCCCGATGCCGACGGCATACCCGGACTATCCGTCGCATTCGCAGCTCGCGGCATATTTCCAGTCGTACGCGAAGCACTTCGGCCTCGAAGGCCACATCCAATTCGGCGCAGAAGTATTGAGCGCAACGCCGCTCGATGGCGACCGTTGGTCAGTCCGCGCGTCGCGTAACGGAGTAGAAAGCGAAGAATCATTCGACGCACTGGTCGTCGCGAACGGCCATCATTGGCGAGCGCGCATGCCGACGTATCCGGGTACCTTCTCCGGCCGCACGCTCCACTCACACGACTACAAGAACTCAGCGCCGTTCACCAATCAACGTGTGCTCGTTATCGGTGGCGGTAACTCGGCGTGCGATGTGGCGGTGGAAACAGCGCGGGTCTCGGCGCGCACTGACCTGTCCTGGCGTCGCGGATACTGGATCGTCCCGAAGTTCGTCTTTGGTAAACCGTCCGACACCATTGCCGCCGCCTCGAACTGGCTGCCGCGTGCATTCCGCATGCGCGTGAACGAGCTCCTGCTCCGTGTGATGCAGGGTTCAAACACACAGCATGGATTGCCCGAACCCGATCATCGTTTTGGTGCAACGCATCCGACGGTGAATTCGGAACTGCTGTACTCGTTACGTCATGGGCATATTGCACCCAGGCCGGACATCGCCCGTTTTGATGGCAACACAGTGCATTTCACTGACGGTACGCAGGCGGACTACGATGTGATCGTTGCGTGCACCGGCTATTGGATCGCGCATCCGTTCTTCACGAAGGACGTGGTCGATTTCTCGACAGGCGCGGTGCCGCTCTATCTGCGCATGTTCCCGGAACGATTCCCCACTCTTTCGTTCATCGGCCTTTTTCAGCCGGTCGGTTGCATCTGGCCACTTGCCGAATTGCAATCGAAGGTGCTCGCGCGACGACTCTCGGGTGCTTGGCAACCGCCCCGGAATCTCGCTGGTGCGATCAAACACGAACTCGCACACCCTGACTACCCGCAGCTCGATACGCCCCGCCACACGGTCACTGTGGACTACCATCGCTTCAAGTTGCGGCTCTTGAAGCAGCTGCCGTCAGACGCGATTCGTGTGTAATTCCAACTTGAGCTGATACTTACGAAACGCAAACGCCCCGCCGAGTGATCGACGGGGCGTTCTGTCTACTAGTGGAGGTGAGGGGAATCGAACCCCTGTCCGAGACTAGATCGACTTCAGCGTCTACGTGCGTATCCCATTGATTGAGGTCTCCATCCGCTGGCCAACAGGAAGCCCACGGCTGAACAAGTCGACTAAGTTTTCGCCCCGCTGCGGCCGACGCACCGCAGGACTAGCCCAGATTTTCGATACCCGTCAAGCCGCCCCGGGCGGGCTTCTTGTCGGGCAGACGCCTACGTAACTCGAAAGTTACGCGGCGAGCGCCAGGTTGTTGTTGGCGATTGTGATTTTCCCGAGTGTTTAGCCAGGTTCTCGAGTACCTGAGCACGCAACCAAAGCTTCACCAACCCCGTCGAAGCCAGTCACCCCCTACGCGCCTCTCGCTGCATCGCCAGACCCCGCGAGAAGTTTCCTGCAACCGCACTCACAACTTACCACTCACTACACACCACCCACCACTGCAGTTCCGAAATTGGCTGACTGTCAGTGCCTACGCGGCCTCGCACGTCAACGCCGAAACATCCGGATTGTCAGCCGCCGCCGCGCGCGCCACGAGCGCATCGTATCCGTCGAGATAGCGCGAGAAGATCCCCTCCACTTCCGCGAAATCCTTCACTTGGTGCAGCTGCTTGCGAAGGTCTGCCGAGTTGGGCAGCCCCTTCACGTACCACCCGAGGTGCTTCCGGAACTCGAGCGCGGCACCAACGGCGTCGACTTCGTACTGCTGCACCATGCGCGCATGGTCGAGCGCCACGGCGAACCGCTCAGCGACCGGCGGCGCGGGCGGCAACGCCTCCCCACTCAGCAGCGCACGGGTTTGACGAAAGACCCACGGCTGCCCATACGATCCGCGACCAAGCATGATACCGTCGCAGTGCGTCTGTTCGTACATGCGCACTGCGTCCTGGGCCGTCTTGATGTCACCGTTGCCAAGCACCGGAATTTCGAGCGCGTCTGCAACGCGCGCGATCTCATCCCAATTGGCGCTACCCGTGTACATCTGCGTCCGCGTGCGCGCGTGCAACGCCAGCACACGTGCGCCGGCGTCCTGACAACGCAGCGCAATGCCGACAGGGTCGCGCATCTCTTCGCTCCAGCCACTGCGGATTTTGCACGTGACCGGCAACGGCGTCGCTCGGGCGACTGCGCGGATGATCTCCTGAACCAGAGCAAGATCGCGCAGGCACCCAGACCCACCGTTGCGCCGTACGACCTTCTTGACCGGGCAACCGAAGTTGATGTCGACAAAATCAGGCTGAAACAGGTCGGTCACCATTGCCGCCGCTTCCGCCATCGCGGCCGGCTCGGCGCCAAAGATCTGCACCCCAATCGGGCGCTCTTCCGGCGAAAAGCGCAGCTTGTCGATCGTGGCCGGATTGTCGCGACGAATCCCCTCTGCAGACAGGAACTCGGTCACCACGACGTCGGCGCCATGCTGGTGGCACAAGCGCCGAAAGGGCGATTCGGAAACCCCGGCCATCGGCGCGAGGTAAAGCGGCACCGCGTAGGGTGTCGTGAACGGGAACGTCTTGGTAGCCATGAACTTGGAACCTAGCCACACCCGGCGAGGCGGGCAACGCGATGGTTTGACACGGGCGTCTCCGCGATTATCATCGAAGTCTATGGAACTGCGCGAATTCTTTTCCGAAGATGCCGTCCAGCTTGAGCTTCAAGGCACAAGCAAGGACGAAGTGCTGAAGGAACTCATCGGGCTGCTCAAGCTCGACGACAAGTCCGAAGGCATGTTGTTCAAGATGCTCAAGCGACGCGAAAATCTTGGCTCGACCGGGATTGGCCGCGGCATTGCCATCCCGCATTGTCGCTCGCTGGTCGTGAACCGCCTGCGCGTTGCCTTCGGCCGCAAACGCGATGGAGTGGACTTCAAGGCGATCGACGACAAGCCGGTGAACTTCTTCTTCCTGATCGTCGCGCCGCCGCTCGAGGTCTCCAATCAGTACCTCCCGGTACTGGGCAAGATCGCGCAGTTCAGCAAGGAAGCTGACGTGCCCGGGCGGTTGCTCGAGCTCACCACACCAGCAGAATTCATGGCGCTGCTCGAAGAGAAGCGGGTGTAGCGCAGAACGAGCTGGCCGGTCGCTAGCTCGTCACACGTCCTTCCAACGCCCGCCGAATTGCACGCAACAATTCGGCGCTCGTGAATGGCTTGGCAACAAAATTGAGGGCGTGACGTTCAAGCCCTTTCATGAGCAGATCGTCGTCCGCATAGCCGCTCATGAAGAGAACCTGCAGCTCGGGGAAGAGCCGCGTTGCGCGCGCTGCGAGCACAGGTCCTGAAATGTCGGGCATCACTACATCGGTAACCAACAAGTCGGGCAATCTGCTCCCGCTGTCGAACAGCGCGAGCGCCTTTGACGCAGAACCAACCGCGGTCACACGATAGCCTGCGCGCGTCAGCACCGCCGCCGTGCTGGTGCGCACGGCATCGTCGTCTTCGACGAGGAGTACCTGCTCGGTGCCGCCGAGGATTTCGCCTTCGGCTGCCTCCGCGTCGCGAACGAGCGTGCCGCCGGTGGCGACCGGAAGCGTAATCGTGAAACGGGTACCCATCCCGTGTTTGCTGTTCACCTGAATGCGACCGCGCGCGCCCGTGATAATGCTGTACACCATCGCGAGTCCAAGACCGGTGCCTTTGCCCCGCTCTTTTGTGGTGAAGAACGGCTCAAAGATGCGCGACACGACCGTATCGTCCATGCCTTCGCCATTGTCTTCGACGATCAAGGAAACGGTGTCCCGCGTCGCGCGCCGGGTTTCGATACGAAGCGTACCACCGTTCCGCATCGCGTCACGCGCGTTCGCTGCGAGGTTCATCACAACCTGCTCGAGTCTTCCGCGATCGAACAACACCGGCGCGACATCGTCACCGCATGCCAGCACGAGCGTGATCTGTTCACCGAGCAATCGAAGCAACAATCGCTCTAGCTCGCGCATTGCCGCGTTCACGTCGACCCGTTCTTCCTGCACAACCTGGCGCCGACTGAATACCAGAATCTGTTTCGTTAACGCAGCGGCGCGGTGACTCGCGCCCAGAATTTCAGACGCCTCTTCGCGCAACGGTGAGTCATGCGGCAGATCGTCGCGCAGCATCTCGGCGTTGGCCGTGATCGCCGACAGATAGTTATTGAAGTCGTGTGCGATGCCGCCGGCGAACGAACCGAGTGCCTCCATCTTTTGCGACTGACGCAACTGCTCACGCGACGCTTCCAGCTCCTGCTGAGCGCGCAACCGATCGGTTTGGTCCAGCACCACAGCAACGGCGATCGTCTGCTGTTCCCGCTCGATTGCGCCGACAAACATCTCCACCTGTCGTTGTTCGCCCGTCGCGTCCTGTTGCCTCCACACACCGGCGCGCTCCGTTCCCCCAATCGAGGGCATGCGCAGTTGTGCAAATCGCTCGCGCTCTTCAGGCACGATCAGTTCGAGAATGCGCAGCGACTTCTGTCCGATCCGAGCGGCGCCGTAAAAAGCACACGCGGCATCGTTGACCTGCTCAATGCGGCCTGTCGTCACCCGCCAAGTGATCATCGGCAACGGATTCGTCGCGAACAGTTGGCGATAGCGCGTCTCGCTCTCCTCAAGCGCACGTTCACGATCCTGCACCGTGTCCGCGAGTTGGTTGAACGCCGCTGAGAGCACGCCGACCTCGTCCGCACCACCGACAAGCGAACGCCGATCGCGTTCGCCACGCGCCAATGCACGCGCAGATTCGGTGAGGGCAAGAATCGGATCCGCGATACGACGCGCAATGACCAGCGCGACGAGTACGACAACGAGCGTGAGGACCAAGCCGATGGCAACGTCACGCACGAACTGACGACGCGCCATCTTGAGCGTCGCACTCGCTGGAATGCCGACGTACACGAGGCCGTCATGAGAACGCAACGTTGCACTCGACACGAGACGATCGGTTCCGTCGAGCGAGTGAACGGTCCTCACTGAATCGGGTTCGTTCCGGTCCCGGCGGAGCAACGGACTGCCGGCAAATGTCCGGCCGAGCCAGTCGTCCATCGCGGCGCTGCGAAGTGAGACATGTCCGTCCGCACGGAGCACGGTCAACACCGAACCTTGTGGCAGATCGCGCACCAGTCGAATCGCGGCAAGCGAGTCCACAGCGATCGAGGCCCCGACCATGCCAACAACCTTGCGATCGCCGTCGCGAATAATCGGCAACGCAAACGGCACGACGTATGGCGAGCCGTTCAGAATTCGCGAACGCAGCGGATCGCCCACTGTGAACGTCAGCGTGTGCAACGCCTGCTGGAAATACTCGCGACTGCGCAGCGTTGCCGCCGCGTTGGCAAACGTCGGCGGAACCAGTGATCCGCGAACGGCGCCGAGCGTGTCCGCAATCCACAGATTTGAAAATCCGCGCGAGCTCTCACGAAAGAGTGAGCGAATCAGCGAATCATTGCCTGAAATCGGATCGCGGACATTCAGCAGGTGCGCCATCGACGTGAGCAACGTGCGCGCCATGTACACATCCTGATCGAGCAGCTGTGCTGCGCGCCGCGACGTGACCAGACTACGCTCCGAGAGAAGTGCGTGCTCGGTATTCAGCTTTTCGAGTGCACGTGCGCCGGCCATCGCGGCGAGCGGCAGAGCCAGACTCACCGCAAGCGCGAACAGCCGTCGCTGGATACCAGGTCGCAGAAATGCCGGCGTTTCGAATCGCATCGTCAGTGAGAGTACAGTTACCCCATCGGACTGGCCAGTTCACTCAGTGATCGACGCGCACCCGCCGTAGGTCGCCACGCAGTCGAAAGACCACTCTCCCACTCTGCAGCACGGCGGCCGCGGCGAGTCCAGCGACCAGTCCGATCCAGAGGCCACGCTCGCGGAGCGGCGTGCCGAAACCCAGGAACGCGCCAAGTGGCACCCCGATTCCCCAGAAGGCGACCATGTGGAGTATTGCAGGAATTCGCGTGTCGCCCGTGCCCCGGAGAACGCCGCCCGTCACCGCCTGCAGGCCATCGAAGACCTGAAACAGCCCCGCGAGCGGGATAAGCGAGACTGCGACCGCGACCGTGGCAGTCTCGGTCGTGTAGCGCGTGGCAAGCCACTCCGGCGCCGTGAGAAATACCACGGCACTGACGCACATAAAGCCCGTCCCACAGATAATCGCGGCAACCGCGTCGCGCCGCGCGCCTGGCATGTCACCGCGACCGATCGCACGCCCCACCACGGCACTCGCTGCGCCTGCGATCCCCAACGGTACCATGAACGTGAGCGCCGCCATGTTGAGCGCGATCTCGTGCCCTGCGAGCGAGGGGGTGCCCATCCACCCCATCAGCAGTGCCGTCAGCCCGAACGCGAACGACTCGAAAAAGAACTGAACGCCGATCGGTGCACCGATGCGCAGCGTGCGAATGATCGGAAGCCACGTCAGTGTCTCAGCGCGCCAAGGCAGCAACGATGAGCGCAACTTGGGCCAGGCCAGTACAAGCAGCGTCGCGGCCATCGCCCACATCGAAAGCGCAGTCGCGTACCCGGAACCCACGACACCGAGCCGCGGCGCACCCAGGTTGCCAAAGATCAACAGCCAATTGACGCAGACGTTCAGGATGTTCGCAACGATGACGGCAATCACGACCTGCCACACCTTGCCCATCGCCTGCAACGTCTGACGCAACACGTTGAAAATGAAAAACGGCACGACGCCGATCGCGCGCCGTCGCGTGTAGAGGGCGGTGTCGCCAGTGACATCGGCGGGTTGCCGCAACCCGTCCAGTAACCATTCCCCGGGGAGCAACGCGAGCGTCACTACGACCGAGAGGACGAGCGCAACGAGCAGTCCCCGCTGCACACCGCGCGCAACGTCCTCGTGGTCGCCTGCACCGATGGCCTGCGAAATGACGGGGTCGATCGCCAGCAACAGGCCGATGCCGAAAATACTGACGTTGAAGAAGTACAGATTCCCCAACGCGACGGCGGCGATCGCAGCGCCGCCAAGCTTCCCGACCATGAGCGTATCGACCACACCCATCGCCTGAATGCCGACGTTCACCAACACGATCGGTGCCGCGTAGCGGGCCATGTCCCGCAGATCGGGCCCCCAGGCGAGCACTCGCTTCAATGCGGTGCCGGTCCCTTCGCGCGCCCCACGAGTTCACGCACTTCCTTCATCATGCGCGGCGCATCATACGGGATACCGTCTTTGATGGTCCACGCCACGCCGCCGCCTGGGCCGGCTGCAGCATCCGCGCGCGGTGGATAAAAGGTTTTGAGGTCCTCGAGCGGATTGCCATTCAGCACGATGAGATCCGCGAGGTAGCCCGGGCGCACGCGTCCAAGTCGCGCACCCTCACCAAGGATCTGCGCGTTGTTCACCGTCGCATGCTGCAACACCTTGAGCGGTTGAAAACCCGCTTCCTGTTGCAGTTCGAGTTCGCGAATCAGCCCGAAGCCGTAGACCTGATAGATAAAACCGGCATCCTCACCAACGCCGATCGTTCCGCCCAGCTTCTCGAAATCCCGCACCGCCTGAAACCAGATGCGATAGTTCTCTTTCCAGAATGCCTCGTCTGTGCTGCTCCAATTGGCAAAGTACGAACCGTGATTTGACGCATCGGGGCGGAAGTACTTCTCCAAAGTCGGGTGCAGATACTCGCTGAACCAGGGCTGCGATTCGGCGCGCTGCAGATCGCGACTCGCTTCGTAGATGTCGAGTGTCGGATTCCACGCCACGTTCGCCTTCGCCATCGCGCGCAGCACATCCTGCAGCCGCGCCGGGTCCGCTTCGCGCCAAAGACGACCGGCCCAACGGAAGCGCATCCCTTCATCCGCGTAGTTGAAATTGGACGGGAAGTGCTGCAGCCCATCGGGAATCGCAGCATCAGGTACGCCGTACCAATGCTCGATACTCGTCAACCCGCCGGCTGCGGCATCCCACGCGTTCGTTTCGTCGACGGCCATGTGATGCGCCGTGCGTAACCCAAGCTTCTTCGCTTCATCCAGCACGGGGAGATACACATCCTTGTCCATGCCAAACAGTTTGAGCCCGTCGACACCCATCGCCTTGAGGTCACGCACCCGTTGACGCGCTTCCACCTCATTGCGCGGGACCGGCATGTAGGCATAACGCGCGTATACATACAACCTCGGCGCGGCCACCTCGCCGGCGAGTGAACGTGCACGCAACTGCAATGTCTTTTGCGTTTCGCTCGACACGTCCCGCACCGTGGTAATCCCCATACCCAACCATAACTTCAGCTGATAGTCGAGTGGCTGCGCAACGCCCGCGCGTTCGTCCTGCACGTGGCCGTGAATGTTGATCAGCCCGGGCATGACGTACTTGCCCGTCGCGTCGATCTCGACATCACCTGCACGTGGCCGACGTGCCGTACCGTCTTTCATCGCGACCGGATCGATCGATGCGATCTCCGTGATCTGATTTCCCTCGATCACGATATCCTTCGGTCCTTCGGCGGGCGTGCCGTTCCCTTCGATCACGATCGCACCGCGAATCACCATCCGCTTCGGGCGTACACCGTGCGTGGGGATCGGTGGACGCTGCGCGTCAGCCGCGCGGGCTGGCGGTGCTGGGGCGACTTGGGCAGCACTCAACGATGCGTCGAATAGCGCCGCCGTGGCGGCAAGTACGCACGCGATCAGCGACGACGTCGGTGATGTTGAGAATACAGAGCGGGACATCACACTTCTCCGGGACCGCAGTGCGGCAGGTTACAGCGGGAGTGTCCCGTACTGGCTCACTCCCACTCGATGGTGGCGGGGGGCTTGGAGCTTACATCGTACACGACGCGGTTTACGCCATCCACTTCGTTGATGATGCGACTTGAGATACGGCCGAGTACATCGTGCGGGAAGGCGAACCAGTCGGCAGTCATCCCATCGGTGCTCGTGACCGCGCGCAGCGCGATCACATGCTCGTACGTGCGATAGTCACCCATCACGCCGACTGAACGAACGGGCAGGAAGACAGCAAAAGCCTGCCAGATCTCATTGTACAAACCTGCCGCGCGAATCTCTTCGAGATAGATGGCATCGGAGCGACGGAGAATATCGAGCGCGTGCGGTGTCACTTCGCCAAGGACGCGGATCGCGAGACCCGGACCCGGAAACGGGTGCCGCCCAACCATCTCCTCTGGAAGACCGAGTTCGCGGCCAACGTTGCGCACTTCATCCTTGAACAGTTCACGCAACGGCTCGATCAATGCGAACTTCATATCCTTGGGTAGACCGCCAACGTTATGGTGCGTCTTGATCGTCGCAGATGGGCCGCCGGTTGCACTCACCGACTCGATCACGTCGGGGTAGAGCGTCCCCTGCACCAGAAACTTTGCGTTCTGCCCGGCTTCGGTCGACGCGGCTTCGAACACACGGATAAAATGTTCGCCGATGATCTTTCGTTTACGCTCCGGCTCACCGACACCGGCAAGCGCGGTCAGAAAGCGATCTTCAGCACGCACGGTGATGAGTTTGATCCCTAAGTGCATGCCCATCGTGCGTTCAACTTGCTCGCGTTCGTGCAATCGCAGCAATCCGGTATCGACAAAGATGCAGGTGAGCTGATCGCCGATCGCTTTGTGCACGAGTGCCGCTGCGACACTCGAGTCCACGCCACCGGACAGACCACAAATCACCTGCGCGTCGCCGACAAGTGCGCGGATCTTCGCGACTTCAAGATCGATGAAATGGCCGGGCGTCCAGTCGGCTTTGCAATGACAGATGCCAAAGAGAAAGTTCTGGATGATCTCTGCACCACGCGCCGTGTGGGCCACTTCCGAATGGAATTGCACGGCGTGAATCGGCTTGCTCTCATGACGAAACCCGGCGACGACGTCACCACCGCTGACGGTCGTTGCAGTTGGCACATATCCCGGCGGAACGGTTTCGACATGATCGCCGTGGCTCATCCACACGGTCGTGCGTTCGCCACGCTCAAAGCCGGCGAACATGCCAGCCGCATCGCTGATTTCGACCTCCGCCCGTCCGTATTCACGTCGTCCACCACCAACGACGGCACCACCTTCCAAATGCGCGATGAGCTGCATGCCGTAGCAGACGCCAAGTGTCGGCGCAATATCCAGCAACTCGCGCGGCACGGTCGGCGCGCCTTCATCGGTTACTGAACTCGGTCCGCCCGAAAGAATAATTCCGTCGGGCTTCCACTCCCGAATCCATTCGAGTGTACGCGTGGGCGGATGAATTTCCGAGAAGACGCGCGCTTCGCGAACGCGTCGCGCGATCAGCTGTGTGAACTGCGAGCCACAGTCAAGAATCAGGATGCGACTACCCATCAGAACTTCCACTCCGGTCCGGTAAGCTTGATGAACTCGACGGCTCTGGTTTCGAGATCGAGAATTGCGCCCGTCGGAGCGCCGTGCAGCCACCCACACCCTTCGCCCGGATTCACGAGCAGCGAATCGCCGCGCGACTTCATCTCCGGGATGTGCGTCATAC
>JBKJTE010000199.1:0-6236 GCA_046590495.1 Gemmatimonas sp. | reverse complement strand
GCACGGGCTTTCACTTTCACCGTGTCCATCTTCTGGCCGATGTGATCGAGCAGGAACTGCAACGTGTCGGTGGGCGTGAGTCGAACGAGGTCGACGGCAGGCAAATAGCCGATACGTCGCGCACCGACGTAGGTGAGTCCGGGCGCAAGACCGGCAATTCGAAAACGACCTTCTTCATCGGTGGTTGCGCGGGTCGCTTCGCTGCCGATGATTATTTCGACGCCTTCGATCGGATTACCAAGTTCGTCCTTCACGAATCCGATCAACAGCCACCCGGGCGGCGCGTGCATCGCCTGTGTGCGCGTCTGCCGGTCTGCGCGTGTCGCCTGCGCCCCTGCGTTTGACGACGTGAGCGCGAGGAAGGCCAATGTCGCGGCGCTCGCGATGAGCGCCACACGAGCGGTTACATGAGCAGCTACGTGAGCAGCTACATGGGTGAGCGAGCGGATGCGGTTTCGACCCTTCGTGGCGGCCTGCATGACAATCCTCCAACGTCGAAGTGGTTCACCCTCACGTGTACCCCAACCGATGCTACTTCGTGCCGCTGACCACAGGCCATGTCGGGCAGCGGGGTGGCGTTGCTGGCTGATCGCGAGGCGTTTGCTCTGGCCGAGGTAACGTGTCCGCAACAGCCATCAGTTCCACTTCAAAGATCAGCTCGGATTTTGCCGGGATGGCCGGTGGGCGGCCGGGCACACCGTAGCCGAGCTGGTACGGAATAAAGAGACGGCGTTGAGCACCGACTTTCATCCCTTCAAAGCCAGCATCCCACCCGGAAATCACGCCGCGCGCCCCTTGGGCAAAGGAGATCGGGGACTTGGTTCAATGTAGCGCCAACCGCTGGAAGCCGGCCCGCTCAGCGGAGCGGGATGTAGTGGCGATTGACCAGATCGCGATACGACAGATATCCGGTCGCTCTCATGTCAGCCGCGAAATCGTCGACCGTCTGTAGCAGTTGCGTGGTGTGAAAGCCGGTCACATTCTCGGCATGCGAACCCTCGCCGCCGAACCAGCTGCGGATGAGGACACTGCGCGCGTCGCGAGGGAGTGCGACCACGCTGCGCGCGTAGGTGCCGAATCCGCCACCACGCATCACATAGTCTTCAGCGTTCGAGACGTAGAGCGATGACAACTTGTCGCCGTGGGTCTTCATGTACTGACCGATCGCAGCCATCGCCTTCGTGCCAGCGAGATCGCCGATGACGGGGACGATGAGATTGCGCTGCTGCATCGTCTTGAGAAACTGAAAGTCTGACTCGGTGGCGAGATAGCTCGCGGTGCGTCCGGACAGATCCCGCTCAATCAGCAGCTGCCGCAGCGTGGGGTAGTACCACTGCGCCGGTCGGCCGACGGACGTGAAGCGCAACTCGAGTCCGGCCGCGATGAACTCGCCGTGAAAGCGCTCGATGGTCGCCAGGTCCTCCGGCGAGAGCGGGACACCCATTCGCGCGACTTCGGTCTGCACGGCGCGATGCGCGGTCCGTCGTGATGCCGTGTTGCCCGGCGCCGCGTCGACGAGGCCGACCAACTGCTCGATGGTACGATTACTGAAATTCGCGCTGCTTGCCGGCATCTCGGTACCGAGTAGCAGGGCCAGATATTCGAGCCGATTGCGCGCCCGGGCGAACAGCGCCTTGAAGAGCAGGTGCTGCAGCATGTTGTCGCGTCGGATGTCGATGATGAACGCGATACGCGGCTTGATGCGCGCGATATACGAGAAGTTCTGATCAGGACCGACGCCGATGTACGCCCCACCGCGCACCTTCAGTCGATCGAGCGCGCCCATGACATGCAGATAACTGCGCTCATTGGAGATGAGGTTGTCGGTGTCGAAGTAGCCGCCCGGCTCGGACAGTCCGGCGATGAGATTCGCGAAGTCGCGAATGCTGTCGCCGGGTTGCGAGGCTGCGGCCGGGGGCAGCGGCTGCGTGGCGACTCGCTGCGCCGACAGCGGTGGGGCAGTCGGCGTGGCGAGCGCTGTGAGGGCGCCGACCAAGGCAAACGCGCGGAAGGGGAGCGAAAGCATCGGGTGGAGTGTACGTGGGGGAGCGCGATTGCGGTATTTTTTCAGCGCACCTTCCTCCCGCCCCCAATTTCCCTATCTCCGTCCATGCCACTCCGTCTGTCTCTGATCCGTTCCATTGCCGCTGGCGCGGCCCTCTCGATTTCCGCGCTCCCCGCCGTTGCGCAGAGCGGGATGAACATGGCGCCCGCCCGTGCCAACCAGCCGCCTGCGTCGCCGCGCGATTCGGTGAAGGCCACGATCGCCGGCGCAAACATTTTCGTAGACTATGGTCGTCCGTCCAAACGTGGCCGCGAAGTCTTTGGAGGGCTCGGCGACATGAAGTGGGGGATGGTGTGGCGTACGGGCGCGAACAAGGCCACGCACCTCACCACCAGCAAGGGGCTGCAGTTTGGCGCACTCGCCGTTCCGGCCGGCACGTACACGCTCTATACGCTGCTCGACGAAGGCGGCAAGTGGATGTTGATTGTGAACAAACAAACGGAGCAGTGGGGCACGGAATACGACGCGAAGCAGGATCTGGTGCGCATTCCGCTCACCGTCGAAAAAACGCCTGCTGTCGTGGAGAAGATGACGATCGAAGTCATGCCTGCAGCCAAGGGTGGCCAGATCGCAATCATGTGGGATCGCACCAAGGCGTATGCGGCATTCACGGTGAGATAGTCGTTTCAGTGGCAATCCCGCTTTAGGGAACGAGGCGTTGGGCGGTCGCTTGGCGCCTCGTTCATTCTCTCCATCCCCACCCGGACCACTCCATGCGTCGACTGCTGTTCGCCATGCTGCTACCCGCATCGCTGCTCGCGCAGGCGCAACCCGTGCCGCAGACCAATGCCAAGCCGGGGTGGAAGTGGACCATGGACAGCGTGAACACGGTCGTGAGCGCAGTGCGCGCGGGGAGATCGCTCCAGCCCACGTCGTGGCCCAATAGCGCGCGCGTTGCGGTACTGCTGTCGTTTGACGTTGACAACGAAACCATCGCGATCCGCTACGGCGAACCGACGGTGGGGTCTCTGGCGCAGATGCAGTACGGCGCGCGCGTTGGCTTACCGCGCATCGTGAAGCTGCTCGACGCGCACAAGATTCCAGCCACTTTTTTCGTGCCCTCGGTGAGTCTCGCGATCACGCCGTCGATGACCGGGTTGATCAAGCAGAGTGGTCGTCATGAGTTCGGGGTGCACGGCTGGATCCATGAACTCAACATGACGCTCCCCGATTCTGCCGAACGTGCCTTGCTGACGAAGGCCGTTGCCGAACTCACGCAGATGACTGGCGTCAAGCCGACGGGCTATCGCGCGCCCAGCTGGAATTTCAGTCCGAACACGCTGACAATCCTGCGCGACATGGGCTTCCGCTACGAGAGTTCGTTAATGGCCGACGACCGTCCATACGAGTTGCTGCAGAACGGACAGCCGACCGGTCTCGTCGAGCTGCCGGTCGAATGGATTCTCGACGACGCCCCATTGTTCGATCCGCGTGGGCAGAGCTACATGAACCCACGCGACATCGCCCGTGTGTGGATGGATGAATTTGACAGGGCGTACGACGAAGGCACGATGTTCGTGCTGACGTTGCATCCGCACGTCTCCGGCCATCGTTCGCGGATCGTGGCGCTCGAACAACTCATCGCGCACATCGAATCGAAGGGCGCGGGCCGAGTGTGGTTCGCGACGCACGGCGCTGCGGCGGAGTATGTGCGCACGGCCGCGAAGCTGGGCGAGCCGAAGGCGCGGTGAACCAGGCGTTTAACGAGGCACCGCGCGTCGATCAGTACCCGACCGCGCCAGCATCCTTGTCTCGCGGGTCTGCCGCGCCAATCCGCATGCCAGTCTTTGCATCAACCATGATCGAGTGTGCGGTGCCCTGCGTGCCACCAAAGCGCACATCATGACCCATCGCCTGCAACGCACTGACGGTCGCCGCTGAGAGTCCGTTCCGTTCGACGCTGATGGTGTTGGGTAGCCATTGATGATGAAAGCGCGGCGCGTTCACGGCGTCCTGCATCGTCATCCCGAAGTCGATCACGTTGAGCACAACCTGCAGCACGGTATTGATGATCGTGCGGCCACCAGGGCTACCGACAACCGCGACAAGCTTGCCGTCTTTCGCAATGATCGAGGGCGTCATGCTCGAGAGCATGCGCTTGCCAGGCTTGGCCTCATTCGCCGGCGTTCCAATCAGACCAGTGCTATCGGTGAGACCGGGCTTGCCGTTGAAGTCGCCCATCTGGTTGTTGAGCAGAAAGCCCGCGCCGGCGACCACCGCGCCAAGTCCGTAGCCCTGCTCCAGTGTGTAAGTGACCGACACGGCCATACCGCTTGCATCGACCACGGAGTAGTGCGTCGTCTCCGGGCTTTCGTATCCCTGCACGATCTGCGACGGCTCCGATACTGTCGCGCGATCGAGCTTGATGGTCTGTCGCAACTGCGTCGCGTACGTCTTGCTGGTGAGCCTGTCGACGGGCGCGGGCACAAAATCCGGATCGCCCAGGAAACGCGCGCGATCGAGAAACGCCCGACGCATCGCTTCAACCACGAGATGTACGTACTGCGGGGAGTTGTGGCCTGCACCCCTGAGATCAAAGCCTTCGAGAATGTTCAACATCTCCACCATCGCCACACCACCAGAACTTGGCGGGGGCATCGAGATGATCTCGTAGCCGCGATACGTGCCCTTGATCGCCGAGCGCTCCTGCGCTTCGTACGCCGCGAGATCCTGCTCCGTGATGAGGCCACCGCCGCGCTTCATCTCGTCCGCGATCAACCGTGCCGTTTCGCCACCGTAGAACCCGTCGCGTCCCTGATCGCGAATGCGCGTCAGTGTGCGCGAAAGGTCGGGAAGGCGCAGGCGCTCCCCAGCCGCGTACGCGACACCGCTTTTTGAATATTCGGCTTCAGTTGCGGGATACGTCTTGAAGCGCGGGAGCGAACCACTCAACGAAGCGGCAAGGCCCGTGGGCACGGCGAATCCGTCACCGGACAACTTTACAGCTGGATCGACAAGGCTCTTCCACGCTGATTTTCCGTACTTCTGGTGCGCGAGTGCAAATCCGGCGACGGTACCCGGCACGCCGACCGAGAGGTGACTGCGGTGGTGCGTGCGCGACGAGTAGGCGCCGGTCGAATCTGTGAACATCCCGGGCGTCGCTGCAGCAGGCGCTTTCTCTCGGAAATCGATCGTGGTCGCGCGACCGTCGGGCATGCGAATGACCATGAAGCCACCGCCGCCGATATTCCCCGCCGTTGGGTAGGTGACCGCGAGCGCAAAGCCAGTCGCGATCGCTGCGTCGACCGCATTACCACCGGCCGCAAGCACATCGCGCCCAGCCTGACTCGCAATCGCGCTAGCCGAAACCACCATGCCGTGCTGCGACTGCGACTGCGACTGCGACGACGTTTGCGCCGCGGCAGCAGGGGTGCCAGGCAGTGTCGGACGTGCCGCGGCGATCGTTGCGCCAGCCCCCATGCCGGTTGACGTGCTGCTGGACGACGTGTGCCGCGCACATGCGCTAACCGCAGCTGCGCTCACGAGTGCGGCGGCGGCAAGGAACGCGAGTGGACGCTGCAGCGTGCGGGTTCGTATGGATGGCACGGACATGGACGATTGGGTTGGGAGGCGACGTGACGCGTAACCGTGCACCGGATCACGTCGCATGTCCAGCATCGTTGCCGCATTCGCGCGATGTTGCGGGATGTTCCGGGATGTTCCGGGATGTTCCGCACAATGACTTTACAACCGCCGGCGCCCGTGTTCGCTTGTGCGCATCCCGCTCGGCATCGCCCAGTCCGGACGTCATGGAATCAAAGTTTCCTTCAAAGCAGACGCCGACCAACGCCTTCGCGCACGTCGTGAGTAGTCACGTCGCACATCCTCCCGTCGCGATTCGGCGCACTGCCGAGTCAGCGCCGATTGTCGTTTGGGTGCTGGTGCCGTTCGTCGAGACGAGCGACCCGAACCTTGCGTACTACAACGACTACAGTCAGAGCTGCGCAGAGTACGAACGTGTGTTCGCGGCGTTGCAGTACGCGTGGCGGTGGCAACCAGTGTCGATGGACGACTTCCGCGAGGTGATTGACCGGATCGCGCTGTCGTCGGCAACGACAGCGCCGATTGTTTTCAACCTGTGCGATGGCGACGAAGCCAACGGTGTGCCAGGTCTATCCGTCGTGCGCTACCTGCACGACTGCGGACTTTGCTACACAGGCGCGGACGCAAA
>JBKJTE010000105.1:0-12386 GCA_046590495.1 Gemmatimonas sp. | reverse complement strand
GGCACGATGGCCAAGGTGAAGCCAACCAACGATATCGTGACGCGTGAACAGTTCGGCGATTTCGAACTGATGCTCGATTGGAAGGTGGCATTGCGTGGTAACTCCGGAATTTTCTATCGCGCGACAGAGAAGGAAGAAAAAGTCTACTGGTCAGCGCCTGAGTATCAGCTGGCCGAAGATTCGCTCACGCCGGACAGTCGCAACATCATGACATCCGTCGCAGCGGTGTACGGTTTCTATCCGTCAAAGCGTGGCGTCGTGCATGCCGCCGGCGAGTGGAACACAACGCGAATCGTCTGCAAGGGCGCGCACGTCGAACACTGGCTCAACGGGACGCTGATCGCGGAGTACGAGCTCTGGTCACCGGAGTGGAATATCAAGCTGCATGGCGACCCGAGCGACTCGACAAAGAAGCCGCTCAAGTTTGCGCCCTACGTGAACTTCGGATTGGCGAAGCAAGGCTTCATCGCGATTCAGGGCGATCACAACGGCGCATTGGCGATGCGCAACATCAAGATCCGCGTACTGAAATAGCGGCCACGTAACGCCGAAGCAGCGATCGCTATGCGTTTGGCTGGACAACGACTGCCGTTCCGTAGCACAGCACTTCGGTCACGCCACTCATGATTTCGTTCGCGTCATAGCGCACGCCGATCACCGCATTCGCACCGGCGACATGCGCGTGATGCAGCATCGTGCCGAACGCCTGCTGTCGCGCGCGTTCGGCCAGCTCGGTGAAGATCGAGATGTTGCCACCAAGCAAGGTCTGCAGCCCCGCGCCGAGAGTGCCGACAATCGAGCGGGAACGAACCACCACGCCGCGAACGACGCCGAGTGACCGCACGATGGTGCACCCCGGCAGATCGAATGCCGTCGTAGTCATCTCGTGCGGGACTTCATACGTTTGGGTAAGAACGACTGACGTCACAGTGACACTCCGAGCGTAATCCCGCGTGGCTGTTCGAATCGGTCCGGATACACGACACTACAACTGAAATAGCGCCTGTACGCGATCGGCGCAGCAGGCCCTTGAAAACAAGCAGGTCCGAAACTGGCGCGCACTCCGCCATTCGCCCACGTACCCTCCTCGCCTCACTAGCAGAGAGGATCGATGGGTGCACCGCTGAGCGGATTGTCGGGTGAATTGATGCGTCGAATTACCTACGCCGGATGTTTTTTCGCGTTTCTGCTCGGCTGTCGCCCAAGCGGGCAGTCCGGAGTTGCGGCGCGGGCAGATTCAAGCAACGACGAAAAAATTCCGATCACCACGCGTTCGGAGGAAGCACGTGCGCTCTTTTTGCGTGGACGCGCACTGAACGAAAATCTGCAGACGCACGAAGCACACGCCGTCTTTCAGCAGGCGGTGACGCTCGACCCCACGTTTGCATTCGGCGAATACAGTCTTGCTTCGACCTCGCCGACTGCGCGCGACCTCGCCGAACATCTCGAGAAAGCAATCGCACTCGCGGAGCATGCGTCGTCAGGTGAACGGTTGCTGATGCTCGCGTTGCGGGCGCGCAATCACGGCGACCCCGAATTGGCGCGTCAATTTGCCGAATCACTCGTCGTGCACTATCCAAAAGATGAACGTGCGCATTGGGCACTCGCCAACGCCTGCTCTGCACAGCAGAAGTATGAGTGCGCGATCGCAGAGTTCCGCTCGGCGATTGCGCTCAATTCAAACTATTCGCTCGCGTACAATCAGCTGGGCTACGCCTACCGGTCAGCGGGCCGGATGGCCGCCGCCGAAAGTGCATTCAAGCAGTACATCGCGCTCGTTCCCAACGATCCGAATCCGTACGATTCATACGCCGAGTTGCTCATGAAACTCGGCCGCTTCGATGAAAGCATTGTGCAGTATCGGAAGGCACTCTCCATCGACGAGCACTTTTCAGGCTCGTTCGTCGGAATCGCCGCTGACGAAATGCTCGCCGGACGATACGATGCGGCAGTCGCGCAAGCAGAACGATACTTTGCGGTCGCCCGCGACGATGGTCAACGGCGAACGGCGATGCTCACCCTGGCGATGATTCATGTCGACCGCGGTGCAACGGACGATGCACTTCGCGCGATGCAGCGGCGGTATGCGTTTGCGCGCGCGATCGGTGACTCGGTCAACATGTCAGGTGACGGCGTGCTCATCGCCGACATTCTGCTCGAGGCCGGGCGTGTCGAAGCGGCGCGCGCGCGGTACGCGCAGTCACACGTTCTGCTCGCCGCGTCGAGTGTGGCAACCGGACTGAAGAACGACGATGCGCTCGCCTGGCACTATGATTTGGCGAGAGCGTCGATTGCCAAGCGTGATGTACGGACAGCGCGCACTGAAGCGCTCGCGTACACCACCGGTGCGAACGCGCGCCACAACGACACGCGCATCAGACAGGCGCACGAGCTGAATGCCCTGGTGGCACTCGCCGAGAAGCGTTTCGATGAAAGTCTCGCAGAGTTGGCGATGGCCGATCAGCAGAATCCAGCGGTGTGGGCTGCCAAAGCCCGCGCGTACACAGGACTCGGCGATTCCGCAAAAGCGCGTGCGTCAATTGAACAAGCGATGCACATGAACATCCTGCCGACATTTCCTTACGTGTTCACTCGCGCGTCTCTCGCCGGCGCCACTCGGTCGGCGACATCTGAAAATGCTGGCGGAACGCCGCGTTGAATCGACGCAGACTTTGAAACCCACTCGCGTACGCAACGTGCGTGATCGAGAGACGTCTGTCGGCTAGCAGCGCTGTCGCTGCGCGAATTCGTTGCGCGAGTGCAAGACTGAACGGCGACGTTCCGAACTCGCGCTCGAGCGCTCGCCGCAGATGTCGATCACTCATTCCCAATGCGAACGCGAGCGACTGCACCGTCTGCCCGTTGAGCGCGCCGCCGGATATTTGCGTGATCGCACTTTGCGCGAGGCGCGGCACAGCATCGAGTGGTGTTTCGCCGCACGCGAGTTCCGGCCGGCACCGTCGGCAGGCGCGGAATCCCGATGCTTCGGCTTGATCGCGCGTGGTGAAGAACCGACGATTTTCGGGACGTGCCAGACGTGATGGGCATACCGGGCGGCAATAGATGCACGTCGACGTGATCGCCACAAAAAACACGCCGTCAAACGATGCATCGCGCCGGTTGACGGCCTCGTGCCAGATGGCGTGTGAGGAGCCTGGGGTCATCGCATGAATGTAGCGCGCCTGGTTCGTCAGACACGTCAGAAACGGACGTCGATGTCTCGGCGTCTTGGTGTACGTCAGCGACCGGGCATGAACAGTGCAGCGTGTCCCCACGCAGGCCCCGAGGCGCCATGGGGCCAAGTTTGCGTTGCCAGGCTCACGTACCCTCGCTTCCCTTCGCCGTTGAATGCGCGATCGAACGACAACTGTCCCGACGCTTCATCAAAGCGCAGAATGAAGAAGCCCTCTTCGCCGCCAAGCTCTGCGCCGAGTACAAGACGCGTGGACAGCGGATCGCGCGCGAGCCAGTGCGGGTTGAATTTGGGTGGCGTTGCCAAACGAAACACTTCGTGTGGTTTCGACGGATCGGCGATGTCGAGCACCACGACGCTGTGCAACTGTCCGACGGGATTGATCCAGTAGTGGCCGAACACGACGGGAATTCCACACGATCCGCGGATTCCGTCAGGCTTGGGCGGCGGCGTTTCGAGCGCGAAGAGCGTCTCGAGGCGCGGGTGCGGACCGGCAATCTCGCTCAGCCGATAAAACGTACACCCGTAGCTGTTGAAGAATACCGACCCGTCAGGGAGTACGCGTGGACCAAAACCCGCGCGCTCCGACCCGGCAACGACCGAGCCATTCGCCAGACGGCCGGCCGGAAGGTCGATCGTCGTGAGCAGCTTGAAGTCCGAGTACCGATAGATCTGCACAACATCGGCGGACACGGATTCCATCATCGGCGCGCTCGTCACAACGAGACGATCGATGTTCGGCAATAACGCGAACGCGTACGGACGCACCGGCTTCGAACGCCAGTTGCCTGCGGCAGCGGTTCGCAACAACTCACCTTGGACGCTGTACTCGGCGATCCCACCGAAATTGCCGGGCTTTTCCGTCTCTGTCGTATCGATACTCGGTCCATCGCTGCGCAGAAATCCTACGAGACGAGTGCCGGTCGGCGTGCGCGTGTAGTCGTGTGGATACCGAAACGACGACGGCGGCCGGAACGTTTTCGTGATGCGTGGTGCAAGCGGGTTTGATACGTCCACGAGTAAACTCGCCTCGTGGTGATGCGCATTCAGAAAGAGCAACTCACCCGCGGGCGGCAGAGCGTACTCCATGTGGTGCGGCATCGATGCCGTCATGCCGGTCGGCGTCGTGGCAATCACGTTACCGAATTCGGGACTGCGTGCCCGAAGGTCGACGACGGCAAGAAAATCGCTTTCCTTTCCGTCCTGATCGCCCGCCGAAATCAGCAGGTACGGTGATGCGTCGTCGGACGACGTCTTGATGTCGCGCGCCGGTGATGAACACCCAAAGGCGACAGCAACGCACAGCGCGGCAACCGTGGTGAAGTGACGCATCAGTGCGTCAGCGCATACACGAAATAGTTCACCCACAACTTGTACGCTTCGTTGGCGGGCACCATGCTGACACCTTCGTCGGACCACTCGATGAACTCACCGACGTCGGCATAGTTGTCGATGATTGCAAGCATTCGTTTCGACGGGTCGTTGTCTTCGAAAAAGCCGAGATACTCGGGGTCATAGCGTCCGGTTTTACTGGGGATCTTCGTCAAGTCAATCTTGAAGAACGTGTTGAAAATCGGATGCGTATTCGTGAGGCGAATGGGGCGCGATTTGGGAAACGCGCGCTGCCACTGTTGCAGCAGATTGCGATAGTCGGGATTGGGATCGCCCTCGATGTCGTCGAAGATGATGAAGCCGCCCTTGCCGATGTATTGCCGGAGTCCGGCCAGCTCGGTCTCGGTCAACGTCCATCCGCCTGGCTCACTCAGATACGCGACCGGGTATGTCATCATCGCCGGCTCGTCGAGTCGTACCACTGCGCCGCCGACAATCTCGCCGCTGCCAAGAAACGGTCGCGTCGTCGAGAGCTCTTTCAGGATGCGCATGAAGTGCGATTCGGTGCGCGGATAGTCGTGCGCCCAACCCGGACCTTCAGGGCCACACTCGTAGTTGCCGCGATACTTGATGCGCGCAAACACGATGCGACCATCGTACGTCGGCGTGCCCGCAAAAAACGGCGAGAAAAAATAGTTCTCAGCGTCCCAGTTTGTCGCACACGCGCCGTTGCGATATCCGCCTCGACGCTGCGCAGACACGGTGTGACTCGCGAGCACGAGTCCCAGCAGCGACAGTCGAATCAGGATGCGCGAAGTGGACACATCGAATGAGTTACCGCCAACGCGCACGCGGCGCCACCATAGAGCCGCCCTTCAAAGGAACGAGTGAGGATTCAGGACGAGCTCGTTCTCTCCTCGATCATTGTCCACCCGTTCCCCGACGGGTCGCGGAAGCAGGCGTCCACATGCGGCATCGTTCCCTTCGCCGGACGCGGAACCCAACGCAAGAGCCTGATGATCCGGAACGTTTCGTTCGCGCGGGGTCTCACTGCTCGCACTTCTCTCTCATCAACGAGCGTAATCGATGGCCGACGACCACAGCGGGTACACGCACGACGCGAGCGACAAGAAGCTCGACCAGGCAGCAGCGGCCGCCAAGGCCGAGGAGACCACCGAAGACTCGCACCCGCATGCGGGCCATGACCCCGCCAAAATTCGCCAGCACGACGACACGGGAAAAGATCGCTTGTTTGAAGGCCGAATCCAGCGCGACGATGCGGACAAGGAGAGCGACCGGAATCGGTTGGACAAGGATGTGGCGCGTCATCATCACACGGCGGATGAGGTGGGGACCATTTCAGACACGGACACCCATCCAAAGCGGAAGCACTGACCGGAGACGTACCCGAGACGTATCAAGGACGTACCGGGGACCGAGGCCCGACACCACAGCGTGGAGTCGGGCCTTCGTCGCGGACTGTCCGACTCCGTGCCGCGGCGTCAACTTTCTCCGATGTCGCTTGAGCTTCGATACGTCCTCCGCTCGCTGTCGCGCGCCAAAGGCTTCGCCGCCGCCGTCGTGCTCACTCTCGGTCTCGGCATAGGCGCCAACACTGCCATCTTCTCGGCGGTCCGCGGGGTTTTCCTGCGTCCGCTGCCGCACGCCGATGGCGATCGATTGATGTACCTGCGCCACCACGCCGCGAATCAGGGTCAAACCGACATCGCCTTCTCGGTGCCCGAGATCAACGATTTTCGCGAGCAGTCACGCACGATGCGGCAGATCGCCGAGTACTCGCCGTTGACCCTGTCGTTGATCGAAGACACCGACGCGTCGCAGATCGCAGTCGGACTCGTGACAGGCAACTACCTCACCGTCATGGGGCTCAAGCCAATCAAGGGGCGCGACTTCACGTCTGGCGACGATGGGGCCGGAGCACCACCGGTTATCATGCTCGGCCACGCGTACTGGATGGCGCACTTCTCCGGCGACCCCGCCATCGTCGGCAAGACGATGCGGATCGGCAAGCGCATCGTTGAAGTGATCGGCGTGCTGGAACCAGCGCCGTTCTTTCCCGGTCGGATCGATGCGCTGATGAACATGTCGATCAGCGAGCATCATGTGAGTGCGACGATGGTGCAGGGACGCACGCATCGAATGACGGAGATGATCGCGCGACTCGCTCCCGACGTGACCGTTGAACAGGCGCGTCAGGAAGTCGGGTTGATCACGCAGCGCATGCACGAAAAAAGTCCGGAAGCCTATGACAAATCAGCGGGCTACACCGTCGAGTTGACACCCTTCAAGGAAATTCTCGGGCGCGACGCGCGACTGATGTTGTGGATGCTGATGGCAGTCGCCGCGCTGGTGCTCGTCATCGCCTGCGCCAATGTCGCGAATCTGACACTCATGCGCGGCGTGCGTCGCGAACACGAGATGACCGTTCGTGCAGCACTCGGCGCCGGTACGTCACGTTTGCGGAAATTGCTTCTTGTTGAAAACATGGTGCTCGCCGGCGCTGGCGCAGCACTCGGACTGCTGGTCGCGCTTGCGGGTGTCGGTACGCTATCGCGATTCGTTGCGCGCTTTTCTCCGCGCGCCGACGAAATCCACGTCGACTGGATGGTGCTGTCATTTACTGCGCTGCTCGCAATACTCATCGCGTTCGTGCTGTCGTACGCACCGCGCGTCGGCAACGAACATTCACTCAGCGCCGGGTTGTCAGCCGGAAGCACCAAGACCACCGGCAGCGCACGACGCAAACGACTACAACAAGCGTTGGTCGTGACGCAGGTCGCGCTGTCGGTCGTGTTGCTCTCGGGTGCGGGGCTGTTGGTCCGATCGATGCAATCGCTGGCCGCGGTCGATCCAGGGCTCAATCCCAAGAACGTGCTCACGATGGAAGTGCCGCTCGACTTCACCGCGACCACCGACTTCGTCAAAGCGGGGCAACGTTACGTGGACATGCAACGGGAATTGTCGACGCTGCCCGGTGTCGAGCTCGTAGGCGTCGGCTCCACGGTACCGTTGCGCACAGCGGGAATTTTGCTCGAGATGAAGGCAAAGGGTGCGACGATGGACAACGGACCGACTCCATCGGCCGAGTATCGCACCGCTGATCCCGACTACTTTCGCGCGTCTGGCATTCGCCTGCTCAAGGGCCGCGAGTTCACCACCGGTGATGTTCGCACCAGCGAGCCGATCGTGATTCTCAACAAGACCCTGGCCGATCGTCTCTTTCCGGGCGTGGACCCGATTGGTCGTCAGGTGGCATGGACAGGTGACGTGCTGCGATTCATCGGCGTGCCGGAGAATCAATGGCGCACGGTAGTCGGCGTTGTGGGCGACACAAAAGACGGCGGGCTCGATGCCAAGCCTCTTCCGGTCAGTTTTCTTCCGCAAACGCAGGGTGACTTCCCGGCCGGCGGGTTGGTCATTCGCACCACCGTCGATCCAACAGGGCTGACCAACGCCGCGCGCGCCATTGTGCGATCGATCGCACCAGACCAACCGATCAAAAGCATCCTGTCGTTGGAAGCCGTGCGCGACGAAAGCATCGGACCGCGTCGGCTCAATGCGTTGCTGTTGGGCGGATTCGGATTGCTGGCGCTCGTGATCTCTTCGATCGGAATCGCCGCAGTACTCGCTTTCAACGTGAGCACGCGCACGAACGAAATCGGTATTCGGATGGCGCTTGGTGCTGCGCCGTCGCGCGTCACGAGGATGGTCCTTCGCGAGGGCGGGCTGCTGGTCGGCCTTGGACTCGCGGTTGGTGTTGCAGGTTCGCTTGCACTCGCGCGCACCATCGAGGGGCTGCTTTTTGGTGTCGCATCGCGCGATCCGTTCACGTTGGTGGTGGTCGTGGTGACGATGACTGCGATCGGACTGCTGGCCTGCTGGTTGCCAGCCGCGCGAGCAAGCCGCATTGCGCCGAGCGAAGCGCTGCGCGCGAACTGAATAGCACGACTTCGAAGCTGCATTTTATTCTGCGTTCCCTCCTTTTCATGAAGACTCTCGACACTGCGCCGGAAGTATCCGCGATGCTTGCGCGGCTGCACTCCCTCACGGCTCAATCCCCTCGTCAATGGGGGACGATGACGGCGCCGGAGATGATCTGTCATCTCACTGACAGCTTCAAGGGCGTGCTCGGCGAACTGCCACTCGGACGCGTGGACACGTTGTTTACACGCACCGTAATGAAGTTCGCGGCGCTCCGTATGCCCATGCACTGGCCCAAGGGCAGCCCGACGATGCCCGAGATCGATCAGAAGCGACGGGGAACGAAGCCGACAAGCTTCGCTCGCGACCGCGACGAGCTCGAGGCCGTCACGCGCCGGTTCCTCGCCGGCATCGGGGCGATGCGCGCGCATCCGCTCTTCGGCGAAATGACTCCGCGGCAGTGGAGGCGATGGGCCTACCTGCACATGGATCATCATTTCCGACAGTTTGGCGTCTGACGGCAACGCTTCGGAGACGCCTCCTACGCAGATCGTCCCATGGCCGTTCGCGCGGCGCGGCGGATGGCGGATCGTGTCCCTCTTGGGGGTGCCCCCGCACCGGTGGTGCGCGAGAAGAGTAGATGCTCGGGATGGATGCATAACGCCCACGTTTCGCAGCAGGGGTTCATCAAGGGGTTCCAGTCAACGAGCGAAGAGAGCAATGACTTCAGTCCGAACAACGATGTCAGCGGCAACGAAACGTTAGACAGCACGAACGCTGGTCGCCGTGCCCAGATATGCCTGCCGAAACATCGCGTGCTGCTGCGCAAGCGCGGGTGGGCCGAGTTCATACGTGGTGCCGTCGGTGCACCACGTGACGTGATCTGCCGCATTCAATAGCGTCGGGACTTCGTGGCCCGTGACCACGACCGCGGTGCCGTTCGACGCGAGCGACCGGAGCACCCCCGTGAGGACATCCGCATCCAGCGGAGAGACTCCACGATACGGCTCGTCGGCAAGGAGGCACCGTGGTTGGCGCACCAGCGCGCACGCAAACTCGGCGCGGCGCCGCTCGCCTCCGGACAGCGTATGTGGCCGCTGGTCCAGCCGGGCCGTGAGGCCGAGGCGTTCGGCCGCCGCCAGGATGTCGCCTCCCCGGAACTGGCGCTGCACCATCGTCAGCTGCTGTCGCACCGTGAACGCGGGGGACAAGAGATCGTGATCCGGCAAATAGAACAAGCCTCGCGCGGCGAGCGCGGGGTGGCGCAATGTCAGCGCCGTCTCATCAAGAAAGTGTACGGATCCGCCGTCTGGTTGAATCCGCCCGGCGGCAATCTTGAGCAGGGTCGACTTCCCCATCCCGTTGCGGCCGAAGAGCACGCGGAGTTCGCCAGGCACCGCCCGCAGCGACGCGGCGCTGAGCACGCGGCGACCGCCGTAGGACTTGGCAACGCACTCCACACGCAGGATCGCGGTCATCGCGTATACGCACCAGACAGTTGGAGCACCACTTCGCCCACCAGCGCGGGGGTGAGCAGCAGCGCGCCCAGCACGGGTGGCGTTACGGACAGATTGCCGAGGAACGCCCACTCCCGATGCCGGTGTGATTCCAGCACGCCGAGCGCGCCGCACAAGAGTACGACGCCGACCATGGTAAGGCCGGAGATTCGCATCGCATCAACACCGGCCAGCACAAACACGACGCTCAGCGATACCCGGACGATGATCCAGAGTATCGCTGCGCGACGAAGATAGGCGTGCACGACCAGTCGGTTCGGAAGCATAGGCAACGATTCTGGCAGTCGGAGACGGATCGTGCTCGCACATTGTGCTGGCGGCGGGCCAGTCGTCCGCGTTCTTGAGGAGCTGATCCCAACCGGCGGCGATTGATTTCATGGCGTTCCTCCTGAATTGGGCCTGCGCAGTACTTGTGGTTCAAGCCACGTTTGAATCGCGTACTGCTTCAGCGGCCTTCAATCGTTTGTGGCCGGCGTGTGTAGCGGGAAAGACCACAATTCTTGAAACCGGTGTCAACGGCAACGCACGGTTAATTGGTGCTATCGCGACATCGCCGCGTCACTCCGGTCAGTCGGACGCGATCTCACCCAATGCCTTCTGCATCACAATGAGGTGCGCCGGTGCCGTCAGCAACCCCGGCGAGCCGAACGCGCGCGTCCCAATTGACCGATAGCCGCAGGACTCGTAGAAAGGCGGCAGTCCGGGGCGGACATCGAATACGGCGAGCTCAATCGTCCCACATCCGGCCGCCAGGCAGTGGGTTTCCACCGCGCCTAGAAGCCGACGTGCGAGCCCTTGGCGTTGCGCAGACGGATCGACCGCCAGCATCCCGAAGTGCGCGCACGCGCCACGGGCATCCACATAGACGGCGGCGGCGAGTCGACTCGGCGGCTGGTGATCGACGACAAGAAACGCACCGCCACCGTCCATCAACGCGCGGACTTCGGCTGCCGAGGTCCGCGCGCCGCGAATGAACGCCGCTTCCGCAAGGAAGGCGGCGTTGATCACCGCGACGAGGGCGACAATGTCGGCAGATGTGGCCACGCGAACGTGCATCAACGGATACGCCTGTTGGGGAATGCGCACGGCGAGTCTCCGGTGCCGGGCACTCACGCGAACTCCCAGCAACGGGTCTTCAACACGTTTACGAACAGCTACAACCACGTGCAACCTTACTAGGCGCTCCAGGATGAGACACCAGCCTCGCGCTGGCATACCATTACCGGCGCCCCGTCTTTCAAGAAAGCCTGTTAACGATGTCCCGGATAACCTGACACCTATATCCCCAGCTGTTCAGTCGCCACGGGCTTGCCGTCTCGCGTCGGCACCTCACGGCGGCGGTGGCAGAGCCGTGGGTGGTACCAATCCCAAGATCCGCATGTACGTCGCGAGCTGCGCATAGTGTTCGGCCAGATCGGTCACCAAGAGAATCAGATACCGGACGCGGAGTACCGGCTGCGTGGCGCCCGGTGGGCCCGCCTGCAGCGTATCGGCCAAGCGCGCATCTGTGAGACGCCCGATCGCATCGCCGCAGAACACCAATGAGGCGCGGACGCGCGCGACCAACGTATCCTTGGGCCAACGGGCCTTCAGGGTATCGGCGAGCGAGTCTTTCGCCGTGCGCCTGTGTTTCGCCTCACCGAACAGCGAGCATAATTGATAGTTCGCGTCTTCGAGATGCTGGGCGATATACCCGACGGACTGCTGGATCGGCGTTGGATGGAACGCATACTGCGCCGCCGGAATCGAATCGAAGGCGGCGAGCAAGTACGCGCCATACGGGCGACCGAACGCGCGAAACGTCTGCGCGACGCCGGTGCTCGCGGGTTGGTCGGCGGACGCCGGCCGGCGCTGCGCGGAGAGCATCGCAGGGAACAGCATGACACCGAGTGCAAGCAATCGTTGGCGCATGCGCGAGAGGTTCACGGGGGAGTGCGACGCGTGGGGTGCTGCGCGATACCCCGTGCGAACGTGCCTGATCCGCGTATGCCAGGCACCGGCATGCCCGACGGAGCTTGCGTGCGCGGTGGTGCATGAACGTCGAAGCGCAGACGCCGTGCCTTGTCAACACGACTACATGTAGTGTTGCTAGAACCCAACTTTGTAGTGCAACAATGCGTGTTACGGAACATTGCATTCCTCCGGCGTGCGGTACCCCAGCCGTTTGCGTGGTTGACGATTCAGCGTGTTGGCGATGCGGGTGCACGCGGCTTGGGGGAGGTGCTCCATGCTCTGCCGCTGGGGAGGTACTGCCGAATGAGGCCGTTGGTGTTCTCGTTGGTGCCGCGTTCCCAGGCGTGATGCGGCGTGGCGAAGTAGTCGCGGCCCGCGACCTGCGCTTCGAAGGCTTTGTACGCGTGAAACTCGGTGCCGTTGTCGTCCTAAATCGTGCGCCCCGCGCG
>JBKJTE010000401.1:0-42576 GCA_046590495.1 Gemmatimonas sp. | reverse complement strand
TCCATAGCCAACGTTGGAGCGGTACTGATCGACGGTACTGATTGCCTGCGCATTTCCCGCGAGGAACGCGATGCGCAATCCCGCCATGCTGAAGCTCTTCGAACAAGTATGCAGCTCTACCGCGACATCCATCGCACCGGGCACCTCCAGCACACTCGGCACCACATAACCGTCGTACGCAAGCTCACTGTACGCGAGATCGCTCACCAGCAACAGCGAGTGACGCTCGGCGAACGCAACGAGTCGTGCGAGTTCGGTGAGTGGCACTGACGCCGTGGTCGGATTGCACGGATAGTTGATGATCATGATGCGCGCACGCGCGAGATCTGCTGGCGCAATCGCATCAAGATCGAGCGTGCCGTCCGGCAGGATCGGCATGAACACCGGCGTTGCGCCGGCGAGCTGCGACGCACGCGCATACACCGGGTAGTAGACCTCGGGCACGAGCACCACGTCGCCCGGATTGCAGTGCGACAACACCAACTCGGCGATCCCTTCTTTCGAGCCGGCGAGCGCCATCAGTTCGCGCATTGGATCGAGTGTCACGCCGAAACGTTCGGTCATGTACGTCACTACCGCCTCAACAAATGGCGCGCTGCCCTTGAAGTGCGGATACCGACTGAGTCCACGATCAGCAGCGACGCGCTGCATCGCCTCGATAACGACAGCAGGGATCGGCTGGTCTGGGCTGCCGATGCCGAGGTCGGTCAGCGAACGACCCGTCGCGCGCGCGGCGTTGCGGCGGGCGTCGAGTTCCCAGAAGATGTACGGCGGAATTGCAGCGAGTGTGCGCGACGTCATGCGAGTGTGGTGTAGGGTGACGTCGAAATTTACAACAGCGCGACTGGATCGCGGTCTACCACCAGACGCAGATCTGCGCTCTTGGGAACGGGACACTTTTCGGCGACATATCGCGCGACACGCGTCATCGTGGCGGGCTTTGCCGACTTGAGCAGAAAGTGCCAACGCCAGCGGTCCTTGATGCGATCGATCGGGCACGGCGCGGGACCAACAAGTTCGAGATCGCGCAGCCCCGCACGCGCAACGAGTGTGCGCACCCACTCCGCCGCTGCAATTGCTGCCGCCGCCGTCTGCGTCTGATCGGTGCCGCTGACGATGACATTCGCGAGCGCAACGAATGGCGGATACGCCGGCGACCGGCGCGCGTCGAGTTCCTCACGCACAAAGCCGACGTAGTTGTGAGTGACGGCATGCTGCACTGCGTGACTTTTGGGCATGCGGGTCTGAATGAGTACTTCCCCGCCCTTGGGACCACGCCCCGCTCTCCCCGCAACCTGACTCAGAAGCTGATACGTGCGTTCGGCGGCACGAAAGTCGGGCATGTTGAGACCGGTGTCCGCGTCAACCACACCAACCAGCGTGACGTTCGGAAAATCCAGCCCCTTCGCGATCATCTGTGTGCCGAGGAGGATGTCGACCTCGCCGGCACCAACACGATCAAGGATTGCCGTGTGCGCCCACTTCCCGCTCGTCGTGTCCACATCCATGCGCGCGATGCGCGCGGACGGAAACCGTTCAGCTACGATCCGTTCGACCTGTTGCGTGCCAAGTCCCTTGCGACGCAGCGCATCTTCGCCGCATGCCGGGCAGCGCGCAGGCACCGGTTCCTGATGCTGGCAGTAGTGACACACCAGCGATTCAGGAACGCGGTGATACGTCAGCGAGATACTGCAATGCGGACACACCTCCACACTGCCGCACGACTGACACTGCAGAAACGCCGCGTAGCCGCGACGATTGAGCAGCAGCAGACTTTGTTCGCCACGCACGAGACGCGATTCGATTGCTGCAGCGAGCGCGGGACTCAAGACGCCGAGTGATGGATCGAAGGGCGCGTTGGGCGCTCGTGTTGCGACGGCTTCGCGCATTACGGTGCGCAAGTCGACGACTTCGACGCCGGGTAGTTGCGCACCTGCAGCACGATCCGGCAGGGAAAGTTTGATCGACGAGCCGCGCTCGGCACGCTCCCAGCTTTCGAGACTTGGTGTCGCGCTGCCGAGTACGACGACTGCGCCTTCTGCACGCGCGCGTACAATCGCGGCTTCGCGCGCGTGGTAACGTGGCGTCTCCGACTGTTTGTAGCTCGACTCGTGTTCTTCGTCGACGATGACAACGCCCACGCTTTCGAGCGGCGCGAACAGGGCGGAGCGTGCACCAACGGCAATGCGACGGTCACCACGCCGGAGTGACTGCCATGCGTCGTATCGTTCGCCGTCGCTGAGCCCCGAGTGCAGCACCGCTACGTTGTCGCCGAACGCGCCGCGAAAACGATCGACGGTTTGCGATGTGAGCGCAATTTCCGGAACGAGCACGATCGCCGAACGGCCGTGTTGCTGCAGCACGCTGCGGAGTACTTCGATGTAAACGAGTGTTTTCCCGCTGCCGGTAATGCCGTGCAGTAGAAAGGTCTGTCCTGGTTTGCCGGCAAGAATTGCATCGATTGCAGTGCGCTGCGCCTCGCTGGGATGCGCGGGTGGTGCAACGCCCAATCGATCAGCGAAAGGATCGCGCTGCACCAGTTCGTCGCGCACTTCAACCAGCCCGCGTTTTGCCATCGCGGTGATCACGCCAGCAGAACACGACGCTTGTTGCAGCAACGAATCGAAGGGCGCTATACCGCCCTGGGCTTCGAGCAGGTCATAGACGACGCGCTGTTGCCGGGCGCGCGCAAATGTTTTCTCCCGCTGCAGCAACGACGGCAGCTCCTGCGTAAGTCGCACGACCCGTCGCGACTTGACTGAAGCTTTGGGTGTCTCTGCCCCAGTGAGCGCGGAGGGAAGCATGCCACGCAGAACCAGTCCAATCGGTGCCGCGTACCAGTCGGCGATCCAACGAGCTGTCTCGATCAACGGTGCGGGAAGCGATGGTGTCTCGTCAACTACGGCATGCAGCGGTTTGAGCGATACGCCGTCGGGTGGCGTTGTTGCGCCGAGACAGATTCCGATTTCACGTCGATTACGAAATGGCACCAGTACGCGCGAACCGACCGGAATCGGCGTCGCGACGTCACTTGGTACGGTGTACGTGAATGTGCGGAAAAGCGGCACGGCAAGCGCCACTTCGACGCAACGGGTGTCGACCGTGTTTGCGTCAGCGCCACGCGCTGACACCGCCGGAGCTACAGCTGGTCGAGTGGCTATCGCCGCTGAACGCCGAGCCCAGGCGCCTCGCTCAACGTGACGCGACCGTTCGGGATACGCGGACCAACGAAGGGATCGTCGGCAAGCAGCGCGGCGCCGTCCAGATCTGCGTCATCAAGCAGCGACGAGAAGTGCGCGGCGGCGGCGATGCCGAGTGTGGTTTCGATCATGCACCCGCACATGACCCGCATACCGTGCGCGCGGGCGACCGCGATCATGCGCAGCGCTTCGCGGAGCGAACCACATTTGGCGAGCTTGATGTTGATGCCGTCGACGGCGCCCACGAGTTTGGGGATATCGGTGGCGACGATGCACGATTCATCCGCGATGACCGCAATCGGCGAGCGCTCGCGCACAAACCGAAGTCCTTCGATGTCGTGCGGCGCCAGCGGCTGCTCGAGCATGTCGACGCCATACGTGGTGAGCGTGTCGAGCATTGCCAATGCACCTTTGGCTGTCCACGCGGCGTTGGCATCGACGCGCAACGTTGCTTTCGGGGCCTCTTCTCGCACGATGCGTACGATGTCGGCATCGCGGGGCGTGCCGAGTTTGATCTTGAGAATCGGGTAGGACGCAGCTTCACGCACTCGTAACCGCAGTGTTTCGTCGTCGGGTGCGATGCCGATCGTGAAGCTTGACGTCGGCGTGGTCATGCCGCTCAGTCCCCACAGCTTGTAGAGCGGTACGCCCAGTCGCTTGGCCATCAAGTCGTGGAGCGCTGCACTGATGGCGCAGCGCGCGGACGCGTTCCATCGGAGCGATTTTTCGAGTTCCGTTTCAATCGCGTCGACGGACCAGCTGTCAGCGTCGGCCAGGATCGGTTCGAAGCGTGCGATTGCCGCCATCGCTGTTTCTGCCGTCTCGCCATAGAAGCGACTGGGCGCCGCTTCGCCCCACCCTTCGATGCCGTCATTGTCCTGCAGGCGCACCCACACGACACGAAACTCACTCGTGCCACCGCGTGCGATGATGAACGGATGCTTGGTGTGGACCGTCAGAATTTCAGCCGTGATGCGCATGTCGATATGCTTAGAGCGGTGTCAGACCTGTAGGACGCGCAGCGCGCGCATTGCGTAGATCGTTGGCGCTGCCACTCCCCGAAAGAAACGTGACGAGCGCGTCGGCGAGGTCGAAGCCGCGGTCGTAGCGATCGACTGCCTGCTTGGCCAAACATTTGACGACGATCGCACTCAGCGCCGACGGAATACGACTGTCCACCTGATCCGGCGGCAGTGGAACTTCATGGACATGTTTGTAACCGACCGCGTACGAGTCTTCACCGTCAAATGGTGGTTGGCCGAGCAGCATTTCGTAGAGCAACAGTCCCACGGCGTAGAGGTCACTGCGTCCGTCAACGAGCTTGCCCATCGCTTGTTCGGGGGACATGTAGTGAGGCGTGCCCATCGCACGCCCGACGGCGGTGAGGCGTCCATGAAAACGTGCGGTCGCAATACCGAAGTCGGTGAGCGCGACGTTGCCGTCTTCGTCGAAGAGAATATTGTCCGGCTTGATATCCCGATGGATAATGCCGTGGCGGTGCGCGTAGTCGAGCGCACACGCGACCTGCACGGCGATAGCGGCTGCCTCTGGCGCGCGAATGGTGCGCTGACGTCCAAGCCGATCAGCGAGCGAACCGCCGGCGTAGTACGGCATCGCGAGGTATTCGATGTACCCCGACGCACCCATATCAGCGATTGCGCAAATGTATGGATGCACCAGGCGCGCTGCCGACTCCGCCTCGCGGCGAAAGCGTTCACGCATTTCGGGGTCGTCCGCAAGATTGCGGTGCAGCACTTTGATCACGAGCGGACGTTCGAGCACGGCATGTCGCGCGAGATATACGTGCGCCATCCCGCCGCTGCCGAGCCGTTTTACGATGGCGTATCGATTACCGGTGGCCTGTCGCAGCGCACGCAGCTCTTCGTCGGGGACGTCGAGCGGTGGCGCCGAAACCTCAGGAAGTTGCGCGCCGCAGCGTGTGCAACGTGCGGCCGCGGCGCGATTCCATGTGCCGCACTCAGGACAGAACATCGCGGGGAGATAACGGTGGGAGCAGCAAACGTTGAACAGGCAAACGTTGAACAGGCAAGCGCGCAGCAGGCGAGTGCATGGCGAGCGACCTCGTCAAAACAAACGTCGCCAACGGAGAAATCCGAGCAACGCCAGACCAAGTGCCAACTGCGCGAAGAGCAGTGTGAGAAATCCATGCGGCCAGTTGGAGAGGGGGATGTTTGCGAAGTTCATCCCCCACATGCCACTCACCACCACGAACGGTAACGACATCGTCGCCACGACAGAGAGCGCCTTCGTCGTTGCGCCTAGACGGTTGGAGACCTGCGTGAGATACGAATCCATCGTGCTGCTCAGCAGATCGCGATAGGTATCGAGCGAGTCGTTGATGCGAAGCACGTGATCATAAATATCTCTGAAGTACAGCTGCACATCGGGCGCCAGCAGCGTGCTTGGCCGGTTTGTCAGGACGTTCATGACTTCGCGCGACGGCATCAGATAACGCCGCAGCGACAAGACGAGTCGTTTCACGAGGAACAGGTCGCGCAGCGCCGCGTCGTCAAACTTCACGAACACCCGCTCTTCGAGACCGTCGATGAACTGATCGATCTGATTGAGAATGGGGAAAAAGCTGTCGATTGTGTCGTCGAGAATGGCGTGCAGGGCGCGATCAACGCCGCGTGTGAGCAGATCCGGCGAGCGGCGCAACGTGTCGGCCACGCGTTCCACCGACGGTATCGGTCCCGAATGCACGGTAACGAGATAGTGCGGGCCGAGGAAACAGTAGAGGTCCTGTGTTTCGAGATCGTACGGGTCATCGGTGTTGGCTGCGAATGCGACGCCGCGAATGATGATGAAGAGATACCCGTCGTACTCTTCGAGCTTGACGCGTGAACTCGGGTTGAGCGTGTCTTCGATCGCGAGGGGATGGAACTTGAACACCTTCTCCAACAGCGCATGTTGTGAGCGCGATGTTGAATCGATGTCGACCCAGAGCGGACCCCCTTCTGCGAGCATCTGCGGAACGTCGCGCGGATGACAGTCGACGACATTGCCGCCACCGGGCGCACGATAGAGTGTCCGCGGCAGTGATTCCGTGGCGCCCGTATTCATGACACGCGAGGGTACGGCCGGTGGCGGAGAATGGCGGGTGCTTGCGGGGCCTGCGAGGTGGCGTCCATAAACGGAAGGTACCCGTCGTCGCCTTGTCACAGCAAGCAGAGACCCTCGAGATGCGCAATCACCGCCTGCGCCACCGCATCGGGCGCATAGCCGCCCTCGAGCGCGCTGACGACACGCCCCCCGCACCAACGGTCCGCCCGCTCGACGATCGCTCGCGTCAGCGTGCGGATGTCGTCCAGCGTCAGCGTGAAGGCACCAAGCGGATCGCCCTCGAGGCAGTCGAAGCCGGCGCTGAGCAGGACGAGATCCGGTGTGAAATCGACCGTCGCCGTGTCCACCGCGGCGAGCAGCGCGTCGATGTAGCGTGTGGATGGCAACGACGGCGGCATCGGCACGTTCCACACCGAATTGTGAGGACCACGATCGTCGGCCGCGCCAGTGCCGGGATACCACGGCCACTGATGCATCGACACGAAGTGAATGCGCGGTTCGCCTTCAACCAACGCCTGCGTCCCGTTTCCGTGATGCACATCCCAATCGACAATCAGCACGCGTTCGCACGCATGATGATTGAGCGCGTAGTGCGCCGCTATTGCGACGTTGCCAAAGAGACAGAATCCCATCGCGCGATCACGCAGTGCATGATGCCCGGGTGGGCGCACGGCCGAAAAGCTTCGTGCCGCGCGCCCATCGAAGGCCATGTCGACGCCATCGAGCACACAGCCGGTGCCTGCGGTCGCCGCGTCCCACGAACCTTCGCTGACCACCGTGTCCGGGTCGAGTCGACCACCGCCGGCGCGCACGAGTTCAGCGACGCGATCGATGTACGCGCGGTCGTGCGCGAGCGCGATTTCGTCCGGGAGTGCGTGACGACCTTCGTGATGCACGAGTACATCGAAGAGTGCGGGCTCGTAGCGCAGGGCACGCGAAATCGCGCGCAAACGGCCGACATGCTCGGGGTGATTCCACCCGGTGTCGTGACGACCGCAGTCGGAGTGAGAGATGAACGCGACAGGCACGGGAAGTGAACTCGAGGCTAGGGAGCGCCGCGAAGACGGCGCAGCGCCCATTCGGTGAGGAGTGCGACGGCGGCCACCACAAAGAGTAGCCACATTCGGGTAGGACCGCTGGATGCCGCAGTGCGCGCAGGAAGCGTTGCCGTTGGTGCGCCGACTCGTGCGACGAGATCCGCGTACGGTGCAGCGTCGCCGGGAAATCGTGTGCTGCGGGACGTAGAGTGCGTGACGGAACTGTCGGCGGGAGCGAACGCGGAGGCGCTGACGAGAGCGCTCCACCAATTGCGATGCTCCTCGATGCCGTCATCCGTGCCTTCCATGCGCCAGTGCCACGTTTCGCGATACGCACTGGCAATGACGCGCCCCGAGCCGATACGCCAGGCGACCACTGACGGTTCACGTTTCCCTCCGCGCGATTCCCGTTGCAGGACGACGGCGCGCGGAGCTGGTCGCAAGTCGAACGCATCGAGCCCCTGGCGCGGCGCATCGCTGAGCAGCGCGCCGGGAACGGCCGATCGCATGCCCACAATCGACGCCGGCCGAAGCGACGCGAATGACGACGCGCGCAGTGCATCCGCCGAAAGAATCACGCCGCCACCCTGTCGCACAAAACGCGTCAACGCGTCGGTGCTCACAACACCGCTATCGAGCACGATCACAGCGGCGTACCGCGCCGTGTCGAGGGTGAGTGGCGCTCCAAGTGTGACGGAGGCCCGTCGTGCGATTAGCAGGGTGCCGTCGACGCGCCAGCCGCGTTCTTCAAGCGCGGCAGCGACGAACTTCGCTTCCCACCCAGGATGCGCGACGAGCAGAATACGTTTGAGAATCGCCGCCCGCGGCACGGGCACCGTTGCGCGTGATGTACCTTGAACCGCAATCGCGTGTCCGGAAAGCTGCGCCCCGCGCACGGCAAGACCGTTCGATGTGCGACCGGACGCGCCGGCGGACACTCCGCCGATGGAATCGAGCAGGCCCGCGTCGTCGCGCACGAGCAACGGGCGCGAAGCGTTCCCAACAGCGCGAATAACGGTGCCACCCTGTGGATCGACTTCTGCGCCGGCGGCGACCGCAAGCCCTGACGCCGACGTACTGTCGGTCCACACGACAGCGAGCCCCGCTGCGCGCGACGCCGCGAGCGCACTCCGCACGCGGGCGTCAGGGATACGCGAAAGCGTCGTATGCAGGCGGGGGCCCGTACTGTCGCGGGCAGTCTTCGCGATGATCGTTGACAGTTCACTGACGATCGTGCGCGCGGAACTATCACTCAATGCGGTCGGCGTGAGTGTGTGCGCGCCTGACGATGTCGACATGTTGGGCGTTCGCAGCATCAATGCAAGCGCGGCCACCAGTGCCAATACGCCAATCAGGCGCGCACTCACTTCAACTGGACGACGAGTCATCGCGTGAGCGCGTAAACCACGATATTCACGCCAAACTTCGTGTTGTCGACAGAGAGAAACCTTTTATTGTCCGGATGGTAGCTCCACTCCGAACTGTAGTCCTTGTTGCTGAACAGCACCGCAATCCGCGATTCGATCAACACGGCGTCGAGCGTCTCGTGTACGAGGTTGTCGCCCCATCCATTCATCTCGTGAGATGTCGTGGGTGGACCATTCTCGAACTTGAAGAACGCTCGATAGAGCTCATGCGTGTTCGGCAGCGGTTTCAGTTCACCGACTACACGACGCACCTCTTCGCGCACAGTCTTGTTGAACGCCCCGTCCACGTCGTGATTGTGATCGTCGATAAAGAGCATGCCGCCACGGCGCAGATATCGCCGCAACACATCCGCTTCCTTATTCGAGAAGCGAACCGGCAAATGACCGGTGAGATACAGTAACGGGTATCCATACACGACTTCCGACGACAGCGGCACCGAGATGCCCTGCGGCCGCACCGGGATGCTTGTGTAGCGCGCGATCGCATCGATGACGTTGGCCGGCACCATCGGCGCGGAGTCCCAGTCGCCCGACTCATACTGCGCCGTCGCGAAGACAAATGGTTCGCGGTCCACGACCGGCAGTTCGGCCGTCACGGTGGGCCCATGCGCGACCACTCCGTGCCTGACGCACGCGTTACACCACCCAGCACACGCCGTGCGCGCACGAACGTACCGGTCACGTCGCCACCGTCCTTCAGCGCACTCACCACCGACGCCAATGCGTTCGCGAAGTCGGGTGCATCGCCGACCGCCTCGAGCCGTAAAACGGCAATCGAGTCGCGGGCCGACGACGCATCGTTCAGTGCCAGGGCGGCTGCGCGCAGCAGCCGAGCCTCCCGTTCGCGCGCCGTTGCTGACTGCGCGGCATGAACCGACCGGAGATTCGTGATACCGGTGTCCTTTCCGACGAGTCGGATCTTTGCAAGATCGAGAATCACGACCGGCGCCTTCCCGCGTAGATACAAGCGCGACGCCGCACGCGCGCGTTCAATCGCAGCGAGTGCAATACGCATGTGCGGAATCGCACCTTTTCGATCGCCCAACTCGAGCGCGCGCCCCGCATCCCACATCGCGTTGTACGCTTCCAGCAGCGGCTTGTTGATACCGATGACGGGCGAATCGTCGCCTTCATCGAGTACACCCGTCAGGTCCCGCGCCGGCGGCATCACCAATTTTCCGTCGACGATCTTCATTCCCTGCTCGTTGCCCTCAGCATGTTCGGCCGACGACTCATTGCCAAGGCGCTGGAATACGGCGTCGCCGACCGCGAGACGGAGTCGCGTCTGGTCGCGCGCAAGTTTGCTCGTTTCATCCGCGAGGACATTTGCACGCACCTTCGTGCGACGCGCTTCCAGTTTCTCCGTCAGCAACAGCAACATGCGTTGACTGAGCAGCGACTTGTCAACTTCCGGCGGTGCTGCCGGCTCAACTGACACCGAATCGTACTCGGCTGCTCGCGCGACACGAATGGAGCGCGTCTCGCTACTTCCCCACTCACGGTTGGCGGCCGGGTGTGCGTCGCGCGCAACGGCGCGCAGATGCACAATGTCGCCGGGGCCGAGTTGCATCGAGTCAAGGTCGAGCGCCGTGCGAAGTGTCACGTCGTGCCTACCCGAAAACTGTCGCGCACCAACGCGCACTGTGCGTGCGGTGAACCGTTCGCCCTCGCCGGAGCTGATGATCATCTCGAAGGCGGCGCTGGCGAGTCCGAGATCATCGTGTAACATCGCCTCGAGCTGCAGCTTACCGGTCGCAGTGCGCAACACGCTGTCGTGCGCCGGCGTACGCAGATTCACGCGCGGAATGGAGTCACCATAACCTTCGATCAGTAGCAGACGGTTCGCGCGCCCACGTGTGACGCGAAGCTCAGTCGGGATTGCGGCAGTCGTGAAGGTCGTGCTCCACCCAGTCGCTGACGGTGTCGCGCTCAACGCGACTGTTGCACCGAGCCCAGCGCGCGCTGCCGTCGCGGAGTCGACCAAAGCCCTCAGCGCGAGTGACGATGGTACGTCGCCGCTACCCACGATCACAAGCTTGCTGCCACTCAACACCTTGGCGCCGTCCGCATCGCCTAGCTGTTGTGAAACCATATGCGTGTAAGCAGGTGGTTCGACGCGAACAGACCACTTGCCGATCGGCGCGTTCGCACGCGCGGCGTTGTTCGCACCGGTTGGTACACTCGTGCTCAACGTCATCGCGTCACCATCGCGCGCAACGAGTGTGGTGCGGAACCAGATGAGCAGGGCTGCCGAACCGAGCGTGAACAGCAGCGGGCCGCGCAGTCGCGCCGTCGCGAACCTGTACAGTGCGTCATTGGCAACTCGCGCTGCGCGTGATGCCCCACCGACCGCCGAGAGGTAGGCGTCAGCCAGTCGCGCGCGGACAACGACGGAAGTGTGCTCATCACTCGCATACGTCGGCTCAGTTTGGTGCTCGACCAACGTCACAAGCGCAAAGCCTGCGGGTGCTTGCTCCTCGAGCCACAGCGCTGCGCGCACCGCGTTCACCCGTGCACCGCGCCGCAGCGACGCAAGTATGAATGCACAGATCGTGAAGGGCACCGCAGCCACGATCACGATCATTGGGATCGGCTCCTGTCCCGACGCAAGGAGCAACATCAACAGTGTCGCGACTCCAGCGCCGACACCGCGCAACAGCGCCCGCATCCACACTATCCACTGCAAGATGCTGCGCGTGCGCTCAACCGACGCCAGCAGCGTAGTTGCGGTCGACGGAGGTGACGCCGCACTGCGGGCATCAGCCCGTGGCATACCCGAGCCAATCGGGACACCGGTCATGACGGCACTCCGACACGCTCACCGCCGCCGCCACTGCTGAGTGCATCATCACCGCGATCGGCAGCACCGCGATCACGCAGTACCCACTCAATCACCAGCAGCACCAGCGCGACGACCAACAACAGCGCCGACAACCAACTGGGCGACGAACGCGTGCTCGCTCCAGCAATAGTACGAAAGTGCGATGCGGCTGCGGCAGCGCCACTGGCGGTGTCGAGACTGTCAGCGAGCATCACAGCGGCTGGCGTCGCCGTCACGGGTGATAGCGTAGCCGCGCCGCCCGGCGCACCAGCGCAGGGTGCGGTCAACGCCGACATCACACCATCGGCATTGGCGTCCAGCAGCAAATCGCTCGAGGGCGGTACCACAATCCCCACCTCGCGCACGCACCCGCGCCCTTGGGCGCGCTCGACCGCCGCAACCGCACCGTCGCTCCACCACGCAATCGCGCGCGCGCCACGCATCGACGTGCTGGATGGCGTAGACGCGCGCACCCATGACGCGACAAGCGCAACACCATTCGCCGCAACCGCTCCCACTGTATCATGCACCGACTGCCAACCACGCGGCACGCCGTCCTCGGGCCACACGATGGTTACAGCGCCGCTGCTTGCGTCTGCTGTAGCTACTACCGCGGATGCGGCGCGGCGCACAATTACGTCGCGCGATCCTGATTGCATACCGTTGGCCAAGGCGGTCACTGCCAACCCTGTCGCGCGCGTTGCGAACGCCGATCGCAGCACGTCGTCTGCGCCGGCACTCTCGTAGCGAAGCGTGAGTGTTTGACGTGCCGCAGGCAGTGCGGGCAGCAGCACATGCACCGCCCCTGGCCACTCGCCGCGCCACACGCCCCAGCTCTCGCTCTTTCCGTCCTCTCCACTCGGCGCGACGACATACAATTCGACCGAATCGACATCGAGCATCTCGGCTGAAAGGAGCGTCGCCGCGCGAACCGCACTCGGGAGTGCTGCCGCAAACTCCGCCCGCATGCCACTGGGCTGACCGAGCGCATCGACACTGTCCATCCAGACAAAGCGCGTCAGCGTTTCGCCAGACGATTTCGCGCGCGCACGTTTCATCAGCGCCGCACTATCGGCGCGCATCGATACATCGGCCACGATCAATCGCGCAACGCGATGCGATCGCGAAACCCACTGCGGAGTGGCGAACGCGGCGCTCGCCAGCAGCAACGCCAGAATACGAAGCATCAGTAACGGCAGGTCACTGGGCTGCGCACTGCGCGACACCGCACGCACGCGTCCCTCATCGAGAAATCGCGCGGTTGGCAGCAACAACTCAGGCGGCCGTCGTACCGAAAGGAAGTGCAGCGTAGTGATCACAGCGGCGGCAACTACGCCCGCACCGAGCAGCCACGGAAGTGCAAAGTGAATCACGACGCACCTTCAGAACGACGCGCCGGCGCGTAATGCGAGTCGCCGTCATGCGTCGGCGCGCGATGCGATTCAGCGCGCCCCTGCCCCGACACGATCTGTCGCACGACGCGGGGCAACAGCGCATCGGTGCGCACCTCCGTGTACCCCGCGCCCGCCGCACGCCAGCGGCGCGCAGCTTCCGCACGGAATGCGGCAAAGCGATCTCGATACGCGGCAACCCCACGATGCTCGAGCAATCGCTCCACATCCGGTTGCTCCGGATCGCGCGCGAGATACGTGCCCGATGGGAGCGAGATCTCTTCCGCAGCAACAACGTGCACGCACTCGATAATCGCACCAGCGGCAGCGCGTTGTGCCGTTGCACGAATCAAGGCGTCGAGATCGCCAAGCAGGTCGGAGATGACAACGATGCGCGCGGTCGGCGGCATCATCGTCATCAATGGTGCGAGTGACGCGCTGCCGCCGCAACGCATTCCATCGAGCGAACGCGCGATCTCGCCAATCGTGCCGCGACGTGTGCGCGCCGCTATCTGCGTCATTCCTTCCTCGCTCACGGCAAGCACACCAACCGGATCGCTGCTCGCATTGGCGACGGCGCCCAGTCCAACAGCCAACGAACGCGCCGGCTGCCACTTATTTGGCGGCGGGCCTGGCAGCGCGGAACGCTCGTCCGGAAATGCCATGCTCGACGACCCGTCGACAACAAACCACGTCGGCACCAGTGCACGGTCGTCAGTCAGTCGTACGAATGCGCGGTCGCTCCGACCGAGCAGCTTCCAGTCGAGTTGCTTCGGATCGTCGCCCTGTCGATAGAGTCGGTATTCCGTGAACTCGCCCGACGTTCCGCGCTGCCGCGAACGGTGGGCACCGGGCAACGCTGCGCCCACGGCGCGACGGGCCGGCCACCGCACGCCACGCAATGCATCAAGCAACGGACCGTAGGAAGTCGTCAAGACAACCTCACGCGCGCGTTGTGAACCGCGCGCTGGTCAGGACAGTGCGCTCGTCGGCGCCGACACGTGCGCGAGCAGCGCTTCGACGATCGGCTCCGCCGACACACCGTCTCCCTCTGCGGCGAAGTTCGGCAAAATGCGGTGACGCAACACTGGCAGCGCAACACGACGAATGTCCGATGGCGAAACGGCCGCACGACCCGCGAGCAGCGCGGCAGCTTTTGCGCCAAGAATCAGTGCCTGGCCGGCGCGCGGTCCCGCACCCCAACGTACATACTGCCGTACGATCGACGGCGCAGTTGATTCACTTGGACGCGTCGCTCGCACAAGCTGTGCGGCGTACTTGAGCACAAGTTCGCTGCACGGCAACTCACGCACGAGGCGTTGCAGTGCGAGCGCTTCTTCTGCGCCAAAAACCGGCACGATCGGTTCACCCCGACGACCGGTCGTCGCCCGCAGAATGGAAATCTCTTCCGCTTCGTCGGGGTACCCGACCCGAATGTCAAAGAGAAAACGATCAAGCTGGGCTTCGGGAAGTGGATACGTCCCTTCCTGCTCGATCGGATTTTGCGTTGCGAGCACAAAGAACGGTTCTGGCAAACGCATTGTCTGCCCAGCCGCGGTCACGCTGTGTTCCTGCATCGCTTCAAGCAGAGCAGCCTGCGTGCGTGGCGGTGCGCGATTGATCTCGTCGGCCAACACGATGTTCGCAAAGATCGGCCCACGCACAAAACGGAATGCCCGCGCACCGTTTGCCCCTTCCTCCAGAATCTCCGTCCCCGTGATGTCACTCGGCACGAGGTCGGGCGTAAACTGAATACGACGGAAATCGAGATGCATCGCCTCGGCCAGCGACTTGATCATCAGCGTCTTTGCCAGACCGGGCACGCCAACCAGCAGCGCATGTCCACCGGCAACGAGCGCCATCAGAATTTCGTCGACTACGGCGTCCTGGCCGACGATGCGCTTGCCGATCTCTGCACGCAGACGTTGCGCTGCGGCCAACAGTGCAGCGGGGGAGAGCTCACCGGCACTTCCTGCAGCGGCCGTCACCTCACCGGCCGACGGCGGCGTGCCATGATCAGAAACGTGGAGCCGTCTGTCGCACCGACGCCCTGCACTGAGGCCGCTTCGTCGGTCACTTCGAACCCGCCGAGTTTGACAACGTACGCGTCGAGCGCATCGACGTCAGGCATCAGTTCGGCCATTGCGGCCTGCTTCACTTCACGGACCAGTGTGCCGGGCAATACTTCAACGCGCACCGCGTCCCATACCTCCGCACCTTGCACGCGGACCGTCCACGCTGATGTCGCCCCTTCAGCAACGAGGCGGATCGGGTTGGAACGCGCGCGTAAGGTCGTTACGAATCGCCCGCTCATGACCCCACACTCGGCAGCGCCACGTCCACGATCGCTTCGACGACGGGCGCAAGCGGCGCAGCCGGCGGCAGCGATGCAAGGAACTGCGCGACCTGCTGGTCGAACAAATAGCTCGATCCTGAGACCGAGCTCCCACCCGGCACCAAGTGGGCACCGATGACGATTTCCTCCCCACCCTGTCCGCGAAGCACCACGTGCGAAGGCCCCTGCTTTTCGATGAAAGCGGAGTAGACACCGCCGCGACGCGCAAAGAAGCGCTTGGCGGCGTCGAGTACTTCCGGAATACTCAGCGCAGTGACGCGATCTTGCAGTTGTCGTTGGGACTGCTGGTGCATGGCAATGGACGAAAGGCGTATATCGAAGATCGCCGACGCTCGGCCGGCGCGAACAGGAGACCAACCGCAGCAAATTCGTCGCGGCCTGCCCCGCTCAAGAATACGCACTGGATACGCAGTCGTGCCGCTTTCAGTTGTCGCCGGCCTCCATTACCCAGTCCGGGCGCGGATCCTCTAGGGGCGCGGTCGTTTGGGTGAGAGCGGCCGTACCTCAATTCGATGGACCAGCATGTGAACCGGCGCGTTCACGACAAACGCGACCGCGTCGCCGACATCTTTGGGCTCGAGCATCCACGTCCGGTTGGTGCCCGGCGGAAAGAGGTCCGTGTCGACCGACCCCGGCATCACGACGGAGACGGCGACGCCGGCGTCCCGCACCTCAAGCATCAGCGACTCGGAGAAACCCATCACGAAATGTTTGGTGCCCGTGTACGCCGTGCCGCCGGCAAAAGTGTTCCGGCCCGCGATGCTCCCGATCGTGCAGACGTGTCCGCGGCCGCGCGCGACCATGCCCGGCAGCAGCGCTCGGGTGACGTGGTAGAGCGCGTTCACGTTCACATCGACCATGCGATGCCACTCCTCGGCCTTCATCTCGAGAAACGGCCGCATCACGGCAACGCCCGCGTTGTTCACCAGCACGTCGACTTCAAGACCGCCTAACACCGACTGGACGGCGGCAGCGTCGGTGACATCGAGTAGACGTGACTGGACCGTTGCGCCCGCGCGGCGACTGAGCGACGCCGTTTCCTCGAGGTCCGACTCGTCACGCGCCACAACGATGAGGTCGTGTGTGGGGGCGAGCGCCAGCGAAATGGCGCGGCCGATACCGCGCGATGCACCTGTTATGAGAGCGACGGGTTTGCTCATCTATTGGGTCTCGGAAGAAGACGGGGTGGTGCACACCGCACAACGCACCCGTTACGTCGTAAGCTTCGCTGCGAGATATGCGTTGAGCTGCGTCACGTCGACGCGATCCTGCCCGAGTGAGTCGCGATCGCGCACTGTTACCGTCTGATCGGTAAGACTCTGCGGATCGACCGTGATACAGAACGGCGTGCCCACTTCATCCTGACGACGATAGCGCTTGCCGATGGACCCGGTCTCGTCGTAGTCGACCGGGAAGTTCTTACGCAGGTCGTTGAGGATATTGCGCGCGAACTCGGGCTGACCGTCTTTTTTGGTCAGGGGAAAGATCGCGGCCTTGATCGGCGCGATGCTCGGATGCAATCCAAGCACAACGCGTCCTTCGTCCTCCCCCTCAACAGTCTCTTCGCGGTACGCATTCACGAGCGCTGCAAGCGTCACGCGGTCGGCGCCCACCGACGTTTCGATCACGTACGGCACGTAACGTTTGTTGTTCACCTGATCGAAGTACTCGAGTTTCTTGCCTGAGAACGTCTGGTGCTGTGTGAGATCGAAGTCACCACGATTGTGCACGCCCTCGATTTCCTGAAAGCCAAGTGTGCCGCCAAAATCGAACGTGACATCGAACGCGGCGCGTGCGTAGTGCGCGAGTTCGCCGGCTGTGTGCTGATGGAACTTCAAGCGTTCCGGCGACAGACCGAGTGAGAGATGCCAGTCCAGACGCATCTGCTTCCACTGGTCAAACCATTCCATGTCCGTGCCCGGCTCGACGAAGAACTGCATCTCCATCTGCTCGAACTCACGCGTGCGGAAAATGAAATTCCCGGGTGTGATCTCGTTGCGAAACGCCTTGCCGATCTGCGCAATTCCAAACGGTACTTTCTGACGCATCGACTGCTGCACGTTCAGAAAGTTGACAAAAATTCCCTGCGCAGTTTCCGGGCGCAAATAGACAATGCTCGCACTCTCTTCGAGTGCGCCCATATAGGTCTTGAACATCAGGTTGAAGTTGCGCGCTTCCGTCAACGCACACTGCTCCGCCTGACCGGGCCGCTTGCTCGGCTTCTGTGGGCACCGGGCGTCTTCCAGCTTGTCGGCGCGAAAGCGTCCCTTGCACGTCTTGCAATCCACGAGTGGATCGACAAACCCTGCCACGTGCCCGCTTGCCTCCCACGTGCGCGGATGCATGAGGATCGCCGCATCCAGTCCTTCGATGTCGTCGCGGGAACGCACCATCGCGTTCCACCACCGATCCTTGATGTTCTTCTTCAGTTCGACGCCGAGCGGTCCGTAGTCCCACACCGAACCGGTGCCGCCGTAGATCTCGGACGACTGGAAAATGAAGCCGCGACGCTTGCATAGCGACACGAGTTTGTCCATGACGTCTGGCGTGCTCGACATGTCAGTTCGGTGATGGAGAAGCGACGAGATGCGCGGCGATGCGATCACCATGATCGCGGCCGTTCTCAATGAAAATCTTGTTCGCGTCGAAGCCTGACGCGATGACACCCGCAAGGTAGATCCCGGCTACCGGTGTCGCCATCGTTGCCGCATCGTGCGTGGGGATACCTGTGGTCGCATCGATGGGCACATTGGCGCGCTCGAGCAGACCTGTCTCGGGCAGATAACCCGTCATTGCATACACCTGCGTCGCCGGGAGTCGCTCTTCGCCATCAGGTCCTGCGATAACGACGTGCTCGGGTTCGATCGCCACGACGCGCGAATTGAATCGGGCACCGATGCTGCCGTCGGCGATGCGCGCCAGAATGTCGGGGCGTACCCACGGCTTGATCTTGGCGTCGAGCTCCGGGAGAAAGTGGACCATCGTCACGCGCCCACCGGCGCGATACATGTCGAGCGCCGCGTCCACCGCCGAATTGCCGCCTCCGATGATCACCACCGGTTCACTCCAGGCGCTGTGCCCTTCGGTATAACCATGCTGCACATGCGGCAACGCTTCGCCAGGGATTCCCAGCTTGTTGGGGCGTCCGAAGTAGCCCGTCGCGACGATCACCGCATGTGCCGCGTAGCTGCGCACGACACCGCTGCGGCGTACCGTGATTACCAACCAACGCGACGGGCGAGATGACGTCGTACCCGCACCCGATGACGCGACAAGATCGGTCACCGTTTCGTACTGGCGGACGTCGAGGGAAAACATCGATGCGACGCCGCGATAGTAAGCGAGCGCGTCACGGCGCGTCGGCTTTTCCGTCGCGACGATGAACGGAATGCCACCGATCGACAACCGCTCCGCCGTCGAGAAGAAACTCATGTACGTCGGATAACTCGCGATGCCGCTCACGATCGCACCACGATCGATCACCACCGCGGAAAGTCCCGCACGTTGTGCCGCGATCGCGCAGGCGAGACCACATGGCCCGGCGCCCGCAATCACGACATCAACATTCTCCGGCGTCAGCGCCCGGGCTACCGCCGGTGTCGTCGACATCAAACCGACGTCTGGACTCCGATGATCTGGTCGCGACGAGTCCCCACGCTGACAAACGCGATCGGCGTCTCGCACAGCTCTTCCACACGGTCCAGATAGGCACGCGCCGCACTTGGCAAGTCTTCGAGCCGGCGTGCGTCCTGCGTTGCGGACTGCCATCCCGAGAACCATTCGTAGACCGGCTCAGCGCGCTCGAGCATCTGCACGTCCGCGGGGAATTCCGTCAGCACCTCGCCATCAACACGATAGCCCGTGCAGATCGCCAGTTTGTCGAGCGTGTCGAGCACATCGAGCTTGGTGACCGCGAGTCCGGTCAATCCGTTGACGCGCGCGGCATAACGCACGACCACGCCGTCAAACCAGCCGCAGCGCCGCGGGCGTCCGGTCGTGGCACCGAATTCGTTGCCGAGTGTGCGCACCTGCGAATGCAACGGCTCTTCGAGTTCCGTCGGAAGTGGGCCGTTGCCAACGCGTGTCGTGTACGCCTTCACGACACCCAACGCGCAATCGATTGCCATCGGTGAGATGCCGACACCGGTCGCGGCGCCGCCCGTCGTCGTATTGCTCGACGTGACGAACGGATACGTCCCGTGATCGATGTCGAGCAGCGAACCCTGCGCCCCTTCGAGCAGTACGGCCGCACGACTCTTGATCGCCTTGTGGACGCAAAGACCAACGTCCTCCGCGATCGCCAACAGGCGCGGCGCCAGTGACGCGAGTGCAGTCAACGTGTCTTCGACCGACGCGCGCACGTCGGAGCCAGAACGCTCAAGCTGCGCGTTCGCCCGATCTACGCCGACCGCCACGAGTTCACGCAAACGATCGGGGTAGCGCAGATCGAGCACGCGCACACCGCGACGGGCCACCTTGTCTTCGTACGCCGGCCCGATGCCGCGTCCCGTCGTCCCGATCGCTTTGCTGGCCGCGCTCGCGCGATCCATCAACTTGTGGTAGGGCATGACCAGATGCGCGCGTTCCGAGACGTAGAGACGTCCTTCGACATCGACGCCGTCCTTCACCAACTCGTCGACTTCAACGAACAGAGTCTCCGGGTCCATCACCACGCCATTGCCGATCGCGCAGCGTACGCCGGGGTGCAGGATGCCGCTCGGGATCTGGTGGAGCACGGTCGACTTGTCGCCGATGTGCACCGTGTGACCGGCGTTCGCGCCGCCCTGATAGCGCACCACCCAGTCCGCCTTCTCCGCAAGGACGTCGACCAGCTTCCCCTTCCCTTCATCGCCCCACTGCGCGCCCACCACTACCACTGTGCGCGTTGTCGAATCGAACATGCGGATCTCGTCGTCCGGGCGGCCGCGTCACGGGCCAGAGCCACGACCCGGAGGCCGATCGTCTGGTGCATCGCCGGCGGCCCCGGGAATGGGGGCGCGGACGCCTGCCGCACACAAAAAACGCCCAGCGGACAACCCGCGGGGCGTGATCAGAATCTAGTGGGGTGTCGGTGATTTCCGGTAGGCACCGACGCCCCTCGGCGGGGAGACGCCAACCGCCAACCGCCAACCGACGACCGACGACCGCCACAAGCATTCCGCAGTGACGCGCCGGAACGCGAGCGAGGCGGAAGCGACGCGGTGCCGATCAGCCACTCCCCGAGAGGCGTGACACGAGCGCGGCGGCAAAGATCCAGATGGCGACAATCACACCGAGCCCACTTTTTACTGCCGCGGCAACCGCCCGCCCAATCAACGCGCCCGTCGCCACTTTCGTCGGATTGCTCCTCACATCGCGGTGAACCGTCATCTCCCCCACAAAGGCGCCAACGAACGCCCCGATAAACGCGCCGAATACCGACCCCACGACAGGAATCGGCACGCCGACCACCGCGCCCACCAACCCGCCGATGATCGCCCCCCACGACGCGCGCCTCGATCCACCGGATCGGCGCGTGTAGCGCCCGGCAATGGTGTACTCGAGCACTTCCGCGAGGACCACCAGCAGCGACACGCCGGCAAAGGTCCAGATCCCGATCCCGCCGGCCGGAATCAGCACCCAATACAGCAGCGCCGCGCCAAGCATGATCCAGAGCCCCGGAAGCCCCACCGGCACAAGGAACAGACCGATGAGCAGCGTGATCGCCAGCAGGCCCAGTGCGAGGCCCGAAGAGGCCAGAGAGGTGATATCCATGACGAACCATACGACTTGGCGCAATGTGGGGATTCGCCGCCCGGATTGTCGATGGGTCCGAAAGACTCAAGTTTTGTCACGAACGCCCGATCATCCGAGTGGAGTGGGCACGCGACGTGGCGAGCCGTGACGAGACCAGCGCCGAACGACTCCCTTCGTTACGACGCCTCACCGCACGAGATCATCATGTCGGGCCCGGTTATTTCCCAGCTTGCAGCGCAACTGCACACCGTTGCCGATTCACGCGAAATCGCGAACGCCCTTCGCGAACTGTCCGGTGCGGTCAATCTCCGCGAGGCTGACCGCGCCGGCATCGAAGACGACGCGCTTCGACTGTGCGCCGAGTTGCAATCGTTCGCCTCGGCCATGTGCGGACTCGATGACGAGCAGGAGCTGTATCGCAGTCTGGCAATCGTCTGGCTCGAACTGCGCTTTGAATGGCAGCGCCACAATCTCGTCGCCAACTACGACACGATGCGCACCGGGTCGACGGAGATCGCGGTGCTCGTTCGCGCATCGGCCACGAGGTATCTGCTGCAGCGCATCGAGGTACTGCTCCAGCGCGAACAGCTGGACCGCCTTGTTGAGACGGCCACCGATATCATCGACCGCCTGCGCACCGACGTCACGGGCGTCGGCACGAGCATCGCCGCGTAACCGTCGCGCGAGGTACGTAACGCGCGCGACATACCGCAGCGCTCTGTCGCGCGTGTTCGATGCCGTGCGGTACGGCCGGAGGCTACTTCGCCAGACCGACCGACTCCATGCGCGCGCGCACCGTCGCGATTTCGTCGCCTTCGATTGCGAGCAATGGTGAACGCGGCGGCCCACCCGCAAGTCCCGCCATGGTCATCGCGGCCTTGATTCCGGCCGGACCCATTGCACCCGCAATATCCATCGCCAGCGGCTTGAGCCTGTCCTGCAGCGCCGTCGCTTCGTCGACGCTCCCGGCCGCGAAGAGATCGACCATTCGACGCACCAGCGGGCCCGCGTAGAGCGCGATCGCGAGAATGGCCCCTTTCACGCCTGCCGCAAGTGCGGGCACCACCGTCGCGCCGCTTCCGGTCAACACACGAAAAGTGTCGCTCTGTGCGCCCAGGTATTCGGCAAGCACAGGAAGATTGCCGGCGCTGTCTTTCATGCCGATGACGTTGTCGTGCTGCGCCATTTCGTGCACAAACTCCGGCGACATCACCACGTGCGCGTAAACGGGGATGTTGTACAGCATCACCGGCAGCGGACTCGCGTCGGCAACAGCACGAAAGTGGGCGGTCAGCGCGGCCTGTGTCATCCGCTTGAGGAAATAGTGCGGCGACACGATCAACGCGGCATCGGCACCCAGTTCCTTCGCATCGCGGGCGCGTGAAATCGTCTGGCGCGTGCTCTCGCTCCCGATGCCGGCAAGCAACCACTTCGCCGTGGGCACACGTTCGCGCGCCCACGTCAGCAGGGTACGGCGATCGGTGTCATCAAGCAGCGCTGACTCGCCGCTCGAGCCGGCAACGAGCACGCCATCCATCCCCTGCGCCAGATGCGCGTCGAGGTTGGCGGTAAAGGAGGTGCGGTCGAGGTCCCCGTGCGCGTCGAACGTCGAGACGGCGGGCACCATGAGCCCGCCCAGCGGAGTAGTAGGCATCCGCGCAATTTAGTCGCGCGGGGTGCGGCTCCGCGCCTCCGCGAGACACGCAATTGCCGATCTAGCTCCCGAACAAACTCTCAAATCCGCTCCCGAATACCGCGTCTCCACCCAAAGGGTTCGGACTCGTCACCGCGAGATGACTCGTCGGACTCGTCGCAATCGGCGGCAACTGCGCACCGGTGCCCAGCGGATTGGGGCCAAGGTCGTTGGAAACACGCGCCGACGCCGGCGTGACCGACGTGACCACAGCAAACGATGCCGTCGACCGCGATGCGCTGCTCGCGGCGGGAGGCTCGCCGGCTCCACGCATCATCCGGAACGTGAGCTCGAAATCGGCCGGACGTGTCGATGCACCGAGCGCCGTTTCGAACGTCACTTCGCCACTTGTCACCAACTCCGTGAGATGCTGGTCGAACGTCTGCATGCCATACTGCGAACCGTCGGCGATGTAGTCCCGGATTTCGCCGACACGATTCTCGGCGATCAGGTCGCGAATCGTCGGCGTCACGACCATCACCTCCGCGGCAACCGCGCGCCCATGCCCGCTCGCTTTCGGCAGCAGTCGCTGCGAAACCACAGCCTGCAGCGACTCCGCGAGACGCATCCGTACCACGGACTGCTCGTCGGGAGGAAACATCGCCATGATGCGAATGATCGTGCTGACGGCGTCGGGCGTGTGCAGCGTGGAGATCAGCAGGTGGCCGGTCTCCGCGGCTTTCATCGCCGTGTCGATTGTTTCCGCATCGCGCATTTCACCGATCATGATCACGTCCGGATCCTGACGGAGCGCCGCGCGCAGTCCCATGCGGAACGTATCGGTATCGATCCCGACTTCACGTTGCGTCACTGAACTCTTCAGGTCCGCGTGAATGAACTCGATTGGATTTTCGAGGGTCAGAATGTGCTTCTCATGCACCGAATTGATCGCCTGTACGAACGCCGCCATCGTGCTCGATTTGCCGGAGCCCGTCACGCCGGTCACGAGCACCATGCCGCGTTCGGAGAGTGCAATCCGATTGAGGACCGAGGGCAGTCGCAACGTTTCAAACGTCGGGACTTCGGCTGGAATCACGCGCAACACGATCGAGTGCGATGCACGCTGACGCAGAATGTTCACCCGGAAGCGACCGATGCCGGGCGACGACCATGAGCAGTCGTGATCGCGCAGCGTGTCGATCGTTGCGCGCTCCGACTCACCGCTCATGAAGTGCAGCGCGATCGCACGCGTCTGATCTGCCGTCAATGACTGCTTCGTCAGGACCATCAGTCGCCCATCGATGCGCGCACGCACTACATCGCCGGCTTTGATGTGGACGTCCGATGCGCCACGTTCGACTGCTGCCTTGATGATCCGCTCAATCGCCACGTTTGGTCTCGCGTGCGTGACGCTGGCGGTTGGTGGACGGAAACTGAGATTCGAGTAGCACCAAGTCGGGTGAAGCGCCTGAGTGGCAAGGCGTGAGGTGGGTGCGTAGCAGCGCTACTCGCCCACCAAACAACACCGCCACTCGGGATGCAGCGCCCGACGACTGCACGTCGAATTTCGGTTCCCGTCCACCCTAATAGCCGGCGTCGAGATCCACGACGTTACGCAGCGGCTCGCCCGCTACCCATCGTCGCCAATTGTCTTCAAAGAGATCGAGCGCGCGCGACCAGCTGCGGTGCGGTGAGACGCCCGACACATGCGGTGTGATCAGAATGCAAGGATGTCGCCAAAGCACACTTTCCGATGGCAGAGGTTCAGTGTTGAAGACATCCAGCACCGCGCCACGCACCCGACCGGAGTCGAGGGCCGCCAGCAATGCGTCCTCGGCAATCAGCCCACCACGCGCTACGTTGACGACGATTGCGCCCGGCGGGAGCAACGCCAGATTGCCCGCATTCAGTAGCCTGTTACTCGACGGAGTGAGCGGAGCGGCCAGCACCACCACATCCGCTGTGACAAGTTCGGTCTGCAGCGAATCAATCCCTGCAATTCGCGAGAATCCGTGCGGAATGCCCAGCTCCGGCCGACGACGGATGCCGGTGCAAACGCATCCCAGCGCTGAGAATCGCTGCGCCACGGCGCTGCCGATCCCGCCGGCACCCACCACCAGTACGCGACATTCGTTCAGCTCGCGCAGCTGCGTCTCGGCGCTGATGAACGGCTTCTGACTCCACAACGCCCCCGCCTGCTGTCGCACCGCGAAATCCAGTCCGCGCACAAAGTGCAACACTCCGGCCAACACCGTGTCCGCCATCCCTTCGGCGTACACACCCGCGCTGTTCGTGAATACGATGCTGCTTGCACGCAATGACGGCGTGATCGAACTCGTGATGCCAGCGGACACACTGTGCGCCCACTGCAACATCGGCGCGGCGGCAATCACCTCTGGCGACAATCCAAAACCGAGATACACCTCGGCCTCGGCCACCGCCGCGATCGACTCCTCACTCGGCTGGTTCGTGCCGCTACCGACCGACTGCGAAAGCGATTCAACGACGACGACATTCCAACCATCCGGTGTGGCGGAACGCAGACGTTCAGAGGCCCATGTTGGCAGGCGCATGTGCGACACGCTGCTCATGAGGTCCACAACCAGACCACGCGACGTCACCCTGGAACGACCAGTGCACCAAGCCCCATGCGCTCACGCACCTCCTGCATCGTCGTCTGTGCAATCGCGCGCGCGGTCCTCGCACCATCAGCAAGCGCATCGAGCACCTGCTGCGGTTCGCTATCAAGTGCGGCCGACCGTCGACGAATCGGCGTCAACTCCTGCACCATCCCTTCCAGCAACACTTTCTTGCAGTCCATGCATCCCCACCCCGCCGTCGTGCACTGCTGCACAACGTTGGCCTGCACGGCTTCACTGCTGAACGCCTTGTGCAACTGAAAAACGTTGCACACGTCGGGGTTGCCTGGATCAGTTTTGCGAACGCGCGCGGGGTCAGTCATCGCCGGACGCAGCTTCGCCCAGATCTGCTCGTCCGTTTCCATCAGACCGATGGTGTTGCCCATCGACTTGGACATCTTCGCCTGACCATCGAGACCAACGATGCGACGCGTTGGTGTGAGCAGCGGCTTGGGCTCAGGGAAATAGTTCTCGCCAAAACGGGCGTTCCATTTCCGCGACGTATCCCGCGCAAGTTCGAGATGCTGCACCTGATCTTCGCCGACCGGAACCGAGTCCGCGCGATAGAGCAGGATGTCCGCCGCCTGCAGCACCGGATACATCAGGACACCGGCCGGAATGCTCTCCAGCTTGGATGATTTTTCCTTGTACTGCGTCTGCCGTTCCAGGTCGCCGACCGGCACGAGCGTGGTGAACACCCACGAAAGCTCGGTGTGCTCCGGCACATCGCTTTGCATGAACAAACTCGCTTTCGACGGATCGATACCCGCCGCCAGCAGCGACTTCGCCATCTCCCATCGGCGCGTACGCAACAGCGCGGGATCGTAGTTCCCCGTGATCGCGTGATAGTCGACGACGCAGAAGAGCGCGCCGGGGTGCACCTGTTGCAGATGCACCCAATTCTTGACTGCACCGAGATAGTTTCCGATGTGCAGTTCGCCCGAAGGCTGAATACCGCTAAAGATCCGTGCCATCCGCCAAACGTATCGGACACCCAATCTCCGAGCAACGCGATTCGAATGTCTCCAACCGATAAAGAGCGCCGGGCGTGGTGTCAGATCGCGTCCGGCGCGGCAGCTCTCGCCACTGGCTTCATCGCCGAAGAGACCAAGTCCCGCTCCACGATCATCTGGCAAGAGAAGAGTGCAACGGACTTCGTGAGCCATGTCGATCTGGGCGCCGAAGAGACGATCCGTCGCCATTTCGCGCGGGAAGCGCCCGAAATCCGCGTCGTCGGGGAAGAGCTGGGAGGCGGCGGGACCGAAGAGGGACTCGTGGCCATCGTCGATCCGCTCGACGGCACGACAAACTTTCTGCACGGCTATCCCCAGTACGCGGTCTCCATCTGCGTTGCCCTCGATGGCGTTCCACAAGCCGCAGCGATCTATGACGTCGGCCGCGGTGGGCTGTACCACGCCACACTCGGCGGCGGCGCCTTCGTGAATGCGGAGCCCATTCACGTTTCCACCGTCACGCAACCGGCGCGCGCGCTGATCGGAACCGGCTTCCCGTTCAAGGATCAGAGCTTCGCGGCTCAATACCTCAAACAGTTCGCGACGCTCACGCCGCAGGTGGCAGGCCTGCGTAGGGCGGGCGCTGCGGCCTTGGACCTCTGCGATGTAGCCTGTGGCCGCTTTGATGGCTTCTGGGAGCTCATGCTCGCCCCTTGGGACCTCGCGGCAGGTGTCCTGCTCGTCCGCGAAGCAGGCGGTCGCGCGACCGACCTCGAAGGCAACGACGCGCCACTCCGCGCGGGCCCGATCGTCGCGAGCAACGGAGTCATGCACGACTGGCTGTTGTCCCAACTGGCCACCTGATCTCACACGCCGTACCATCCGCTCAGCGCGTGATCTGCCCCTCGATGCCCAGCCGCTTTTGAACTGAACACTCGTAACTCAAACTCACCACTCAATACTCAGTAGTCAGTCGTTGGTACTGAGTGCCCACCACCCAGCAGTCACTCCAATGCCCCTGGTCGAGTGCGTCCCGAACTTCTCCGAAGGCCGCGACCCCGAAACGATCGCTGCGCTGCGTGAGGCCATCGCCTCATCCCCCGGCGCACACGTGCTCGATGTCTCCAGCGATCCCTCGCACCATCGCACGGTCATCACCTTTGTCGCGTCGCCCGAAGCCGCGGTAAACGCCGCTTTCAGCGCGATGCGCGTGGCCCGTGACCTGATCGACCTCACCAGCCACCACGGCGAACATCCGCGCATCGGTGCCACCGACGTCGTTCCCTTCATTCCACTCGAAGGCGCGACGATGGACGATTGCATCGCGCTCGCACGCGAACTTGGGCTTCGCGCGTACCGCGAACTCGGCATCCCTGTGTACCTCTACGAACGTGCGGCTACGACACCGACGCGCGAAAACCTGGCCGACGTTCGTCGCGGTGAGTTCGAAGGGTTGCGCGAAGAAGTGAAGACGAACGCGGCACGCCGCCCTGACTTTGGTGCCGCCGAGTTGCATCCAACTGCAGGCGCCACAGCAATCGGTGCGCGGCCGTTCCTTGTCGCCTACAACGTCTACCTCGGTGAAGCAAAAAATCTTCCGGTGGCGAAAGAAGTTGCGAAAGCGATCCGCGGCTCATCCGGCGGACTCCGGTACGTCAAAGGACTTGGCCTCGAAGTCGATGGACAGGCGCAAGTCTCGATGAATCTCGTCGACACGGAAAAGACGCCGCTCCATCGCGTCTTCGAGATTGTGAAAAACGAAGCCGCGGCATACGGGGTGTCGCCGACATGGAGCGAGATCGTCGGCCTCGTGCCCGAACGCGTGTTGCTCGAAGCGGGTGCGCGTCACGTACAACTGCGCGGCTTCAGCAAGGCGATGCTGCTCGAGGAGAAGGTTCGTGACGTCGCCTCCGGTGGCGAATCTGTCGAAGGTTTTGTCTCACGCATCGCGTCACCCACGCCAACACCGGGGGGCGGCAGCGTCGCGGCGCATGCCGGCGCACTCGGCGCTGCGCTCGCACAAATGGTTGTCGGACTCACCGTCGGCAAAAAGAAATACGCCGCCGTCGAGGAGCAGATGAAGGCGCTTTCGCTCCGCGCGAGTGCACTGCGGCGCCAACTCGCCGGACTCGTGCAACGCGACGCGGATTCGTACGAACGGGTGCGCAGTGCGTATGCGATGCCACAGGAGCCGGAAAGCGCAGCGGACGCGCGCAAAGCGGCGATCCGCGATGCACTCATCTTTGCCTCGCTCGTTCCACTCGAAACGGCACAAGCCGCCGTGCAGGTCGCGGAAGTTGCAGCGACGGTCGCCGAGCATGGCAACACGAATGCAGTCACCGACGCTGCGGTCGCCGCACTTCTGGCCGAAGCGGCATGCAAAGGCGCGGTGCTCAACGTGCGCATCAATCTCAGTACGCTGAGCGAAGATGCCCCCGAAGAGTCGGCGCGACTCAACACCGCAGCGCGCGCCTGCCTCGATGCCGCCTCCATTCACGCGCGTCTCGCCGAAGCTGCCGCAGAACGCGCTATGGCCAAGTCGTGACCGACCATTCCGGACCCTTCGCCGTGCGCGCGTTCACACCGTTCGTCGTGGCGCTGTCCACACTCGCGTTCGTTGCATGTCATACGTCGAAATCAGCGCCGTCTGCGCCCGCCGGGAGTGCTGCCGTAAATGCATCGACCGTCGCGGTCACGTCGTGCGCCGATCAGGGCGCGGGGAGCCGCGGTGCGATCGCGTCGTTGTCGATCGGCGTGACGCCCGCGCCGGCGCCGGCAACGCTCGTGAGCATCTACGTCGAAGGCGAAACGACAAAAAGCATCACCCGCGACAGCACTGACCAAATCCACCGCTACGAACTGCCGCGGGGGTTGTATGACGTGCGTGTTACAATGCCGGGGTTCAACGCCGTGGCGGCACGCGTGACGCTCACCGCCGGCTGCAACGCAGAGCTGACCGCGACAATGCGCAAACGTGCCGTTAAAGGACGCTGAGTTGACTCGCTCCCTGCGGCGGACGCGTGACCCGCAGCGTCATCTGACGGATGAGTGGACCAAGCCGCGGATGGTAAGGAACACGGTTGCCATTCCGCCACGAGCGGTCTCCCGCTCAACCACTTAACGGTCCGCCAACGCCGCCGTCAGTCGTTCACGCATGCACCAGTGGTCTTGGCAACCCTCAGAGCGTCGGCCGACGGGCGCCGTGGTGCGTCGCCTGCTCAAACGCATGCGCCATCTGCAACACACTCCAGTCGCCACGATGACGCCCGACGATCTGCAGGCCGACCGGTAGTCCGTTCGTTGAAAAGCCGGCCGGCACTGAAATCGCCGGACATGCCATGAACGTTACGTACCAGCAGGAACGCATCCAGTCGATGTACGTCGGCATTGCAGCGCCAGCCACCGACATCGGATACTCCGTCTTGACATCAAACGCCTCCACCTGCGTTACGGGCAAGACGAAATAATCGTACTTCCCGAAAAACGTCGAGACGTCCCGATACATCCGCGCCTGGCGCGCGGAAGCACGCGCGACATCGGCACCGGTGTTTCGCTCCGCCTCCGAGATCTCCCACTTCACCGTGCTCTTGAACATCGTGGGATTCTCGCGCGCCAGCTTTGCATAACTCGCGTGATACGACAGATGCCGCAGAATCGGAAAGGCGTCGTCAACACCACTGAAATCCGGCTCAGCGTCTTCCACAACACATCCGAGATCAATGAACGCCTGACGATTGGCATTCACCACACGAGACACTTCTGCCTCGAATGGAATTCCGCCCAGGTCCTTGAACCACGCAACGCGCGTCCCCTTGAAGCTGCGCGACAGCGGCGCACGAAACTGTGCGCCACCTTCGTCGATGAAAAGCGGGTCGGGCGCATGCGCACCCACCATGCTGCTGAGAAAGAGCGCAACATCGGCAACGGTGCGCGCGATCGGTCCACTCGTTGAAAGAGGTGACCACGATCCATCGTCGTCAGGAACGCGTCCGGGTGACGGACGAAAGCCGACGACATTCGTGAAGGCGGCCGGATTGCGCAGTGAACCGCCGGTGTCGCTGCCGTCGGCAATGGGCACCATCCCGCAGGTCAGCGCAGCCGCGGCGCCGCCACTGCTGCCGCCAACAGTCTTGAGCGTGTTGTACGGATTGACTGTCGCGCCGAATACAGGATTGAACGTGTTGGACCCTGCCCCGAACTCGGGCGTATTCGTCTTGCCAAGTGTGATTGCGCCGGCAGCGCGAATACGTTTGACGATCAGCGCGTCGACCGTCGGCACGTTGTCGCGATACATCGGCGAGCCGAACGTCGTACGAATACCCGCCGTGTTCACGAGATCCTTGTGCGCCACCGGCAAGCCGTGCAGCGGACCGAGCGGCGCGCCACTGGCCTGCAGTTCATCCGCCTTCTTTGCCTCCGCCATCGCCCGATCGGCCACGAGCGTCACGATGGCATTGATCTTCGGGTTCACGCGATCGATGCGCGCCAGGTGCGCTTCCATCACTTCCCGTGCAGAGACCTGTTTGCGCCGGATGCGTGAGGCAAGATCGACGGCTGTGAGGTTGCACAATTCGTCGCTGGCCACGGCTCGTGTGTCAGGCACGGCGTCTCTTGGCGTGTGCGGTGGTGGTGCACTGAATGAAAGATCCGGAAGCGCACCACCCAGAGCGGCCGCGCCGAGAATCTGTCCGAATACGCGTCGGCTCAAGCCGTCGTGCGATGAATCGGTCACGGGAGTGGGGAGAGGGTGAACTGGTCTCGAACTCTACCGCCAATTTCGATCGTTCGCCAACAAGCGGCCACGCCTCGGCACAACAGCGCCCCGACTGACCCAATAGAAAAGCGCACCGCGATGATCACGGTGCGCTCGTTGATTCATGCTACAGACTGCGTCACTACTTGCTCCACGGCGGCGTCACACCGTTGCTGCGCGCATACGCAATCAACTGCCCGAGATGTTCATGCAGGTGTGTCGTCGCGCCGATCCACATCGCCTGCTTGGTCGACTTCTGTCCGAACATGTCGACCTGCGTCATCAGATCTGCTGTTGTCTGCTTCTGCATCGCAGCCTTGAGGTGCGCGAAGCTCGTCTCAAGATCGGCCGCAGCCTGCGCCGGTGTCACGGCACGCTTCTCGTAGGCGCCGAAGGTCTTGAAGTCCTTCATGTCCAACTTGGTCGCGGCCGGAATCGGCGTGCCACCCAACGCCGGCATCAGGTAGTTGTCGCTCGAAAGGTGCATGAACACTTCGCTCACCGAGCGAACTCCGGCGCCGGGGCGATACCCGTACTTGTCGGCCGGGATCGCCTTGGTCAACGCGACAAGCTTCTGCTGAACAGCATCAACATCTTTGATCAGGTCAGCGACAACCGGCGCGGTCTGGGCTTGAGCAACAGTCGGTCCGGACACTGAACCAGCAAGCAGCAGTGCACCGACAACGTGAGCGAATGCGTGGCGCATGATCAGATCCTCAGAGAATGTCAGGGGAGCGTAAGGATACGCGGACCGTTTTCTGTGACTGCGACGGTGTGTTCAAAGTGCGCCGACCGCTTACCGTCGGCCGTGACCACCGTCCACTTGTCGCTCAGCGTACGAGTCTTTGCGGTACCGACGTTCACCATCGGTTCGATCGCGATGGTGAGTCCCGGCTGCAGTTTCTTGCCGCGCTTCGGCTTGCCGTAGTTCGGGATCTGCAGCTCTTCGTGCAGCGAGAATCCGACACCGTGACCCACCAGCTCACGCACGATCGAGAAACCTTCCGCCTCGACAAGCGTCTGGATTGCTGCACCGATATCGCCGACGTGATTGTCGGGTGTCGCGGCGGCAATGCCGGCCGCCAGACCGCGCTGCGTGACATCCAGCAGCTGTGTGGTGAGCGAATCGATCTCGCCTACCGGGACGGTAATCGCCGAATCGGTATACATCCCTTCCAGCTTCACACCGACATCGAGGGTGACGATATCACCTTCGCTGAGCGGGCGTTTCCGCGAGGGAATGCCGTGAACGATCTCCTCGTTCACCGAAATGCACGCGCTTCCGGGAAAGCCGTAGAGCCCTTTGAATGCAGGCTCGGCACCGGGATGCGAGCGAATGAACGACTCGCAGATTGTATCGAGTTCGAGCGTCGTAATGCCCGGACGCACTTCTTTCTTCATCACTTGCAACGCGGCGTACAGAATCGCACCGCCGCGCGCCATGACTTCGATTTCGCGCGGTGATTTCAGCAGCGTCGTTGGAGCAGATGACCCGAGGGCCATGGTTAGTTCTCGAGGGCCTTGGTCACGCGAGCTTCGACCGCTTCGAGCGAGCCGATAGCGTCGATGTGTACGAGCTTTGCACCGTTGGTTTCGTACCAGCTGATCACGGGCGACGTCTGATCACGATACACGCTCAGACGCTTACGGACGGCGTCGGGCTCGTCGTCTTTGCGGCGCACCAGCGTGCCTTCAGGGGAGTGGCCATCCACCGCGCACTTCTCTCCGGGCTCACGACCAAAGAACGGACGCTGACAGATATCGCACGTGGTCCGACCGCTCAGTCGACGCACCAACTCGTCTTCCGCGATATCGAACATGATCACCGCGTCGACCTTGCGTCCAAGCTGCGCCAACTGCGCCTTGAGCCCTTCAGCCTGTGGCGTGGTACGCACGACACCATCGAGAATCGCGCCCTTCGACGCTTCAGGAGACGCGAGCGCCTCACCCATGATCCCCATGATGACCGAGTCCGGCACCAGGTCGCCGCGATCCATTGCGGCCTTTGCTTCCAGCCCGAGCGGGGTTCCTTCACGCACTGCCGCTCGCAGCACATCGCCAGTCGCGATCTTGGGAACGTCAAGGCGAGCGGCAAGCCGCTCGCCTTGAGTCCCCTTGCCCGCACCCGGCGGTCCAAGCAGGACGATCAACATTCCGTATTACTCAGCTGTGCTTAGAAGCCACCGGTAGCCTGACGTCCGCGGAAGCGAACGCGCCCCTTCTTCATGAAACCATCGTACTTGCGCAGCAACAAGTGCTGCTGCATCTGCGCCATCGTGTCGAGAGCAACACCGACGACGATCAGGAGCGACGTGCCACCGAATGCGAACGGCACGTTCACCAGTCGTGCAATCACGATCGGCATGAGCGCGATGAACGTCAGAAAAAGTGCGCCCGGCAACGTGATACGCTCGACAACCTGCTCGATGTACTCCGCCGTCTTCGCACCCGGCTTGATGCCGGGAACGAATCCACCCTGCTTCTTCAGATTCTCCGCCAGATCGACGGGATTGAAGATGATGGACGTGTAGAAGTACGTAAACAGGAGGATCAGGATCGCAGAAAGCACGAAGTAGAGCCACGGATTCGGACCTTGCGGATTAAACATCTCCGCAATTTCCTGCGCCTTCGCATTGCCGCTGAACTGCGCGATTGCACCCGGAATGACGATCACCGACTGCGCAAAGATGATCGGCATGACGCCGGCCGTGTTGATGCGCAGTGGGATGAAATTGCGAGCGGCTTCACGCTGACGGCCACGCGCCATTGTGCGCTGCGGGATCTGAATCAACACCCGCCGAGCGGCGACCGTGATCGCAACGACGCCGGCAACAACGCCGACCATCACCAGAGCCAAGACCACCAAGGACAGCGGTGCAATTGCACCAGTCGTCACGAAGCGGAAGGTCTGCAGGATCGCGGGCCACATGCGCTCGACGATCGAGAAGAAAATGATCAGCGACGCACCGTTGCCCAGTCCCCGCTCCGTGATCTGTTCACCAAGCCACATGACGAAAATCGCGCCCGTGGTGAGGAACAACATCATCTGGATGATGAACGTCGGGCCCGGACGCGACACCGCAGCCGGCAATGAAGCCGTGAACAGTGCGAACCCATACGCCTGCACCAACGCAAGCACCACCGTGAGGTAGCGCGTGTACTGCGTCAGCTTTTTCCGACCTTCTTCATCCTTCTGCATCTTGTCGACGGTCGGCACAACAGCGCCGGCGATCTGGATGAAGATGCTCGCCGAGATGTACGGCATGATGCCGAGCGCAAACACTGTGGCGCGCGACAGTCCACCGCCGACGAACAGGTCGTACAGGCCAAGCAACCCGCCACCCTGTTGCCGCGAGAAGTAGTCCGTCAGCGCCTGAACGTCGATACCGGGCGCGGTGATGTGCGCACCGACGCGATAGATCAGCAGACACACGAATGTGAATACGATCTTCTGCCAGAGTTCAGGCGTCTGGTAGATGTTGGCGACGGCCTGGGCCGCCCTGTTGTTCTGCTCTGCCATTCGCCGGGGGCTCTTCCTTAGCCGTCGACGCGGCCACCGGCCGCTTCGATCTTCGCTTTGGCCGAAGCGCTCAGCTTCACGCCACGAACCGTGAACGCGCGTGACACTTCGCCGTTCGAGAGCAGCTTGGCCGGGCCATGTCCATCACGGACGAGTCCCGCTGCAACCAGCGTCTCTGTCGTCACTTCGTCGCCGGTGAGGACCGACAGCGCGTCGAGACGCACTTCCTGCGCGTATTCCTTGAACGGGTTGGTGAACCCGCGTTTCGGGATACGACGCGTGATCGGCATCTGGCCGCCTTCGAAGTGCGGCTTTCCGCCACCAGGACCGCCGTGGCCAGAACGCGCCATGGAACCCTTGTGTCCCTTGCCGGACGTCTTGCCGGTGCCTGAACCAGGACCGCGACCAATCCGCTTCCGGTTCCGGTGCGAGCCCGGAGCCGGTGCGAGATTGTGCAGCCCGATCTTCTCAGCGCCTTCGGCGCCTGAATTCGTCGCCACTTGCTTACTCCTCCACCGGCGTCACTGACACCAGGTGACGAACATGCTTGAGCTGACCGCGCAGCGAGGCGGAATCCTGCTGCACGACGCTCGCCTGATGATGCTTGAGTCCGATCGCCGCGAGCGTACGGTTCATCCGCCACGAATGGCCGATACCGCTGCGCACCTGCGTGATCAGAACCTTACCAGCTGTCGGCGCCTGCAACTTCGGCGTCTTGGCTGGGCCTTTGGACGGATGCCAAACGAATGTGCGGGCCATTATGCCACCCCGGCGGCCGTAACGGCTGCCTTGCGAAGGTCAGGCACTTCCGAGCGCGACTTGGCGCGGGACTTATACCCGACCTGCCACACCTCGATCCCGCGCTCCTTCGCCGCCTGTTCGACGGTGATCAGATGCTGCAGGCCGTCGAGCGCCGCGAGCACCATGTTATGCGGGTTCGTGGAGCCGAGCGACTTGGTCAGGATGTCGTGGATTCCGGCGCACTCGAGAATGGCGCGAACGGCACCACCTGCGATCACACCAGCACCGGGAGCGGCGGGCTTCATGAGCACCTTACCGGCGCCATGCTTGCCGACCACTTCGTGCGGAATCGTCGAGCCGGTGAGCGGAATCGTCACCATGTTGCGACGCGCCGCATCCACCGCCTTCCGAACCGCTTCCGAGACTTCGTTCGCCTTGCCCGTGGCAAAACCAACCTTGCCCTGACCATCGCCCACCGCGACGAGCGCGTTGAACGAGAAGCGACGACCACCCTTCACTACTTTCGCGACGCGATTGATCGCGATCACGTTTTCGACAAGATCGCTCTGCTCGCGTTCCTGACCGGGACGGCCGCCTTCGCCGCCACGTCCACGACCATCACGACCGCCTGGGCCGCCACCCTCGCCGCCTGGGCCACGTCCACGTCCAGCACCGGGTCCACCAGGACCGCCGCCCGGGCCGCCAGGTCCACGTCCGCGGCCGCCACCTGGGCCACCACGTCCGCCACCTGGGCCACCGCGACCACGTCCGCCGGGACCGCCACCGCTACGGGCGCTGCCGCCTGGCGCGCCACCTGCTCCTGCTGCGTTTGCCATATCAGAACTCCAGGCCGCCCTCACGGGCGCCATCTGCCACAGCCTTCACTCGGCCGTGGTACTGGTAACCGGCGCGGTCGAAAACGACCTTGGCAATGCCCGCCGCCTTCGCCTTTTCGGCGACCGACTTGCCGACGGCAAGCGCGCGCTCCGACTTCGTTCCTTCCATCTTCTCGTCGCCGACGGTCAACAGCGTCTTCTGCGTGACGTCGTCCACGATCTGAGCATAGATGTGTTTCAGCGAGCGGAAGACGACGAGGCGCGGACGCTCCGACGTACCGTTCACCGCTTTGCGTACACGCAGATGACGGCGCGCGCGCCGCTCCGAGTTCGTACGCGGGATCGCGATCTTGGCCATTACTTGCCTCCCGCCTTGCCGGCCTTACGCCGAACGACTTCGCCCTTGTACTTGACGCCCTTGCCCTTGTACGGCTCCGGCTTCCGGAAACTGCGGATCTCGGCGGCGACCTGGCCAACCAGTTCCTTGCTCTGTCCTTCAACCAGCACCGTCGTCGGGTTCGGCGCAGAAATCTTCACGCCAGCCGGCGACTTGTATTCGATGGTGTGCGAGAAGCCGAGCGAAAGCAGCACGCCATAGGGCTTCACTTCAGCCTTGTAGCCGACACCGCTGATTTCGAGCGTCTTGGCGAAACCCGACGTTACGCCTTCCACCATGTTTGCGACCAGCGTGCGCGAAAGTCCGTGCAACGCCTTGTGCTTCTCTTCATCAGACGGGCGCTTGACGACGATGTCGGTGCCTTCCTGCGCCACCGTGATGTCGCCAGGGAGCGTACGCGAAAGTTCGCCCTTGGGGCCCTTCACGCTCACCGTGTTCCCGTTGATCGCCACACTGACCCCGGCCGGAACCGGGATGGGGCGTTTTCCGATACGTGACATGGGAGCGGTCCTTACCAGACGAGGGCGAGCAGTTCGCCCCCGGTGTTCGTGGAGCGAGCCGTGCGGCCGGACATGATCCCCTTGGAGGTGCTGAGGATCGCCATGCCAAGTCCGTTGCGCACACGCGGGATCTCCTGCGCGCCGACGTACTTCCGCAGGCCGGGCGTGGAGATGCGCTTCGCTTCACGGATCACCGACTGGCCGCCATGCGCGTACTTGAGGATCACGCGGAGCGCGAACTTGCCGTCTTCCAGTTCAACCGTACGGTAGTCCTGGATGAAGCTGTTCTCCTTCAGGATGCGCGCGATCTCGACTTTGATCTTTGACAGCGGCATGTCGACGCGGCGATGCTTCGATGCGCAGGCGTTGCGCAGTCGGGTGAGCATGTCCGCGATAGGGTCGTTAAGACTCATGCTTTCGTAGTGCTCCTATGGTATCCGGGCAGGCCGGACCTGTAGGAAGTGAATAATGAACCACTGAGTACCGAGTAGGCAGTTCGAGTCATGAGTACCGAGTAACTCACCACCCGTAACTCGAACTCACCACTCCGTACTTAGTGGTTGGAAGTACTACCAGCTCGCCTTACGCACACCCGGGATCAGGCCGTTCAAGGCCATATCGCGGAGCGCAATGCGGCTCAGTCCAAAGGTGCGAAGGAATGCGCGCGGGCGTCCGCTCATGCTGCAGCGGTTCCGCACGCGCGTCGCCGACGAATCGCGCGGCATCTTATGCAGCGCATTGATCGCGGTGAGCTTGTCTTCCTGCGTGGTCTTCGGATTCTGGATGATGGCCTTCAGTGCAGCGCGCTTGGTCGCGAAACGGGCGACCAGTTCCTTGCGCTGCGCATTGCGGGCCAACTTGCTCGTCTTTGCCATGGACTCTGTGCTGGATGAGTGAGCGTCAGGCCGCAGCGGCAGCAGCTGTTGGCTGCGCCGGCTTCGGGATGACAGGCTTGTCGTCGCCCTTGAACGGCATGCCGAGCTGATGAAGCAGCGCGAACGAATGCTCGTCTTTGGCCGCTGTCGTCACGAACGTGATGTCCATTCCGTGGATCGACTCAATCGCGTCATAGCTGATCTCCGGGAAGATCGTCTGTTCCTTGACGCCGAGCGTATAGTTGCCGCGACCGTCGAACGAGCGCGTGCCGAGTCCGCGGAAGTCGCGGATACGCGGGCAAGCGACCGTCACGAAGCGATCGAGGAACTCCCACATACGAGCGCCGCGCATCGTCACCGATGCACCGATCTCCTGTCCTTCACGCAGCCCGAAGTTCGAGATCGACTTCTTGGCCTTGCGACGAACCGGCTTCTGGCCTGTGATCAGCGCCAACTCTTCGACCACCACGTCGAGCAGCTTGGGCTGCTTCACCGCTTCGCCAACGCCGCAGTTGATCACGATCTTTTCGAGCGTCGGGATCTGGTGCGTGTTGACGAAACCGAACTGCTTTGCGAGCGCCGGACGAACGGTCGTCTCGTAGTGTGTCTTGAGGCGTGGCGCGGCTACCGCGATCGCCGAACCACCATGCTCACGCTTGGTGAAGTCGATCGCCTGACGCGGCTGTCCTGCCTTGCCGCTCTTGCTCTTGCCACTCTTGCCTGCCGGGGCTCCACCCTTGGTGCCGCCGCCCTTGGCTGCGCCACCCTTGCCACCTGCTGCCTTGCCGCCGGACTTCGCGCCGGCCTTTTCCTTGGTCGCCATGGTCTATGCTCCGGGTCAGCGTGCGCGGGGGATGACTTCGCCGCTCTTCACGCCGACACGCTCTTTGGTGCCGTCGGTGTCGATGCGCGCCTTCACGCGCGTCGGCTTACCAGTCTTGGAATCGAGCAGCATCACGTTTGACGCGTGGAACGGGGCGGCCATCTCGATGATGCCGCTCTGCTCTTCAGCCGTACGCGCCTTGCGGTGCTTCTTCACGATGTTGATCCCTTCCACCTTGATGCGGCCCGTCTTGGGGTACACCTGAAGGACCTTCCCTTCCTTCCCCTTGTCGTCGCCGCGCATCACGCGAACGGTATCACCCTTCGTGACATGAATCGCTTCGCGCGAGGCCTTGAGCGCATGACGCCCATGGCCAAGCCGCTGCCCGCGATCGGTCTTGTAGTATTTGTTGATCCGCATCTCACAGCACCTCAGGCGCCAGCGAGACGATCTTCATGTAACGCTTCTCGCGGAGCTCGCGCGCCACGGGACCGAAGATACGAGTCGCTTTCGGTTCGCCCTTGTCATCGATGATGACGACGGCGTTCTCGTCGAAGCGGATGTAGCTACCGTCCTTGCGACGCGTTTCCTTGACCGTGCGAACGACCACGGCCTTCGCGACATCGGACTTCTTCACGGTGCCGTTGGGGAGCGCGTCCTTGACCGCGACGATGACCTTGTCACCAAGGCCGGCATAGCGGCGGCGGGTCCCGCCCAACACACGGATCACCAGGGCGCGCTTGGCGCCGCTGTTGTCCGCAACCTTCACGATGGATTCTTGCTGGATCATGGCTGGTTTCCCTTAGCGCGCGCGCTCGACGATCTCGACCAGGCGCCACCGCTTGTCCTTCGACAAGGGCCGGGTCTCCATGATGCGCACCGTGTCTCCGACCTTCGCCGAGTTCTCCTCGTCGTGGGCCTTCAAGCGCCGGGTACGCGTCACCATTTTGCCGTACTGCGGGTGCGGCATGCGGCGATCAATGCGCACCACCACTGTCTTGTCCATCTTGTCGCTCACGACCAGTCCCACGCGCATCTTCCGCGCGGTCCGTTCGGCGGCGCCATTCTGCGAGGCGCCTGTCGCGTTCTGCGTATCCGTCATCATCATGTTCCCGGTTAGCGGCTGCGGGCCTTAGAAGGGGCCTTCTTCGCTGCCGCCTTTTTGGCGGGCGCCTTCTTTGCGACAGGCGCCGGCGCACTTACGCCACGCTTGAGCCCGAGCGCACGCTCCCGCAGCACTGTCTGCAGGCGCGCGATGTCCCTGCGGAGGCTGCGGAGGCGCAACGGCTCCTCCAGCGCTTCCGTCCCACTGCGGAATCGGAGGCGAAAGCGCTCCTCTTCCAGCTCTGCGATGCGGGCCGTCACTTCCGTGTCAGCCAGTCCGCGGATCTCATCAGCCTTCATTGGTCACCGCCTCCTCTCGCATCACGAACTTGGTTTTGATACCCATCTTCGCGGCCGCCAGCGCCATGGCCGTCTCGGCCACTTCGCGCGTCACGCCCTCGAGCTCGAACATCACGCGACCCGGCTTCACCACGGCCACCCATCCTTCTGGCGGTCCCTTGCCCTTGCCCATGCGGGTTTCTGCCGGCTTTTTCGTGATCGGTTTGTCCGGGAAAATCCGGATCCACACCTTGCCGCCACGCTTGATGTGGCGCGTGAGCGCCACACGGGCTGCTTCAATCTGACGGCTCGTCACCCAACCCGGCTCCATCGCCTTGAGGCCGTAGGTCCCGAAGGACACTTCAGCGCCACGGTGTGCCAGGCCGGTCGTGCGGCCCTTGAACATCTTGCGGAACTTGACCCGCTTCGGACTCAGCATCGTTAGGTCTCCTTAGACGCCGGTCGAGTAGGTCTTGCCGCGACGATCGTCAACGATTTCACCCTTGAAGACCCACACCTTCACACCGATGGTGCCGTAGGTGGTCTTCGCCGTGCTGGTGGCGTAATCGATGTCGGCGCGCAGCGTGTGCAGAGGCACCCGACCCTCGTGGTACCCTTCGACGCGTGCGATTTCGGCGCCGCCCAAGCGGCCGCCACACTTGATCTTGATACCCAGCGCGCCCATGCGCATCGCGCTCTGGACGGCGCGCTTCATCGCGCGGCGGAACGAGATACGCTGCGAGAGCTGCGCGGCGATATTGTCGGCCACCAGCTGGGCCTCGACTTCGGGGCGCTTGATCTCTTCAACGTTGATCCCGACTTCCTTGCCCGACAGCTGCGTGAGTTCGTCACGCAACTTGTCGACTTCCGCGCCCTTCTTGCCGATCACCACGCCCGGACGGCCGGTGTGAATCGTCACCACCACCTTCCCCGGCTTGCGCTCGATGCGCACGTCGGCGATCGCGGCGTTGTCGAGGCGCGCCTTGAGGTACTTCCGGATCAGCGCATCCTCGCGGATGAGTGCCGGCATCTCCTTCTTCGCGTACCAGGTCGAGCGCCAGTTCTTCGTGACACCGAGGCGAAACCCGATCGGATTGGTCTTCTGTCCCATTAGCGCACCGCCTCCGCCACGATGATCTCGACGTGGCTCGTCCGCTTCAACATCGGCGTCGCACGGCCCATGGCCGCCGGCGTCCAACGCTTCAGCTTCGGGCCTTCGTTCACGATGGCCTTGGTAATCACCAGCGCGTCGACATCGAGCGACGTGTTGGCTTTCCGGGCCGCCTGCTCTGCGTTTGCAACAGCACTATTCAGCGTCTTTTCGATCTGCACCGCAGCGTGCTTTTTAGAGAACTTGAGCAACGCCAGCGCATCGTTCACGCGCTGTCCGCGGATCTGGTCGATCACCAGGCGCATCTTGTACGGCGACTGACGCGTGGTACGCTGGATGGCGTACGCCTCAATGCCGTTCTTCTTGGTAGCCATGGATTACTTGCCTCCCTTTGGCACGCCACTGGCCTTCTTATCGACTGCCTTCTGGCCGGCGTGACCACGGAAGAGACGCGTCGGCGAAAACTCACCGAGTTTGTGCCCCACCATGTTTTCCGTCACGTACACCGGGATGAACTTGTTCCCGTTGTGCACGGCGAAGGTGTGCCCGACGAACTCGGGCAGAATCGTGCTCGCACGCGACCACGTTTTAACCACCTTCTTCTCGTTACGAGCATTCATCCCGAGGACTTTCGTCTCGAGGCGCTCAGCAACGAATGGACCTTTCTTGATACTTCTCGACATATCGGGTCTCGGGCTTAGCTAGCGGATCACTGTGTGGCTTTGCCGCGCTTGCGGCCGCGCACGATCAGACGCGTCGACGACTTCTTCTTGTTGCGCGTCTTCACACCTTCGGGCTTGCCCCACGGGCTCACCACATTCCGTCCACCGCGAGTACGACCGCCGTGCGGGTGGTCGACCGGGTTCATGACTTCACCACGGACCTTCGGACGCTTGCCCAACCAACGGCTCTTGCCCGCCTTGCCGTGCGTCTGCAGCTCATGCTCCGAGTTGCCGACTTCACCGATCGTGGCGGTGCAGTTGCCGTGCACGAGGCGCATTTCGGTGCTGCCCAAACGCAGCGTCACGTACTCGCCTTCCTTGGCCACAACCTGGGCGAAGGCACCGGCCGAGCGAGCCATCTGGCCGCCCTTGCTGATCTTGAGCTCGATGTTGTGTACCGAGGTGCCGAGCGGGATTTCTTTGAGCGGCATCGAATTGCCGACGCGGAAGTCGCTGCCGGGACCCGAGACCACGCTGTCACCCTGCTTCAGCCCCTTCGGGTGCAGGATGTAGCGCTTCTCGCCGTCCGCGTACTCGAGCAGCGCGATACGCGCCGAACGATTCGGATCGTATTCGATTTCGCGCACCGTGGCGATGATGCCCGGCTTGTTGCGCTTGAAATCGATGATGCGGTACTG